>JBPOHC010000153.1:0-90853 GCA_052035985.1 Myxococcota bacterium | reverse complement strand
TGCGCGTCGTCGCTCGTGATCGCGTCGACCGAGGCTCTCACGCAGCGCTCCCCCGACTGCACGCCCGACTCGGGCTCGTTCATCACGGCCGCGAAGACCCTTCGATCCGCAGCACCCGCGCCGA
Organism: Myxococcota bacterium; assembly: GCA_052035985.1. Taxonomy (GTDB): domain Bacteria; phylum Myxococcota_A; class Polyangia; order Polyangiales; genus CAISKJ01. The sequence goes on along the minus strand of JBPOHC010000153.1, from coordinate 90,729 downwards.
AGTTCACGCCGCGCACCGCGTCGCAGAGGCAGCGCAGCCTAGCACCTTCATTGAAGCTGTCTCTCGCGGGAGCCTCGCACCGCGTGATCGCGCCGCTCGTGTCGACCGCGAGCAGGAGGTCGTCGTTGCCGAACGACGATCCGCGGACGTGACACGCGTCGAGCGCCGACTGCGCGCTCGCGAACGACGCGACCGTCGGCTGCGTCGACCACGTCCCGGTGCCTCTCGTGTGCAGCACCGTCACGCGCGGCGTGGGACCGCGCGTTTCGGCGAGCATTCCGAGCACGCCGCCGGACTCCGGCTGCGGCACAGAGAGCGTGCGCACCGCGGCCACCCACCCACCGACATCCCCCGACGCCGTGACTGACGCCCTCCATCGCGCGACGGGAGGACCACGCAGCGCGCCCTGCGCCGTCGGCCGATCGACGGAGACCGACAGCGCGCAACCATCTTCCTCGCAGCTCGCGTGCGTGAACGCGATCAGCGCATCGGGAAAGCGTCTCCGCACGAGCGACAGCACGTTGGGCACCGCCTCGCACACGGGCCCCGACGGATCGACCCTCGACCCCGCCGCCACGGCGAGCGCCGCGTCTAGCTCGGCGCGCGGAACCGCCTTCAATCGCAGCACATGTTGATCGTGAAGGAAGCTCCCCACGGCGTCGCGCACCGCACCGCGCTCGTCGGCGAAGAGGACGGCGCCGCTCGACGACACGTCGAGCACGACGACGCGCTCGCGGCGATGACGGCGACCGTGGTGCTGGCTCCCGGCGCAGCCGAGGAGCGCGATCGAGGCGAGTGCGATGGCTCTCACGGCGCGCGAGGGTATCAGCTCCACGTCGTCGCGCATCGTGAGGTGGCGGGCCGCCACCCCTCCGCCACCCCCTCCGCCACCCATTTCGCCACCCCGTCCGCGACGACGCACCGGAGAAACGAGCGTGGCATAGCGGACGCTTCGTCACCGCCCGCAATGAGCGCGAAGAAGACCGCATGGCATCCGCCGTTCACCGGACTCCTCCAGGAGCGCGCGCCGCGTTGGGCGAAGGTGACGCCGGAGGTGCAGCTCACGACGGAGCCCCTGCGAGTCGACGATGTCATCGAGCTCAGGGCCGATCACCCCCGCGATCCGAACGACGTCGGAACGACGCTCCGAGGCATGTGGCGCTTCGTCGTCGAGGTCGCGCTGCTGGAGTACAAGAGCGTCGTGTGGCCGACACAGCGCGGCGACCTCTACCGCCTCTACGCCTATGGGATGCTCACGCTCTCGACTCGCGCGAGGCGTACCGGCGGCGACGAACGAGCGCGCGAGGAGCGGCTCGCGGCGCACGAGGTGACCCTCCTGATGGCGGTTCCTTCGATCAACGGAGCGCTGCGAGAGGAGCTCGACGACCTGGGGCTCACGTTGGCGCCGTCGCCCGACGGCTACCACTTCATCGACCGGGCGATGCTCCCTCTCGTGATCGTCGACCTTGGCGCAGTGGCGGAGCGCGAAGACGACGACCTCTTGCGCATCTTCGCGGGGCTCCCGCTGCGTGACATCGAGACGAAGCAATGGTTGAGTGAGCACCAGGGCAAGCGAGGCGACATCATGAGCACACACGCCACCCCCGACCTCTACGGCTACGACGAGCTCGTCAGGAGGTCGCTCCGCAACTATACGCCAGAGCAGCGGCTCGAAGGACTCGCGCCAGAGGAGCGACTGGCGGGACTCGCGCCCGATCACATCGCGCTGGCACTCCCCGCGGAGGTGCTGCGGGCCCTCTCCGACGACTACATCGCGACGCTTCCCGCTGAGGTGCAGCGCGAAGTCCGGGCACGACGCGGACGCTGACGCGGCCGTCGAGCGGGCTCCGCCCCGATAACCCGCACACCTGATCCGCCTTCGCGCGTGACGAGCGCCCGATGGCCTCTCGTCGCGTTACCGCGGGCGCGCGTGGCCGTTGGCGCGGTTGCGCAACACCCTCGGTCGGGCGCCCATCTTCTCGGCGACCTCGACGTTGATCGCGCGGGTCGCCTCCGCGTCGTCTTCCGCGACGCCGCGGTCGTGCATGGCCTTCGCGACCATGTTGATCGCCGTGCGCGCGCTGCACGCGTGGCTGATGCCTCCGTCGAAGAGCGACACATCCACGAAGCGTCTGTGTTCGCCGACGCGCTTCTCGGCGTGGAGCTTGTACACGAAGGCCTCGTGCATGCGGTTGAGCAGCTCGACGGGGTCGCGGTCGTGCACGTTGCCGTAGCCGTCTCCGCCCTCGACGAGCGGGCACAGCGAGATCTCGCCTGTGGCCTTGACGCGCAGCGTCGGATGCGGGCGAAAGAAGTTCTTGCAGCGCAGGTCTTCGTCGCTGAACGCGTCGAGGTCGTAGCGCGAGCGACGGAGCTTCACGCCGCCGCCCACGTCGATGAAGTTGCTCACGTAGTTCACGTCGTCGGCGAAGAGCCTCCCCACCGCGAGGTCAGCATCCGACGCTGGACCGTAGATGCGCTCGGAGATGCCCGCGATCCACTCGAGGCCGACGCGCTCGGAGACGCCGAGTCCGATCACGGCCGACACCCGCGGAGAGAGCCCTGCGGCGCGCACCTTTTCGAAGCCTTCGAGCACGCGGCGGTAGAGCCCCGGCGTCTTGCGGCAGCGGTCGTGAACCTCCTCGGGCCCATCGAGGCTGAACACCACATGCGTGACGCCTCGCTCGCGGAGGTGCGCGAGGTACGCGCGGTCGTCGTCGTAGCGCCTGCCCGCCGCGGCGAAGCTCGTCTCACCGAGGAACCACCCGCTCGTGATGACGGCGGCGTGCGTGGCGCCCTTCGCGCGCGCGTGGGCCACGACGTCGAGCCACCCCTTGCCGAAGAGGGTCACCTCACCGCCGATGAAATCGAAGCGCGTGACGCCCACGGGGATCACCGCGTCGACCACGCGACAGAGCGCGTCGGGCCTCGCCTCGGCCGTCGCTTCGAGGTTGGCGTTGCGACAGTGCAGGCAGTCGAGGTTGCACACCGTCGTGTACTCGAAGGTCACGCGGCGCATGTGCTCCAGGGGGTTGCGCGCGTAGCGGAGCCTCACGTCGTCGAGCGAGACCTCGTCGCCCACGGTCTCGACGAGTCCGCGCGCCACGAGCGACGCGAGCGCGTCGTTGCCCTCACACGGAACAGCCCCGTGCGAGAGGAGCTCGCAGGCGAGTCGATCGTCGTCGCGCGTGAGCGCCGCGTCGAGCGAGCCCGAGCGCACGAGGTGACGGACGTAGCGGTGGCCGTAGTGGCTGAGGATGTACTGCATGGCGCTCCCCCTCTCGGGCCGCGCAGTCTGACACGAGCGAGGGGGGAGTCGCAGGGAGGGAGGCGCTACGCCTTGGGGTGGCGCGCGAGGTAGCTCGCCCAGTCGAGGGGCGAGAGCTTCACAGGGTGCGCAGGATCGAGCGCGTCGACGACGGCGCGCGCGAGCTGGAAGTTCGTGATGAGCGGGACGTTGAGGTCGACCGCGCGGCGACGGATGCGATAGCCGTCGGGGAGGCCCTGCTTGTCCCAGCTGCGCGGGATGTTGATCACGAGATCAATCTCGCCCTCGTTGAGGAGGGTCACCGCGGCGGGGCTGCGCTCGTGGCTGTCCTTCCACGCGACGGTGCACTCGATGCCCTGCTCGCGCAGGACGTCGGCGGTGCCCGGCGTGGCGTAGAGCTTGAGCCCGCGCGCCAGGAGGATCCTCGCCTCGCGCTCGAAGCGATACTTGTCGCTCACGGGTCCGAGCGAGAGCAGCACGCCCTTCTTCGGAATGCGGAAGCCCGTCGCCATGAGCGCCTTGAGGAGCGCCTCGGGGAGGTCGTCTCCGAGGCATCCGACCTCGCCCGTCGAGGCCATCTCGACGCCGAGCGTGGGGTCTGCGCCCGCGAGTCGCGAGAACGAGAACTGCGCGGCCTTCACGGCCACGTAGTCGAGCTCCAGCGCCTCGCAGGTGACGGGCGTGGCGACGTCGAGCATGCGACGCGCGGCCTCGCGGATGAAGTTCACCCCCGTGACCTTCGACACGAAGGGGAAGCTCCGCGACGCGCGGAGGTTGCACTCGATGACCTTCACCATGTTCTCGACGGCGAGGAACTGGATGTTGAAGGGCCCCGTGATGGCGAGCGCGCGCGCGATGTCTCGGGCGATGCGCTTGATGCGCCGAAGCGTCTCCATGTAGAGCTTCTGCGGCGGGAGCACGAGCGTCGCGTCGCCCGAGTGGACGCCCGCGTTCTCGACGTGCTCGCTGATGGCCCAGAGCACGAGCTCGCCGTGATCGGCCACGGCGTCGACCTCGATCTCCTTGGCGTTGGTCTCGAACTTGGTGATGACCACCGGGTGCTCGGGCGACACCGAGACGGCGCGCGCGAGGTAGTTCTTGAGGTGCTGCGGCTCGTGCACGACGCACATCGCGGCGCCCGAGAGCACGTACGACGGACGCACGAGGAGCGGATATCCGCCGAGGTCCGCGGTGACGTGGTTGATGTTGTCCTCGGAGACGTCGGCCGTGGTCATCCACCGCGGCTGCTCGATCGCGAGGCTGTCGAGGAGGGCGCTGAACTTCTCGCGGTCCTCCGCCCTGTCGATGCTCTCGGGAGAGGTGCCGAGCACGCGAACGCCCGCGCGATGGAGCTTGATCGCGAGGTTGTTGGGCACCTGTCCGCCCATCGAGACCACGACCCCGTGCGGCGACTCGCGAGCCCAGAGTTCGAGCACGGTCTCGAGCGAGATCTCGTCGAAGATGAGCTTGTCGCAGACGTCGTAGTCCGTGCTCACCGTCTCGGGGTTGTAGTTGAGGAGCAGCGTCTCGTAGCCGAGCTCCTGCGCGGCCTTCACGGTGTTGACGCAGCACCAGTCGAACTCGACGCTCGACCCGATGCGGTACGCGCCGCTGCCGAGCACGAGCACCTTCTTGCGCCAGCTCGCGGCGACGTCGTCGGCCTCCGCGTGGTACGTGAAATAGAGGTAGTTCGTCTCGGCGGGGTACTCCGCGGCGAGCGTGTCGATCTGGCAGAGGTGCGGCCTCACGCCGAGCGCGAGGCGCGTCTTTCGAACGGACTCCTCGGTCTCGTCGCGGAGGTCTGCGATGGCCCTGTCGCTGAAGCCCCTGCGCTTGGCGCCGAGCATCACGTCGCGGTCGAGCGCGCCCGCGGAGATGGTCTTTCGGTAGCCCACCACCTCGGCGATCTGATGCAGGAACCACTCGTCGATGCGCGTGAGGGCGTGCACCTCGGCGACGGACATCCCCTGCTGAAAGGCCTTCGCGAGCGCGATCATGCGGCGCGGCGACGGGTTCTGGAGCTCGTGCTCGAGGTCGTTGAACTCGAAGGCTTCGGGGTCGAGGCCCTGCACCCCGATGTCGATCATGCGCAGGGCTTTTTGAATCACCTCGGGGAAGGTCTTGCCGATCGCCATGACCTCGCCGACAGACTTCATCTCGGACCCGATGCGCGTGTCGACCTCGCGGAACTTCTGCAGGTCCCACCGGGGGAACTTGCAGACGATGTAGTCGAGGGCGGGTTCGAAGAACGCGCTCGTGCGGCGCGTGATCGCGTTGGGCAGGTCGGGCAGCGTGTACCCGAGGGCGATCTTCGCGGCCACGTAGGCGAGCGGATAGCCCGTGGCCTTCGACGCGAGCGCGCTCGAACGAGAGAGCCGCGCGTTGACCTCGATGACCCGGTAGTCGCGGCTCTTGGGGTCGAGCGCGTACTGGATGTTGCACTCGCCCACGACGCCGAGGTGCCGGATCGTCTTGATCGCGAGCGTGCGGAGCATGTGGTACTCGTCGTCGTCGAGGGTCTGCGACGGCGCCACCACGATCGACTCCCCGGTGTGAATCCCGAGGGGGTCGACGTTCTCCATGTTGCAGACGGTGATGCAGTTGTCGCGCGCGTCGCGGACGACCTCGTACTCGACCTCCTTCCACCCGCGGAGGGACTCTTCGACGAGCACCTGCGCGGTGCCTCCGCCGAAGGCCCGCACGAGGGCTGCCTCGAGCTCGTCGCGAGTCTCGCAGATCGCGCTGCCCTTTCCGCCGAGCGAGTAGGCCCCGCGGAGGATCACGGGCAGGCCGATCTCCTTCACGGCGGCGCGCACCTCGTCGGGGCTGTTGCACGCCGACGAGCGCGCGGTCTTCACGCCGATCTCGTCGAGGCGCTGCTTGAAGCGCAGGCGGTCCTCGGTGTCGCGCACCGTGTCGACGGGCGTGCCGAGCACCCGCACGCCGTACTTCTTCAGCACCCCGCGGTCATCGAGGGCGACGCCGCAGTTGAGCGCGGTCTGTCCGCCGAAGGAGATGGTGATCGCGTCGACCTCCTCCTTCTTGATGACCTCCTCGACGAAGTCGGGGTCGACGGGGAGAAAATAGACCTTGTCGGCCATGCCCTCGGAGGTCTGGATCGTGGCGATGTTGGGGTTCACCAACACCGTCTGGATGCCCTCTTCGCGGATGGCCTTGATGGCCTGCGAGCCCGAGTAGTCGAACTCGCCGGCCTCGCCGATCTTGAGCGCCCCGCTGCCGAGGATGAGCACCCGACGCGGCTTCTTGGGAAGGTACTGACCGAACATCATCGACCTCGCGCCATGGCCCCGGCGAGCCGGAGAAAGTCATCGAAAAGAAACGCCGTGTCCTCGGGGCCCGGCGACGCCTCGGGGTGAAACTGCACGCTCGCCACGGGGCGGCCGCGCGCGCGGATGCCCTCGTTGGTGCCGTCGTTGACGTTGACGAACCAGGGCTCCCAGTCGTCGCTGAGCGAGTCGTCTCGCACGGCGTATCCGTGGTTCTGGCTGGTCACGTAGCAGCGCCGCGTGAGGAGGTCTTGCACGGGCTGGTTCTGCGAGCGGTGGCCGTACTTGAGCTTGTAGGTGTCGCCGCCCGCCGCGAGCGCGAGGATCTGATTGCCGAGGCACACGCCGAAGATGGGGATGTGCGCGTCGAGGAGCCCACGCACCTGTTCCGCGAGGGCCGGGAGGTCCTTCGGGTCGCCCGGTCCGTTCGAGAGCATGATGCCGTCGCAGCCCTTCGCGTACTCCTTGAGGTCGACGTGAAAGGGCACGCGCACCACCGTGGCGCCGCGCGTGAGGAGCGAGCGCGCGATGTTGTCTTTGCACCCCGTGTCGACGAGGAGGATGCGCTGCTTGCCGCCCTCGTAGGTGACGGGCTCGCGCACGGTCACGAGCTCGGCGACGCGGGCCATCTCGACGGCGTGCGCGCGCGTCTTCGCCTCGTCGAGGTCGGCGTCGTCGGCGACGATCCAACCGCGCATCGTGCCGTGCTCGCGGAGCTTGCGCGTCAGCGCGCGCGTGTCGATGCCCTCGATGCCGGGGACGCCCGACTCGGACATCCATCGACCGAGGGAAGAGACGCTCGCGTGGTGGCTGGGTCGCGCGCTGTGCTCGACGCAGATGAGTCCCTGAATCTGGATCTCGTCGGCTTCGAAGGGCGCATCGAGGGAGCCCTTCGCGCGGCGCGCGGGGACGCCGTAGTTGCCTTGGAGCGGATACGTGGTGACGAGGATCTGGCCCCGGTAGCTGGGGTCGGTGAGGGTCTCGACGTAGCCGGTCATGCCGGTGTTGAACACCACCTCGCCCGCCACCTCGCGGAGCGCCCCGAACGAGCGGCCGCGCAGGGCGGTTCCGTCTTCGAGTACGAGCTTCATGTGTTGCATCTTCCTCTGGGGGTCGCCTCGCGCGGTCGCGACGGGGCGGTGAAGGTTTCCGGTGAGATGCACCAGAACGCCGCGCCCGCGAAGCGCGCGGAAGGTAAACCAAACCGTTTCGAATGGACGAGGAAAGCGGAGCGCACCGACGCCCCCTCGGATCGTGTAGGAACGGACTCCCCTCACCGTGGCCAGCGACATCGTACGCACCGACGCGCTCCGATACGGGCTCCGCTGCCTCGACGAGATGGCGCGCGAGCAGGCCAGCGTCGCGATGCCCTCGCGGCACCCGTCTCCGGTCTTCGACCCCTCGACCACGCTGAGACCCATCGCCCGCGACGGCGCGGCGCTCTCGCTCCGGCTCTTCTCCGACGCCGACGACGCGACGGATTTCACCCTCCGCGACGCCGACGAGTGCCGTTGGGACCCGGTTCCAGCGCGCGCGACGAGCTTCTTCGAAGCCTGGGCGTCGTGCATCGCCAACGACGGCGAAGACGAGCTCGTGGTGGGCTTTCCGATGGTGACCTTCACGCAGCAGGGTCAGCGTCGCGTGGCCCCGCTCCTCTCATGGAGCGGCGCGCGCTGCGTGTGGAAGATCGGCGAGACCCCGTGGCGGCTCACCCCAGGCGCTCGACTCGGCGCGCCCCTCGACGCGCCGACCTCCCTCACACTCGTCGCGCCCGCGCGTGAAGAGGGCCCCACGCACACGCTCCACGGCGGCTTGTGGGGCGCCCTCTTCGGCCTCGACGGCCCCGCGCTCACGGCCGTCTCAGCGCTCGGGAGCAAGAGCGTCGGCGCGCTCGTCCGCGCGGCGATGCGGGCGCTCACCGCGGGCGTCGAAGACCTCGACGTGACCGCCGCGGTCGAAGACGGCCCGCTGCTTCGAGAGGAGCTCCTCGCGTTCACCGACGCCGTGAACCAGCGCGCCGCGGGGAGGCTCTCGACGCAGTGTCACCCGCACGGCCTCGCGATGCTCCTCGCGCGCGGCGACCCCACGAGCGGACTCCGCAGCGAGATCAAGCAGCTCCTCGGCGAGCACCTCACTTCGAACGGTCCGCTCCACGTCTTTCTCGGCGGGAGCGCCACCTCCCCTCGCCCCGCGACGCTCTGGACCCGCGGCGCCTCGATGCCCACACCGTCGCAGCTCCGCGCCGCCCTCGCGCTCGAAGCCACGCGCGACCTCGTGGCGCTTCGAGGTCCACCGGGCTGCGGCAAGACCACGCTCCTTCACCACGTCGCCGCGCAGTCGATCGTCTCGATGGCGCTCGACGACGTGTGGACGAAGCCGCCGGGATTCGCCCCGTGGTCCCTCGCGGTCACGAGCACCAACAACGGCGCCGTCGACAACGCGCTCGCGCCCTTCGTCGCGCCGCGAGACATCCCCGTCGGAATCCGCGTGGGCAACCGCAAGACGCTCGCGGAGGTCACCTCGCTCTCGCTGCGCGCCGCGGTCGACGGACTCTCGATGCTCGGCCCCTCGCTCGCAGACGCGCGGAGCCGCTTCGAAGCGCTCGCGACGCCCGTCCGCGATCGCCTCCATCGAAACCGGGAGCGCGCCACCAAGCAGGCGAGCAAGCTCCGTGAGATCGAGCGCCTCGGCGAGCAGCGGTCGATGCTCGCGGCGCTCCTCGGCATGCCGCGCGTCGTGATCCCCGAAGGGCTCGCGCGAGGCAAGATCCAGCAGGCCCGAGAGGCCCTCGACGCCCACCTGCGCGCGGCCGAGAAGCTCATCCCGCTGCACGGCGGCGCCGACGCGTCGGGTCGCGCATCACGCAAGGCGCTCTCGAAGTGGGCCGAGGCCAACCGCCGAAGGGCGCCCGTGATCGAGCCGGTGCTCGCGTCGCTGTCGTTCGCGGTGCCCTACCGCGACGTCACCGAAGACGAAGACGCCAGCGCCGAGATCGAGCGTCAGGAAGCGGCCATGGCAGAGACGCTCGAGGCCCTCATGGCCGTGCTTCGCGAAGGAGAGCGCGCGGACAGAGAACGTCAACTCGCGCGCATCGACGCCGAGCTCGCGAAGCTCACGGAGGCGGTCGATCACGGAGACGCGCTGCCGCTCGATCCGGCCCTCGTCGACGCGGCGCTCGACGTGAGAGACGCGTGGGCGAGGACGCACCGCGCGAGGCTCCTCTCGCTGCTCGACGCGGCCTTCGCGAAGGTCACCGACGCGCCGAAGACCGAGCGCTCGCGGCCCCTCCACGAGTCGCTCTCGATGCTCACGGGGCTCTTTCCGGTGGTGGGCTGCACGCTGCTCTCGATGCGGGGGCTCTTCGCGCTCACGCCGGGCGTCTTCGATCGGCTCGTGATCGACGAGGCGGGCCAGTGCGCGCCCATCTACACCGTGGCCGCCCTCTACCGCGCGAAGCGGGCCCTCATCGCGGGAGACACCGCGCAGCTCCCGCCCGTGTACACGCTCGATGATCGCGTCGACGATCGCCTCGCGAAGGGGCTCAGCGAGGGCGCCACCACGCCGATGCGCATGGGCGCCTCGGCCACCACCTCGGCGCAAGCGGTCGCCGAGGCGCGCGCGAAGGAGAGCCTCGCGCTCGAGGAGCACTTCCGCTCGCAGCCCGAGATCGTGGCGCTCGCCTCGTCGTGGAGCGGCTACACGCTCGACGTTCGAACGCCGCCGCGCTCGCTCTCGAATGTGTCGCCGCGGCTGCGCGAGGCGGTGAGCGTCTACGACGTCGCGGGCCGCGGCGAGCGCGCGTTCGAGGGCGTGGTGAACGTCGCCGAGGTCGCGAAGGTGCTCTCGCTCGTCGAGGCGATCGTGCGCGACGGCGTCGACCCCGAAGACGTCGCGGTGCTCACGCCCTTCGTCGGTCAGTGCGCGCGCATCGAGCGAGAGCTCCAGCGTCGGGGAATGGTGGGCGAGCGCGGGGTGCTCGTGCGCACGGTCCATCGGCTCCAGGGCGGAGAGCGCCGCGTGGTGGTGTTCTCCGTGGCCGCGACGGAGCGACGTCACCTCCGCTGGCTCTGCGAGCGGCCGCACCTCCTCCACGTCGCGACGAGCCGCGCGCAGGATCACCTCGTGGTGTTCCTCGATGTGGAGCGGGCGCGCGGAGAGGTGCTGCTCGCCCCCCTCGTGCGGCTCGCGCGGCGTTGAAGCCTCGCTACCGCGCGCTCGCGTCGCCGGTCTCGGTCGTCGCGCCCGCGTCGTCGCTCGCTGTCTGCACGACGCCCGCGAGGTGCGAGATGCCGTCGGTCGTGTCGCCCTCGAGCGCGCCGAGAACCCGCAGCCTCACCTGATACGCGTTCACCGGGAGGAGCACCGGGTTGGTGCTGTGGACGCCGTGAAGCTCGAGCGTACCGAGCGTCGGATCCCAGGTCCCCTCGACGTTCTCGCGCACCTGCTCGCCGACGCGCGCGCCTGCCATGCGCTGGATCGTCCAGGAGAAGAAGCCCGTCGCGCGCCCCGCCTCGTTGGCCCTGAGCACCAGCACGAACGAGAGCCGCACGTCGGCGCCTTCGAGCGTCCCGTTCCACACGCGCGGCTCGTTGCGAGGCCACGCGTAGCCGCCAGCCACGGGATCGACGCTGTTGGGGGTGTCGACGCGGGGCGTGTCGACGTGATCGACGCCGCGAGGCCCCGGGGTCGGACCGCGACGGAGCAGCCCGGGGATGCCTCCCGGCGCGGCCATGTGAACCGCGAAGACGCAGGCGAGACCCATGAGCCCCGCGGCCACGATCGCAGGCCACTTGCTCTTCGGCGGCTTCGGCGGCGGCGGCGGCGCGGGCGCGGGCATCGCGTCGACGACGGGCTCCGGTCGCGCCGAGGGGAGCGCCTGCGGATGTCCGCTCGCGTGGGGATGCCCGCCCGTCGCGGGCCGCGTCGAGGGGTGCGCCTGCGACGCGGCGCCGGTCGACGGATGGATCGCGGAGGAGCCCGACGCGTCGTGCGCCGCGAGCGCGCGCATTCGCATCGTGGGGGCCTCGTCGAAGCTCCCGCGCGGCGACGCGACCTCGTGGATCACCGGGTGCTGCGGGATGTGCAGCACCGTCTCGGGCTCGATGGTGTCGCGGTCGGCGGAGATGACGTGCGAGCCCGCCACGGGAGGCCGCGACGGGCGCGACGTGATCGGGATGGTCGGCCGCGACGGCGTCGACGCGTAGTCGAGCACGGGCACCGAAGCGCTGTCGGGGCCGATGCTGCGGAGGGCCCTCGCGGCGGCCTCGGCGGACGAGAAGCGCCCCTCGGGGTCACACGACACACAGCGCGCGAACCAGTCGTCGAAGCCGTCGGGGAGCGGTTCGAGGCAGCGGCACTCGATGGCGCGCGCGCTCGCCGCCGGACGCGGCTCGAGGATCATCTCCGACAGGAGCTCCGAGAGGTCGATCTCGGGCGTGTTGGCGACGCGCCAGTACGATCGCCCCACCAGGAGTCGGAACGCGATGAGCCCGAGCGTCCACACGTCGGCCGAGAGGTTGACCTCGCCCGCGGCGGCCTGCTCCGGCGCCATCCAGAGCGGCGCCCCGCCGCTGGCGAACACCCTGCCCTCGTCGCGCCGCGGGTCGCGCAGGTGCGCGAAGCCGAAGCCCGAGAGCTTCACGGTGACGCCGTCGTCGTCGTCGCCCGCGGTCACGAGGAGCACGCTCGCGGGCGTGAGGTCTCGGTGCGCGACGCCTCGCTCGTGCGCCTTCGCGAGCCCCTGCGCGAGCTGCTCGAGCACGGCCCACGCCTCGTCGCGCGGCATCGCGGTGCCCGTGCCGAGCGCTTCGAAATGCGAGGCGAGGGTCTCGTACGCGAGCTCCTCGGTGACCACCCACGAGAGGCCCGTGACGGGGTCGTTGCCCGCGTCGAAGACCGTGACGATGTAGTCGGCGCCAGGCGCGCCCGCGGCCTTCGCGTCGTCGATGAAGCGCCGCTTCGCCGCCTCGGGGACGCCCTTGCGCTCGATCACCCGGAGCGTGCACGGCTCCTCATCGGAGAGCCTGATGGCCTCGTAGGCCGTGCCTCCGGCGTCTTCGGCCATCCTCCGACCGACGCGAAAGGCCCGCGCGAAGACGTCTCCCTCCTCGATGCGCTCGGCGCCGTGCGCGTCGCGCGATCGGGCGCGCTCGCCGCCCGCGGTGTAGGCCACGCCCTCGGGCGGCGCGATGCCCATGAGCGTGCTCGTGAGGTTCGAAGCCTTCGCTGACACCTTCGACGCAGCGACGGGCTTCGCCTCGCGCTCGGGCTCCGGGTCGCTCGCGACGATCGCGCCGAGGCCCTTGTCGGTGGGCTCCTCGTTGGCGGCGGCCTGCGCGGGGCGCAGCGCGGCGACGCCCTTGTCGGTGGGCTCCTCGTTCGCGCTCGCAGCGGTCGCCTTCGCGTCGTCTGAAGTCACGCGATTCTCGTCTCCGGGGCCCATCCGTACGTGTCCTTCGATGCCGTGCGATGACTCGGCGACGCGCGTCGATCTTCGCGCCCGCCCTTCTCGTGGCTTCTATTACTCCTGTGCGAGAACGATGCGCAATCAGGGGCCGCGCAAAGCGCGCGGTCAGAAGAGCTCGAGCTGCCTCGCGGGCGTCGCTTCGAACACCGCGGGCGCGTCTTGAGAGGCCGCGAGGAGCCGCGCGGTGTGGTCCGCGAGGGCCTCGGCGGCGAGCGAGAGCGCGATGTCGGGGCGGTTGTTGGTCTCGGAGAGATGCGCGAGCACGACGGTCTCGACGCGGCGATCGAGCCGGGCCAGGAGCTCACCGCATTGACGGTTCGAAAGGTGCCCCCGCGGCGACGCGACCCTGCGTTTGAGTGAATTGGAGTAGGGGCCTCTCCAGAGCATCTCGACGTCGTGGTTCGACTCGATGAGCACGGTCACGCAGCCCTTGAGGTGCTGTTCGAGACCGGGAGGGACCTCGCCGAGGTCCGTCGCGATCGCCGCCGCGCGACCGTCGTGTCCCGCGACGCGCAGCGACACCTGCGGCGCGTCGTGCGGGAGCGGGAGCGGGCTCACGGTGAGCGTCCCGATGCGAAACGCCTCGCTCGCGCCGAACACGCGCACCGACGGAGCGCCGTGGAGCGGGAGCACCCGACGCGTCGATTCGCTCGTCCAGACAGGGATCTTGAAGTGCAGCGCGACCTCGCCCGCGAAGCGGTGGTGATCGCCGTGGGCGTGCGTGATGACCAGCGCGTCGGGCGCGGGCGAGCGGGTCTTCGCGAGGCGCTGACGGAGCGCCGTGAGGGGAATCCCCGCGTCGACGAGGACGCGCGTTCGACCGTCATCGAAGAGTGCGGCGTTGCCGCGTGATCCGCTCGCGAGGACGGTGACGCGCATCGTGGGGTCGCGGGAGTGTACACCCGATCAGGTGTCGTCACCCCGGTACGCGATCACAGGGCAGTGGGCCTTCTGGAGCACCTCGTCGGCGACGCTCCCGAGGAACCACCGCCGCACGGAGTTCCCTGAAGACATCGCGACGACGAGGGCGTCGGCGTCGGTCTCGTCGGCGTAGGCCACGAGCCTCGCGGCGACGTGCGAGGCGACCTCGACCTGCGCGGTCACCTCGAGGCCGAGGTCCTGCGTGGCGGCGGCCAGGTTGCGTCGCGCCTCATCGACGGAGGGGTCGTCCTCCGACGCCGCGTCGACGACGTGCACCACGGCCATCTGGGCGTTGGTGGCGCGCGCGAGGTCGGCCGTCCACGCGAGCGCGTCGTCCGCGGTCTCAGAGAAGTCGTATCCCACCACGATCCGTCGGAGCATCGTTCCTCCCTCGAGCGGCCTCTCTCGGCTTTCTACACCGCGTTCGCGGCGAACACGAAGGGTCTTCGGTGACGCCCTCGAAACAGCGGCCCTTCACTCGTCGCCGAGCGACTCGAGCACCAGCTCCACGAGGGCCTCGTGCACCGACGCCCGCTCCGCGATCTCTGACACCGAGGGGAGCCGACCGAGCTCCTTCTCGAGCGTCGAGACCGCGGTCGCGATGGGCTTCACCATGGACCATCGACGCTTGAGCGAGCGATCGGGATCGAGCCTGTCGCGCACCGTGGCCTCGAGCGCCAGCAGCCGCTCGACCTCCGACACGTCGATGCCGAGCTTCGTCGCGATCGCCCTCGGAAACGACCTCGGCGGAGGCCGCTGCGCCTGGAGCGCCCGCACGGCCGCCTGCACCTGACGGAGCTTGCCGAGGTCGCCCACCGAGACGTCGACGGCCGTGCCCAACAGGTTCTCGGCCCACCCCGACGCGGAGCGCTGCCAGGTCGAGACGTAGCGATCGAGGCTCCCCTCGCAGCCCAGGGCGCACCAGCGGTCCGCGGCCTCTTCGAGCGCGAGGCGCGAGGCGCACGAGAAGATCCGCCGCGCCCGCTCGTCGAGCCCCTCGCCGTACCAGCGGGCGTAGACCTCGGCGAGCGGGAGCTTGCGCTCGATGAGCCCGTCGCGCGCGTCGGAGGCCAGCTCCACGGCGTCGCGGAGTTCGAAGGCCCACGGCGCGAGCGGCGCGCGGCTCACGGCGCCCGAGAGCCAGCGGGAGAGACCTTCACCGAGCCACGCTTCGAGGTCGATGGCGCGGTCGGCCTCGGCATCACCGACGCGATCGACGCGCGCGCGAACCCGCTCGGGAAAGTCCGTTCTTTCACCGTCGGCGGGCACCGTCGAGCGGCCCGCGGCCAGCGCGTTCGCCTGCGTCGCCAGCGACGGCGGCAGCGCGTCACAGGTCGAGAGGGCCTCACCGAGCGCCTCGATGGCGAGGGCGAGGCGTCGGCCGACGTGCACGTCGTTGCCGGGTGAGCGTTGCGAACGAGCCATTCCTGCCTCCGTCGAGGCGCGGGACGATACCTCAAAGCGCGCGTCGGCCTCACGCGCTTCATGGGCCCGCGTCGCCCCCTTCGAAGGATTCGCGGTTTCCCCGGGGCGCGATGGTAGGATCGGCGCCCGTCATCATGCACCCCACGCCCGCCAGGCCGCGAACCTCCGCACGAAGCTCCCGCGTCCAGAGAGCCCTCGCCCTGCTGCTCTCGCTCGCTGCGCTCCGGTGCAACGCGCTCGTCGACTTCAGCGACTGCGCGACCGACGCCGACTGCCCCCTCGGAGAGCGCTGCAACCCCGCGAAGAAGTACTGCGAGGTCCCCGCGCCCGAGCGCTGCAACGGGCTCGACGACGACCACGACGGGGTCGCGGACGCCGACGAGGATTTCGGCGCCTGCGAGCTCGATCGGATGCCCGGGATGTGCCGCGACGGTCGGCGCCGCTGCGTGAACAACGCGCTCACCTGCGCGCGCCGCACGACACCGTCGCCCACGGAGGTCTGCTTCAACGGCGTCGACGACGACTGCAACGGCACCGTCGACGACGGCGCGAACTGCGTCGTGAACTTCCCCCGCTCGACGATGGTGCGCATCGGGAGCGACAACGCGGCCGACGGCGAGGGCGACGACGCGCCGGCCCACAACGTGTGCCTCGCGCCCTTCTCGCTCGACAAGCACGAGGTCTCGAACCGGGCCTTCGTCAACTGGCTCAACGCCCTCGATCCGGCGAAGTTCATGATCGGTCGCCCCCCGGCGCCGCTCAACCGCACGCGCACCTACGGAACCTTCGTGCTCTTCAATGAAGGCACCGCGGCGGCGCCCGCGTGGGTGCCGCTGGTGCTCCTGCCGGCGCCCAGCGATCCGGGCTACGCGCAGTCGATCCGTCGCAGGGGGACGCTCTTCGAAACCCTCGGCGCCGGGCAAGAGACGCTCCCCGTGGTCTTCGCGACGTGGCTCGCCGCCGATCGCTACTGCCGCTGGGCGGGCAAGCACCTGCCCACGGAGGCCGAGTTCCTCCGCGCGATGCAGGGCGACGGCGCGATGCGCACCTACCCCTGGGGCAACGAAGCCCCCACCTGCGCGCGCGCCAACGTGGCCGCTGGAATGAACCGTACGCCCTGCGTAGGACGCCCCCTCCCCGTCGCCTCCCTCGACACGGGCGTGACCCCCGAGGGTGTCTTTCACCTCTACGGCAACGTCGACGAGTGGATGTGGGACTACCTCGACGACTCCCCCAACCACGACCGCAACAACTACTACATGTCTCGCGCGCCCACGGCGTGGTGCACGGACTTCCCCGACGGCCCCCTCGGGCCTGCGATGGGATCGACCATCGCCGAGCCGAGCAGCCCCATGGTCGACCGCTGCACGCGCTGCCGCTTCTCGCGCGGACGAAGGTTCTCGAGCGACGACCCGAGGCCCCTCATTCGCAAGTGGATGGACGCCGACAACGCGGACCCCAGCATCGGGTTCCGCTGCTCGTCGGGAGGTGCGAACCGATGAAGCGCGCGCTCCTCATCGCGGCCCTCGTCGCCGCCCCTACGCTCGCCTCCGCGCAGCCTCGCAACCGCGAGTTCGACCGCCTCGTGCAGCAAGCGGGACAGGCCTACGAAGCGCACGACGCCGCGGGCGCGGTGCAGGCCCTCCAGCGCGCCTACGCCATTCGCCCGGTGCCGCGATTGCTCTTCAATCTCGGCCGCGCGCACGAGCTCGGCGACGACTACTCCACCGCGGCGACGTACTACCAGCGCTTCCTCGCGTCGAACCCCGAACGCGACGCAGCGGCGGTCGCGCAGGAGGCCCTCGAGAACGCCACGCGCCGCGCAGCGCAGCAGATCGAAGACCGACGTCGCCAGGAGGCCGAGACCGCCGCGCGCGCCCAGGCCGCCGAGGCCGCGCAACTCGCGGAGCAGCGGAGGCTCGAAGAAGAGCAGCGCAGGCGCGTCTCGCAGCAGCTCGTGAGCACGCCGCGCAGGATCACCACGCCCGTCGCGATCTCGTGGGGCGTGGCGGGACTCGGCGCCGTCGCCGCGGGTGTCTTCGGCGGGCTCGCGCTCTCGGCGCAGTCGTCGTTCAACGCGGATCACAACGGAAACGCGCGCTACGACGCGGCGAGCGCGGGCAGCGCGATGGCGATCGGCGCCGACGTCGCGCTCGGCACGGCGGTGGTCGCGGGGGTCGTGGGGCTGGTATTGTTCATCACGCAACCCACCACCACGACCGTCGCAGCCTCTCCGCAGGGAGCGCCGTGAACACATCGTCAGCGGGCAACGGCAACTCGAACCGCTCCGAACCCCTCGTCCCCGAGCTCGACGCGTCGCGCTTCGAGATGCAGGAGGCCGTGGGCAGCGGCGGCATGGGCACCGTGTACCGCGCCGTGCAGCGATCGGTCGGGCGCAACGTCGCCGTGAAGGTGCTCTCCCCCGAGCACGCGGCCAACGCGACGGGCCTCCAGCGCTTCGTGCGCGAGGCGAACATCATCGCCCGGCTCACGCACCCGAACATCGTCCAGCTCATCGATTTCGGCCGCGACCGCGAGGGCCGCCTGCTCCTCGTGATGGAGCTCCTCGAAGGCGAATCGCTGCGCGCGCTGCTCCGTCGCGAGGGCCGCGTCGCCCCCGAGCGCGCCGTCTACGCCGCGGTGCAGGTGCTCAACGCGCTGCGCGTCGCGCACGCGGCGGGCGTCGTTCACCGCGACCTCCAGCCCGAGAACGTGTTCATCCATCGCTCGGGCGACGACGACCACGTCAAGGTGCTCGATTTCGGCGTCGCCAAGCTCACGCAGGGCGACACGAGCGACGCCAACACCACGCAGGGCTCCCTCGTCGGAACGCTGCGCTACATGGCCCCCGAGCAGATCGCCGGCGAGGCCCCCGACCTGCGCATCGACATCTACGCCGTGGGAATGCTCCTCTACGAGATGATCGCCGGGGGGATGCCCTACGACACGCGCGACCGATACGTGCTCCTGCGACAGATCATCGCCGAGGAGCCCGTGCACCTTCTCTCTCGCGCGCCCGACGTCGCGCCCGCGCTCGCCGAGGTGGTGATGCGCGCGATCCAGAAGTCACCGCGCGATCGCTACCAGACCGCCGACGAGTTTCGAAAGGCCCTCACGCCGTACCTCGGCGCCGACCACGCGCGGCTCCAGGCCCTCGCCGATGCGTCGGGCCGCGCGAGCGTCACCAACCCCGGATCGCAGCCCTCGGGCGAGATCCGATCGGGCATCGTGCGCTCGGGGCACATTCAAGTCGCCGCTTCGAACATGGCGCCCACCGTGGGCGGCCTGAACCCCTCGCAGGCGGGCCATCCCGCGCCGATGCAGTCGTACCCGGGATATCCCGTGGCGCCGGGCTACGGATCGTCTCCGGGCTACGGATCGTCTCCGGGGTACGGATCTTCGCCGGGATATCCCGTCGCGCCGCCGCAGCCCTTCGCGCCGCAGATGGTTCAAGCCCCGCCGCCCGCTTCGTCGAGAGCGGTGTGGGTCATTCCGCTCGCGATTCTCATCGCGGCGGGGGCCATCGCGGGCGGCATCGTCATCGCGCGCTCGAAGAACACCACGGCCGAACCCGCGCCGCAGGCGACGCAGCAGACGACGACCCCCGCGCAGCAGCCTGGCCCGTCGAACGCGATGGTCACCGTCACCACGACGCCCGCTGGCGCTCGCGTTTCGAACCGGGCTGGCGCGGTGCTGTGCGAGACGACGCCCTGCGCGATCCCGGTGCCCGCGGGCGCGCCGATGCCCGTTCGCATCGCGATCCGCGGCGTCACGCTCGACGCGACCCTCGACCCCTCGACGCCGTCGGCGAGCATCGACCTCACGGCCCTCCTCACGCCGCCGACGCAAGCTCAGACAGCGCCCGCGCAGGTCGCGGCGCAGAGCGCAGACGCAGGCGCGGCCCGACGCGTCGACCGCCGTCGAAACACGGTCAACACACATACGGGCCAGGGCGAGCAGGGCGGCGGAGACCTCCCGATGTTCCTCCCGCGTTGAGCGCATCTGAGCGGTGATTCACTCGGGCGGCGCGTCGCCCTCCCTCGGTCGTGCCGCCTCGCCATCACGCATGAATTGAAGCCTCTCAGCCCTTCAGGGCCCGGTTGGTGGGCGTCGCGTCGAAGGCCTCGTCGAGGTCGTCGTGGAGGGTCTCTTCAAGCTTCGCGCGCAGCGCCTCGTCGCCGACGTCGGGCCAGCACATCGCGTCGAGCACATAGCCCACGAGGTCTCTCGCGCGCTTCGCGGCGAGGTCCATCATCGGCTCGACGACCACGTCGGAGAGCGCCAGCGCGACCTGGAGGCAGGTCCACGCGCAGCGGTCGTCTTCGGCGGCTGCGCGCGCCGCGGCGCTGGCGGCGTGTCGTCGCGCGGCGTCGAGCCCTTCGAGGTCGGCGTCGCCCCCGGCCCACCAGGTGGCGACGTCGATGGCGCGCTCGAGCACCTCTCGCTCGGCGGTGACGTGGTCGAGCGCGAGGCGCGCGACGCGAGCCGCGAGCGCGGCGCAGATGCGGCGGTCGTAGAGGTACACCATCGCCATCTGGAGCCTGCGGCCGGGGGTGAGCGTCCTCGCGTAGAGGTACGACGCGGGGCGCAAGCTCACGCCGCGCTCAACCTTCGCCGAGCGACTTGAGGGCCGCGGGGGTCTTCATGTAGCGGGCGGCCTCTTCGACGGTGATGGTGCCCTTGCGCGCGAGCTCGAGGAGCGACTTGTCGAGGGTGATCATCCCCATGCCCTGCGAGGTCTCCATGGTGGAATGGAGCTGGTGCGTCTTGCCCTCGCGGATCATCGCGCGCACCGCGGGGGTGGCGACGAGCACTTCGAACGCGGCCACGCGGCCCTTGCCGTCGGCCCTCGGGAGGAGCCTCTGAGAGACCACCGCGAGGAGCGCCGCCCCGAGCTGCACCCGCGCCTGCGGCTGCGCGTGCGGCGGAAACACGTCGACGATGCGATCGACCGTCTGCGGCGCGTCGTTGGTGTGCAGCGTGGCGAAGACGAGGTGCCCCGTCTCCGCCGCGGTGAGGGCCGCGGAGATGGTCTCGGTGTCGCGCAGCTCGCCGATGAGAATGACGTCGGGGTCCTGCCGCAGGATGAACTTCAGCGCCGCCGCGAAGGAGCGCGTGTCGGAGCCGACCTCGCGCTGCTCGACGGTGGCGAGGCGGTTGTTGTGCACGAACTCGATGGGGTCTTCGACGGTGATGATGTGGCAGCTCCGCGACGCGTTGATCTGGTTGATCATCGTCGCGAGCGTGGTGCTCTTGCCCGCGCCCGTGGGGCCCACGACGAGCACGAGGCCCTGAGGCCGCGAGGCGAGGTCGTGCATCACGGGCGGCAGGCCGAGCGAGGCCGCCTCGGGCACCTCGGTGGGGATCAGCCGGATCGAGACCGCGATGGAGCCCCTTTGAAAATGGGCGTTCACGCGGAAGCGGTTGCGCCCCGTGACGGTGAGCGAGAAGTCGAGCTCGCGCTCGAGTTCGAACTGCTCGCGCTGTCGCACGGAGAGGAGCGAGAAGAGCAGCCGGCGCACGTCGGTGGTCGCGAGCGCGTCGACCTCGAGGCGGCGGAGCCGGCCGTGGATGCGGAAGATCGGCGGCGACCCGACGACCATGTGGATGTCGCTCGCCCCGTAGCGCAGCGCCACGTTGAGGAGCGTGCGCATGTCGATGGTGCCCACCGAGGGGAGCGCCTCGGTCTCGGCCGCGAAGGCTTGGACGCCGCGCTCCATCCCCTGCGCGGCGAGGCGGAACTCGTCGGGGTTCGACGCGTACGCGGCGCCGGTCTCGTAGGTGACCAGGCCCTTCTCGTGGAGCTCGACGAGGGCGCGGTTGAACGTGCGCATCCCGTCGCTCGTGTCGGAGGCCATGTGGTCGGCGAGCTCGTCGACGCGCTGCTCGCGGATGAGCTTCTTGATCGCGGGCGTCGCGAGCATCACCTCGACGGCGGCGACCCTGCCCTCGCCGTCTGCCTTCGGAACGAGCCGCTGCGCGACGACGCCCTGGAGCGAGAGCGAGAGGTCCATGCAGACCTGCTCGCGCATGTGCTCGGGGTAGTAAGCGAGGATGCGCTGGAGCGTCTGCGCGGCGTCGATGGTGTGCAGCGACGAGAGCACCAGGTGCCCCGTGAGCGCGGCCGAGAGGGCGACGTTCATGGTCTCGGCGTCGCGCATCTCGCCGATGAGGATGACGTCGGGGCTCTCGCGCACGACGTGACGGAGCGCGAGGGCGAAGTCGCGCGTGTCGGAGCCCACCTCGCGCTGCGTGATGAGCGCCTGGAGGTCGTCGTGCACGAACTCGATGGGGTCTTCGAGGGTGACGATGTGCTTGCGGTGGCGGCTGTTGATGTGGTGGATCATCGCCGCGAGCGTGGTGCTCTTGCCCGACCCGGTGCTCCCCGAGACGAGCACGAGGCCGCGGGTGCACTCGGCCAGCGTGCGGATCACCGGCGGCAACCCGAGCTGATCGAAGTCGAGGGCGCCACCGGGCACCGCGCGCACCACCGCCCCGAGGAGCCCTCGCTGGAGGTGAAAGTGAACGCGGAAGCGCCCGAGGCCCGCGCGGGTCATCCCCACGTCGAGGTCGCCGAGGCGGTCGAAGATCTCGCGCTGCGTGGGGCGCAGCACGGCGTCCATGAGGGCGCGGATGGCGGCGCCGTCGATGGGCTCGCGGGAGATGGGTCGGAGGGCGCCGTTGACGCGCGCCGAGGGGCAGCGACCCTCGGCGAGAAAGAGGTCCGAGGCCTTCTCCTGCACCATCTGGCGGAGGATCTGCTCGATGTCGATGGCCATGTCTGTGACGGGCCTCGCGGGTCAGCGCGAGCCGCGGAGGCCGAACTGCTCCGCGATCGAGAGGGGCCCGAGCTTCTCCTTGAGGTCCTTGAGCTGGGGGTGCGTCGGCTCGAGCTTCGCGAGGTGCTCGATGGCGCTGCGCGCGCTGGCCCTCAGGCCCGCCTCGGTGAACACCACCGCGAGGATGTAGTGGGCCTTCACGGCCTTGGGGTCGATCGCGATCACGCGCTGCGCGAGCTCGGCCGCGCGCTTGTGCTCCTTCGCCTTGGCGAGGATCTCCGCGGCGTTGAGGAGCAGCGTGGCGTCCTCGCGGCGGCCCTCCCAGGCCTTCTCCCAGTTCGCGGCGGCGGTGTGATAGTCCCTGGCCTGCGAGGCCGCCTTCGCCTTCTCGATGTGCTCCGACACCTTCTGCATCTTGATGAGCTGCGAGACGGCGTCGACGCGCGCGTTGAGCGAGGCGTCGTCCCTGGCGAGGCTCTGCGCGCCGCGAAAGGCTTCGAGCGCCGCGATGAGGTCGTTGCGCTTCTGCGCCTCGTCTCCCTTCGCCACGAGCGACGCGATCTTCGAAGCGCGCTCCTCCGCGAGCTGCTGCGCCGAGGGCATCGCGGGGGCCGGCGCCGTCGCGATCGCGGGCTTCCGCGCGCCCGCGCCGAGCCTGCGTGCCATCGCCTCGAGCGCCCTCGCCCGCGCGGCCTCGTCGACCTGCGGAATCCCCGGCGGCGGCGACGTCGGCGGGCCAGGCGCGGGCCTCGCCCCCGACGCTTCGAGCACCGTGCGCAGCGACGGAGGAACCACCACGCCGTCGGGGTACACGGGCGCTTGCGGCGCGGCCATCGTGGGGGCCGTGGCGACGCCGTGATTCGATGACGTCGCGCCCGATCGAGCCGCGTTCTCCCTCGCGCCCGCGGACATGGGTCCCGCGGTGTTGGGCATGGGCGGCGGCGCGACGGTGCGCGCGTTGGGGGCCACGATGCCCTCGCTCTTCAGGAGCTGGTCGTAGGCCGCGCGCTGCCGGGGGTTGCCGAGCACGTCGTAGGCGCGGGTGAGCGCGCGGAAGATCCCCTCGATGCGCTCGCGGTACGGGCCGATCTCGCGCTTGAAGTACACGTCGGGGTGAAAGCGCTTCGAGAGCGCGAAGTACGCGTCGCGCACGGCCTTGCGGTCGGCGTCGATGGCGATGTTCAGGAGCTCGTAGTGGGTCGCGTCTTCGCGGAGCTGGTGGAACCGATCGATCGCGACGCGCTCCTCGTCGGAGAGGTCGATCCCGTCGGCCGGGGGAAGCTTCACGTCGGTCATCGCGGGTCCGTTTCTCTGTCGGTGCAGCGGCGTCTGCGGGCGCGCGACGAGGCGACGCCAGCGGCCGTGATCCTACCGTCACACCGAGTCGCCGCGCGAGGCCCGAACTGCGCTACGGTCGCGTCGCCCCGATGCGCATCGCACACCTCGCCGACCTCCACCTCGGGAGGGTCTTTCACGGCATCTCCCTCCTCTCCGACCAGCGTCACGCGCTCGATCAGGTCATCGCGATCCTGCGGTCTGAGAAGGCCGAGGCGCTCGTTCTCGCAGGCGACCTCTACGACCGCGCGCTCCCTGGCGCAGACGCCGTGCGGCTCTTCGACGAGTTCCTCCGCGAGGTCAATGAGACCGTGCGCATCCCGGTGATCGCCATCGCGGGCAACCACGACAGCGCTGATCACCTGGGCTTCGGCGCTTGGCTCTTCTCCCGCGGCGACGTCCACGTCCGAGGCCGCGTCGAGCGCGACCTCCTCCCCATCACCCTCGAAGACCGCCACGGGGAGGTGACCTTCTACCCACTCCCCTACGTCGAGCCCGAGGCCGCGCGCTCGATCCTCGACGACGACGTGGCCCCCTCTCACCGCGCCCTCGTCCAGACGCTCACGGCCGCCGCGCGACGCCACCACGAGACCGCCCCCGAGGCCCGCACGGTGCTCATCGCCCACGCGTTCGTCCGCGGTGAACGCTGGCCCGACGAGACGCGCCGCTCCGAGCGGAGCCTCCACCTCGGCGGCGTGGGCGCGGTGTCGGCTGACGAGTTCGCGGGCTTCGACTACGTGGCCCTCGGGCACCTCCACCGACCGCAGAACCTCACGGCCGACGGGCGCGTGCGCTACTCGGGATCGCTTCTGAAATACTCCTTCGATGAGGTCGCCCACGAGAAGGGCATGACCCTCGTCGACCTCGGCACCCGCGGCGAACGTACGGTCACCCACGTCGCGATCCGTCCGAAGCGTGACCTCGCGCGCCTCTCGGGCTCGCTCGACGCGCTGCTCACGAGCCCCGAGCACGCGCACGCCGAGGGCTGCTTCGTCTCCGCGGAGCTCACCGACATGCCCCCGCCGCTCCAGGCGATGGAGCGCCTCCGCGCGCGCTTTCCCCACGCGGCGGAGCTTCATTTCAAGCGTCCCGACGGCTTCGGCGATCCCCTCGCGGTCACGGCGCCGCCGCCCGCGCGCGAGCCCGACGAGGTCTTCGCGGAGTTCATGCGCCGCTACCTCGGTGCACCTCCCGACGAGGCCGAGCGGGAGGTCTTTCGCCTCGCGCTGGCGAAAGCTCGCGCGCAGGAGGTGGGGCCGTGAAGCCCCTCGCCATCGAGCTCTCGCACTTCGGCCCCTTCGTGCGTCACGCCGTCGACCTCGAAGCCTTCTCGACCGACGGGATCTTTCTCATTCATGGCGACACCGGGTCGGGCAAGAGCACGCTCCTCGACGCGATCGCGTGGGCGCTCTACGGCCGCGGCCTCGGGGCGCGTGACCGCGACGATCACCTCCGCAGCAAGACCGCGCCGCCCGACGAGGCCACCGCGGTGAGCCTCACCTTTGCGCTCGGAGACCGGGTCTTCAAGGTGCGCCGCGCGATGGGCTTCGAGCGTCCCGCGAAGCGCGGAGGCGGCGTCACCAGGCAGCCGCCCGAGGCCGTGATCGAGTGCCTCTCGGGCGACGACCGCTTCGAAACCGTGGCGTCCCCGCGCAAGGTCGACGCCGAGGTGGAGCGGCTCCTGGGCCTGCCCTACGAGCAGTTCACGCGCATCATCGTGCTGCCGCAGGGCGAGTTCCGCGACCTGCTTCTGTCGCGCGCCGAAGACCGCGAGCGGCTCCTCGAGCGCCTCTTCGGAACGGAGCTCTACAAGTCCATCGAGGCCGTGCTCCGAGACTCCGAGAAGGACCTCGAGCGGGCGCTCGGTGAGGGCCGCGCGCGCGTCGATGCCGCGCTTCGCGGCGCCGGTGCGGCCTCGCGCGACGAGCTCTCGACGCTGCGCGCCGACATCGACGACCGCTGCGTGCGTGCGCGCGCCGCGGCCACGGCGGCGGAGGCGGCGCTCCACGCGGCCGAAGACGCGCTGCGACACGCGAAGGCGGCCGACGCGCGCAACCGCGACCGTCACGCGGCGAGGGAGGCCCTGCGTCACCTCGAAGAGCGCGCGGTCGAGGTCACCGAGAGGGAGCGCACGCTCACCCTGGCCGACCGCGCCGCGCACTGCGACGAGGCCCACGAGCGGCGCGACCGCGCGAAGGAGCGCGTCGAGCGATCGGAGCGACTCGTGGTCGCCGCGAGGGCAGACCAGCACGAGGCCGCGAAGCTCTGTGACGACACCGAGCTCGGCCCCGCGAGAGAGCGCACGCTCCACGACGAGCGCGAGGCCGCGAGGGAGCGTCGCGTGCGGCTCGAACAGCTTCAGCGTGAGCTCGACGACGTGGCCTCTTCGGAGCGCTCCCTCGAACACGCGAGGAGCTTTCGCGCAGGCGCCGAGGCGCAGCTTCGCGACCTCGACGCGCAGGCCGCGAAGGCCGCCGCCACCATCGCAGACAAGCAGCGCACGCTCGACGAAGGACGGCGCGCCGAGCAGCAGCTCCCCGCAGCTCTCCTGCGTGTCGAGGAGGTCGATCGCAGGGTGCAGGCGCTCCAGTCGAGGATCGCGCTCGAAGAGCAGCTCCGCGAGGTCACCCGCGCGCTCCGCGGCGCCGAGCGGCAGACCGCGCAGGCCCGCGAACGCCTTCATCGCGCGCGCACGGAGCGTGATCGGGCGCGTGACGCCGAACGCGCGGCCCTCGCGTCGCTCCTCGCGCGCAGCCTCGTCGCAGGAGCCCCCTGCCCCGTGTGCGGGAGCCACGAGCACCCGACCCCCGCGTTCGAAGACGCGCTCCGCCCGAGCGACGCCGAGGCCCGCGACGCCGAGACCGCGCACGACGCGGCGCTCTCGAATCTCGGTCGCGCGGAGACCGAACAGGCGAGGCTCGAAGGCGAGCGAGAGGCCGTCGCGCGTCAGGTCGAGACCCACCGCGGCGCCGATCAGGCCACGGCCGGGGAGCTCGAAGAGGCCCGTCGCGCAGCGTCGAACGCGCTCGACGAGGTGCGTCGGATGAAGCGCAACGCCGACGACGCGGAGCGCTCGATCACGGCCGTGAAGCGAGACGTCGCGCGCATCGAGGCGTCGCGCGCGCAGCCCGAGCGCACCATCGCAGAGTCGACCGCCACGATCGCGCAGCTCGAACCGCGCGTCGCTACGGCGAGAGAGCGGCTCGCCGCGGACGGCGCCGACGAGGCCACGCTGCACGCGTCGCTCGAAGAGGCGCGCGCGGTGGAGTCGAAGCTCGGCGCGTCGATCGAGGCGCTGCGTTCGAAGCGCGCCGCCGCGGAGACGAAGCGCAGCCGCGCGGCGCTCGCCGTGGAGCACGCGGAGCGAGAGCGTGACGAGGCCGAGCGAGACCTCGACGAGCGCGCTTCATCACTCGCGGAAGCACTTGAAACAAACGGTTTCGCGTCGGTCGAGGCGATGCTGTCGGCGAGGCTCCCGGCGGCCGAGCGGGCGTCTGCGAGGCTGCTCGTGGCGAGGCATCACGCGGAGCGTTCGCGCGCGACGACGACGATCGAGTCGCTCGGTGACGACGAGGCCGTGGGATCGCTCTCGGAGCTCGACGCGACGGCCTCTTCGGCGCGATCTGCGAACGCGGAGGCGCAGCGCGAGGTGGGCACGCTCACGGAGCGCTCGGCGCAGCTCGCGTCGGTGGCGGCGCGCGTCGAGGCGTGGGCCGCCGAGGGCGCCGAGGCGGAGCTTCGGTGGCAGGTCGCGCGCAAGGTCTCGGACGCGGTGAACGGTCGCCACGAGGGCAAGACGCGGCTCTCGCGCTACGTGCTTCTGGAGCAGTTCGACCGCGTGGCGGCCTGCGCGAGCGCGCGCCTCGAGGTGATGAGCGACGGGCGCTTCACGCTGCGGCGCAGGGAGTCGCGGCAGACCGGCGGAGAGTTCGAACTGGTCGTCGACGACGCGTACGCGGGCTCGGTGGAGCGACCCGTCGCGACGCTCTCGGGCGGCGAGATGTTCATGGCCTCGCTCGCGATGGCGCTCGGTCTCAGCGACGTGGTGCAGGCGTGGGCCGGAGGCGTTCGCGTGGAGTCTCTCTTCGTCGACGAGGGCTTCGGCACGCTCGACGAGGAGGCGCTCGACAAGGCCGTCACGGTGCTCGAAACGCTCGGAGAGCAGCGGCGGATGGTGGGCGTGGTGTCGCACGTTCCAGAGCTTCGAAAGCGCATCGCGGCGAGGCTCGAGGTGGTGCGAACGGATCGTGGCGCCGCCACCCGCTCTTCGCTGCGCGGGCGTCATCGGAGCTGACGGCGCGGCGCGTCACCGATTCGGTGGTTGACGAGGGCGGCGTCGCGCGGCCACGTTGCCCGCGGCGCTTCGGCGCCACGACCGCACCCCTCGAAAGGACCACCCCCCGCAATGCCTCGCACAGCGATTCTCGGCGTCGGTCACTACGTGCCCACGCGCGTGGTCACCAACGACGACCTCTCGAAACTTTTCAACACGAGCGACGAGTGGATCACGCAGCGCAGCGGGATCCGCGAGCGTCGCTACATCGAGCACGACGGCATCGGCGCGAGCGACCTCGCGGTGCCCGCCGCGCGCATGGCCGCCGAGCGCGCGGGCGTGGCGCTCTCGGAGATCGACGCGATCATCTTCGGCACGCTCTCGCCCGACGCGTTCTTCCCGGGCTCGGGGTGCTTCCTTCAGACCAAGCTCGGGCTGAAGAACATCCCGGCGCTCGACATCCGCAACCAGTGCTCGGGCTTTCTCTACGGCCTCTCCATCGCCGACGCGTGGATCCGCGCGGGGATGTACAAGCGCGTGCTCCTCGTGGGCTCCGAGGTGCACTCGACGGGCATCGATTTCTCCGACGCGGGCCGCGACGTGACGGTGCTCTTCGGCGACGGCGCGGGCGCGGCGATCCTCGGCCCCACCGACGACGAGGAGCGCTGCGTCCACTCGGTCACCGTGCACGCCGACGGCGTCGGCGCGACGGACCTCTGGATCGAGGCCCCCACGTCGAAGGTCACCGCGCGCGTCACCAAGGAGATGCTCGACGAGCGCCGCCACTACCCCCGCATGAACGGCAAGCAGGTGTTCCGCTGGGCCACCGAGAAGATGCCTGAGGCCGCGCACACGGCCCTCAAGATGGCGGGCAAGACGCTCTCTGACGTCGACCTCTTCGTGCCCCACCAGGCGAACCTTCGCATCAACGAGTTCGTCGCGCGCAAGCTCGACCTCCCGATGGAGAAGGTCGTCACGACGATCGACCGCTACGGCAACACGACGGCGGCGTCGATCCCGATCTCGCTGAGCGAGGCCGTGGGCGACGGGCGCGCGAAGCCCGGCTCGCTGATCCTCTTCTCGGCCTTCGGGAGCGGCTACACCTGGGGCGCGGGCGTCGTGAGGCTCTGATGTCCGTCCGCGTCGAGCGCAACGGCCCTGTGACCACGGTGATCCTCGATCGCCCTGGCGTCCGCAACGCCATCGACCGCACGACCGCGGAGTCTCTCTCGGCGGCGTTTCGCGCCTTCGAACGCGACGACGAGGCGCGCGTCGCGGTGCTCTGGGGCGACCACGGGACCTTCTGCGCAGGCGCTGATTTGAAGGCCATTTCGTCGGGCGAGCCCAACCGCGTCGCGCCCGACGGTGACGGCCCCCTCGGCCCTACGCGCATGACGCTCGACAAGCCCGTGATCGCGGCGGTGTCGGGTCACGCCGTGGCCGGAGGGCTCGAGCTCGCGCTCTGGTGCGACCTCCGCGTGGCCGAAGAGACGGCGGTCTTCGGCGTGTTCTGCCGTCGCTGGGGCGTCCCCCTCATCGACGGCGGAACGATCCGCCTCCCTCGCGTCGTGGGCCTCGGACGCGCGCTCGACATGATCCTCACGGGTCGCGCCGTCGACGCCCGCGAGGCGCTCGCGATGGGCCTCGCGAACCGCGTCGTCCCCACGGGAGAAGCGCGCGCCGAGGCCGAGAAGCTCGCGCACGAGCTCGCGAAGCTCCCGCAGACGTGCATGCGCTCAGACCGTCGCTCGGCCTACGAGTGCCTCTCGCTCGACCTCGAGTCTGCGCTACTGCGCGAGCACGATCACGGCGTCTCTGCGCTCACGGCCGAGACCGTCGAAGGGGCTTCACGCTTCGCCTCCGGCGCCGGTCGCCACGGTCGCTCCGAGTAATTCTCTCTCAGCGCTTCACGGCGGAGGGCTGCACCACGTGGAGCACGCCGTAGCGGCCCTCGGTGCGCTTCACCGCGTAGCGTCCGTCGGGCGGCGCCTTCGCGGCGTCGCACAAACTCGCGGCGTTGAAGGGACACGCCTTGCACTTGCCGCGGCTGCCCGTTCCTTCGGGCGCGCGCTGACCGGCCCAGTATTGCAGCGCCCACGAGAGGTCGCGCTCTGCGCGCGCGCGGTGGTGCCGAAACACCCAGAGCCCGAAGGCTTCGTCGTCGACGCGTCGTGCGGTCAAGCCACCGAGCGGATCGGGCTGCCCCGTGGCGGGTCTCGCGTCGATGGCGCTGAGGCCATCACCCGCGGCGGCGAGGGCCTTCTCGACGATCTGCGCGGCGAGCCCGTCGGTGACCTTGCGACCGCGGGGGAGCACGGCGACGCAGTGGAGCAGGCGATCGGTGTTGAAGCCGTTGGCCTCGAGCATCCGACCGTAGGCCTCGACCTGCACGATGTGGGAGGGGAACAGCTCTCGGCGCCCCGAGAACTTGAACTCCAGCACGAGGCGCGCGCTGCGGCCTTCGAGGTGGATGCGATCGGCACGGCCCACGAGCCTGACGCCGTTGAGCTCGGCGACGAGGGGCATCTCGACGAGCTCGAGAGGCTCGCCCGCGGTGATGGCGCGCGTGATCTCGTCGGGGGAGATCTCTTCGGCCTCGGCTTCGAACGCGGCGTGTCCGGCAGCGCCCGCGGCGAGCTCGGCGCTCTCGGTTCGAAGCGAGTGAGAGCGCGCGAGGTGGACCTGCATCTCGCAGTAGAACTGATTCGAAAGCGTGCTCACCGACACGCGCGGGAGCTGCGCGAGGCGAGGCCCTTCGACGAAGGCGCGGATCGCGTCGAGGCGCTCGAAGGTGAAGAGGGCGTCGAGGGTGCCGTCCATGCCGTAGCGGCGCACGGAGGCGTAGAAGCGCCCGACGGGATCGGTGAAGAGCCCCGCGGCGTGGAGCGACTCCCACGCGGCGCGCAGGGAGTTTGTGTCGGAGACGATGGCGTAGAGCCTCGGCGCGAGTTCGGCCCTTGCCCGAGCGATGTCGGCGAGGTGCGGAACGTCGAAGAGGCTCGGCTGGTTCATGCGCCTGAAGCGTCGAGTGTATCTCAACGTGGGCGCTCACCGCCCGCACGGAGCGCATTCCCATCGCGATGAATCGCGAGCGGCGCCGCGCCGACGTGACGCAGCGCCGCTCGGAGGTGTTTGGGAGCGCGCGATCAGGCCGCGTTTTCGGCCTTGGCGCCGGGCTCCGAGGCGCGGCGCGCGTCTTCTTCGGCGATGGCCTTCTTCAGCCACACCTTGGCGTTCTTCATCTTGCCGACCTCCTCGGTGCGACGGCAGAGCGCCTTCCACGCCGACTCGCGGTCGGGCGCGGGGAGCGACGCGAGGTCGGTGCGGTGCTTCATCCACACGGCCACGGCCTCACCGGGCAGCTCGATCTCCGCGATGCGCGCGTAGAAGCCTTCGAGCGCGGGCGGAACCTCGGGCGGCAGCGCCTCGACGGGCGCCTCGTTCCTGGGCGGCGCGACGGGCTCCTCGTCGTGATGGCTGTGAACCATCTGCGAGAGATCCACGCCGCCGCCGGGCTCCTGCACGTTCGCCGGGATGGTCTCGAGCTCCATCTCGTCGAGCACGCCGAGCCCGAGGATCGACAGCGTCGCGCGGCGCTTGGCCTTGGTCTCGCACTTCATGAGCACGTTGACCGGATCGACCAGGGGCACCGTGGCCGTCGCGGTCTCGACGCGGCCGTTGGGGTGCGTGGCGCGGCACACGGCGTAGACGAGCTTCGTGCCCGCGAGGTCGATGACCTTCGGTCCGTCGACGATTTCGCGGTTCAGCCTGTGGATCGCCGCGAGCTGATCGGTCGCCCCGCGCGTCGCGTAGAGCACCTCCTTGCCGTTGAGCCGCAGGAACGCGAAGGGCTGCGCGTGGGGGTTGAGCCCGAGGCCCTCGCACATCTGCGTGTAGAACCGCGCGCGCTCCGTGGGGCCGAGGCCCGAGAGGTCGCCGCGCAGCACGATCGACTCGATCACGCGGGTGCCCGTGCGCCCGTCGATGCCGAAGTCCGCCCGCTCGGTCTTGCCGTTCTTCTCTTCCGTCGTGGTGTTCGTCGTCATGGTGGTCTCTTCTTTCTCTCAGCGTCTGAAGGCGTCGGCGGTTCTCGTCGCGCGCCGCCTGCTTGTTGCTTGTCGTCGCGAAATCACTCGTCGCCCTGGTTCTCGGGGTCGGCCTCGAAGGCCTCGAGCCACGCGTCGCGGCGCGCGTCGCACACCGCTTGAAAATCCGCGTCTCGCATCAGCTCGGCGTCGATGTCAGCCATCGGGTCACCCTCCTCGATCACGTCGTTCGCAGGCGCCGCCGTGGGCACCACGGGCGCGTCGCCCGCGGGGACGCCCATGCGCCGCTGCGCCTCTCGGATCACGCGGTCCTTCTTGAACCGCGCGTGCGCCTTCCAGTCGGCCCAGGTCAGCTCGGCGCGCAGACGCACGAGCTCTTCGAGCTCCTGGAGGCTCTCGACGGGCCGCTCGTCGTAGTCGTCGGGCAGCGCGTCCACGTCGTGCTTGAGCGCCATGTTTCGTGCGTCTTCCATACGCACCGAACCATACGCAGCCCCCTCGCGGAGCGCACGCTCCTGACGGTCAGGCTATGTCACCCGTGACATTCCCCGTCAACGCCGTCGGGCGCGCAGGATCCGCGGATTCTCCGTGGAGCTCTCGCGGAGCTCGGCGATCAGGGCCGCCCCCTCGTCGCGCTCCGGCGCCACCGTCGCGAGCGTGCGGTCGTACCAGTCCATGAGCACCCCGTGGTCGTGGGCGCTCTGGGCTCCGATCGCGAGGCGCACCCACCCGTCGACGTCGAGCCTCGCGCCCTTTCGCGAGAGCGCCTCGAGGGCCATCGAGACCGCGCGGTCGGGCGCGAGCGAGGCGATCACCTCGGCGAGGCTCTGGTCCGCGGACGTGATCGCGAAGCGCGGCGGCGCGACGGGCGGAGGCGGTGCTGCGCTGGCAATGTCCGCGGCGGGCGCGCGCATTGCCGGGGCGATGAGGGGTATTGCTTGCGCAGTAGGAGGCGGCGCCGAGGGCTCCGCGAGCATCGACGGCGCATCGCGCAAGACCGCGCGGGCGTAGGCCTTCGCGTCAGGTCTGAGGGGGCTGTCGAAGTAGTCGCTCGGGAGGCGGTAGGCGACCACCACGGCGAGCATCACGTCGCCGCCGAGGCTCCGGTGCCCGCCCAGGATGGCCGCGATGGTCCCCTGCTCGCGACCGATGGAGGCCGCGAACTCGCGCTGCGTCACCTTGCGCCCGCGCACCACGCCGAGCGCGTCGATCAGCTCAGAGAGCCGATCGCGCCGACGACGCGCAGTGTCCGAGGGGACGGCCCGAGGCATGGTGAGAAGCTATCGCGCCCGCAACATTGCCGCAATCATCGCTTGACCCTTGTCGTTTACTTGCGCAATATTGCCGACCATGGATGGACGGAAAGATGGGCCCACGCCCGTAATCCTGGTGCGCTTCTCGGGCAATCCCCCGGCGGCTCCGAGGCGGCGCAAGCGCGTGCGCTCGACGGCGGTGCGCACCGAGGGAGCGCCCTCGCTCACGCTCATTCAGGGCGACGGGATTCGCGAGCCCGCGAAGGCGCAGCCCGGCGCGCGCCTCACGCCGGTTCGCACGGCGGATCACGTGCGGCCCGAGTGGGCGACGCCCCTCCCCGGCGTCCTCGTCGACCTGCCCGATCCCGAGGCGCCCGCGAGCCACCTCGAGGCCGCGATCGACCTGCTCCGTCGCGCCGCGCAGGCGACCTCGGTGGCCGAGCGCGGCGACGCCACGCTGGTCTCGATCGAGCACGCGTCGCGGTCCTTCGCCGAGCTGTTCGACCGCGAGGTGGCGCGCAAGCTCCTGCGCGACATCGCCGACAGCCTGTAGGGCGACCCATCCCCTTCGCAACGGTGTTGCCTCTCGGGGCGGTGCGACGGTACACCCCGCCATCCCCCACCATGGCATCACGCAGACCCTCAGGGCGCCCGCCGCCCGCCGAGCCCACGCCGTCGGACGCGCTGCTCCGTCGCGCGCACTTTCTCATGCGCCTCTCGCGCGCCTGGGACAGCCGTTTCGAATCGATGGCCCGCGCGGGCCGCATCGGCCGCTGGTACAGCGCCGTCGGCAACGAGGCGACCACCATCGGCACGGCCCTCTGCCTCGACGCGGGCGACGCGTTCTCGACGGTGCACCGCGACCTCGGCGCCGTGCTCACCACCTACCTCGACGTCACGCGTCTCGCGCCCACGCTCTTCGGCGCCGACGATCGCACGACGTGGGACGCGCTCCGCCCCGACGCGCAGCCCATCCTCGACCGCCTCGCGTGTCAGGTGTTCGGCCGCCGCGACGGCTTCACGCGCGGCCACGACCGGTCGTTTCACTACGGGCTCCTCAAGCCCGAGTGGGGCATCCGTCACGTCGGGATGATCTCGCACCTCGGGTCGATGATCCCCGTGGCCTCGGGCGTCGCGCTGGCGGCGCTGCAAGACGGCACGAAGGCCGTGGTGCTCGGGTTCATCGGCGAGGGCGCGACCTCGCAGGGTGACTTTCACGAGGCGATGAACCTCGTCGGGGTGATGAAGCTCCCGATGGTGCTGGTGATCGAGAACAACCAGTACGCGTTCAGCACGCCCCTCGACGAGCAGTACGCGTGCGAGAAGCTCTCGGATCGCGCCGCGGGCTACGGCGTCTCGGGCGAGACCATCGACGGCACCGACTTCAACGCCGTGTGGACCGCGATGACCCGCGCCGTGAGCCGCGCGCGTGAGGGCCGCGGAGGCACGATCCTCGAGTGCATGCTCCCGAGGATGCGCGGTCACGCCGAGGGCGACGGCTCCTACGACCTCATCGGACAGGCCGACCGCGAGCGCTTCGCCGCGATGGACCCGCTGCCGAAGTTCGAAGCGTGGCTCACGAGCCGGGGGCTCCTCGACGACGCGCGCGTCGAGGCCGTGACCGTGAGGGCGAGCGAGATCATCGAAGACACCGTGGAGCGCGCGCTCGCGACGCCCGAGCCCGACGTGTCGGAGGCGTGGCGATCGGTGTACGCGCCGGGAGAGGCGGCCGACGCGTTCGCCCGCCAGCGCTCGGAGGTGACCCGTGGCTGAGACGACCTACATCGACGCGATCCGCAGGGCCCTCCTCGAAGAGATGGAGCGCGACGCGGGTGTGTTTCTCATGGGCCAGGACATCGCCCGCTTCGGCGGCGCGTTCAGGGCCACCAAAGGGCTCTATGAGCGCTTCGGACGGCTCCGCGTGGTGAACACGCCGCTCTTCGAATCGGGCGCCATCGGGGCTGCGCTCGGCGCTGCGCTCTCGGGCAAGCGCCCGGTGGTCGAGATGCAGTTCGCGGACTTCGTCTCCTGCGGCTTCAACCAGATCGTGAACAACCTCGCGAAGACCTGGTACCGCTGGGAGGCGCCCGTTCCCGTCGTGGTGCGGCTGCCCTACGGCGGCGGCGTCGGCGCGGGGCCCTTTCACTCGCAGTCTCCCGAGGCGTGGTTCGCGCACACGCCGGGCCTCGTGGTGCTCGCGCCCTCGACGCCGCGCGACGCGATCGGGCTGATGAAGTCCGCCATCCGCGACCCCAACCCCACGATCTACCTCGAACACCGGGTGCTCTATCGCAGGGAGAAAGAAGAGCTCCCCGAAGGTGAGCTCCTCACGCCCATCGGCCGCGCGCGCGTGGCGCGAGAGGGCTCCGACGTCACCGTGCTCACCTGGGGATGGACCACGCACGAGGCCCTCGACGCCGCCGCCGAGGCCGCGAAGCAGGGCGTCTCCGTCGAGGTCATCGACCTGCGCACGCTGGTTCCGCTCGATGAAGAGACCGTGTTCGCGGCGGTGAAGAAGACGGGCAAGGTCGTCGTCGTGCACGAGGCCACCACCACGGGCGGCTACGGCGCCGAGCTGGTCGCCCGCATCGCAGACCTCTGCTTCGAACACCTCGACGGACCGCTGCTCCGCGTCGCGTACCCCGACCGTCCTTCGCCCTACAACAAGGGCCTCGAGAAGGAGCTCATGCCTGGCAAGGCGAAGATCCTCGACGCCGTGCGCCGCCTCGCCCGATACTGACCCCACGACCATCTCTGGGAGGAGACTCTTCATGCGCCCGATTCACCTCTGGCTGCCTGCCGCGGCCGTCTCTGTTCTCGCGCTCGACGCCTGCGGCCCCGAAGTGGGCAGCGACCCCGTGTGCAGCACCGCCACCTTCGACGTCGCAGGCAACCGCGTCGCGACCTTCGGAACCACCGCAGACGCCCTGAAGATCCAGGCCTTCCTCCAGTCGACGATCGACCTCACCAACGGGGTCAACGAGGCGCACAGGGGCATGATCGGCGTGTGCCGCGCGATCGGCACCGACCTCGGGCTCACCGAGGCCGACTACCGCGCGACCACCGCGGGCGAAGACGAGGTCTCGTACGTCTGCCGCAGGGTCATCACCGAGATTCGCACGGTGATTCAAGCGGGGCTCCCCTCGGGCGCGGCGCTGCAGCTCAACGTGACGCCGCCCGTGTGCCGCGTCGACCTCGACGCCGAGGCGCAGTGCTACGCGAGATGCACCGGCTCCGTGATGGTCACCGCCCCGCGATGTAACGGCACCCTCGTCGCCGACTGCTCCGGGAGCTGCGACGCGTACTGCGCGGGCACCTGCTCGGGCGGCTGCACGGGGCAGTGCCAGGGCACCTGCACGGGGACGTGCTCGGGCACCTGCGTGGGCCAGTGCTCCGCGGGCTGCTCCGCGATGGACGGCACCGGTCGCTGCATCGGCACCTGCACCGGGACCTGCACGGGGAGCTGCTCCGCGGGCTGCTCCGGGAGCTGCACCGGGAGCTGCTCCGCGGGCTGCATGGGCTCGTGCATGGGTCAGTGCCGCGGCATGTGTACGGTCTCGTCGTCGGTGCGCTGCGAGGGCACCTGGGACGTGCAGTCCGACGTGCAGTGCGACGCTGCGTGTCGCGCGCGCATCCAGGCGCAGGCGACGTGCACGCCCGGCGCCGTTCGCGTGGCGGCCGTCACCACGGTCAACGCCGCGGGCCAGGCGCGCCTCAACACGCTCATCACCTCGCTCCAGAACCACTACCCCGACTTCGCGCGCTACGCGCAGCGTCTCGTGGTGCTCGGAACGCAGACCGTCCCCACCTTCGTCACGAGCGTGCAGGGCGCCACGCAGGCCGCCGGACGCGTGAGCGCGACCGCGACCGCGTGCATGGTCCGCGCGGGCATCGTCGCGGCCGACACCGCGACGCGCCTCAACGCGACGGTTCAGGTGAACGTGCAGTTCTCCGCCGCCGTGACCGTTCAGGGCGGCTGATCCGCCGAGCTCCCGCCTCGATCGCACCCCATCACCCCGACAGCACAACAAACCGGCGGCCGTAAGGACGCGAGGCGCGCTCCCAACTCAGCGGAGCGCCGCGGGCGCCCTCGAGCGACCGAAGCGTCCCATCACGGCGAGCAGCGTGAGCGCGAAGGGGAGCGCCTGCACCACCGCGCGAAAGGCCGCGGGAGACAGCACCGCGCGCACCACCGAGGGCACCATCGTGTCGTCTCCCGCGAGCGTCGATTCGAGCGCTCCGAGCGCGCCGATCGCCGCGGCCCAGGCCACCGCGCGCAGCGGCTCCCAACGCCCGAGGATCACCGCCGCGAGCGCGAGGAACCCGCGACCGCCCGACATGTACGCGACGAACTCCCGCTGATGGAGCGTGAGCTGCGCGCCCCCGAGCGCCGCGATCGCAGCGCCCGCGATGAGGGCCTGCGCGCGCACGCGCTCCACCGGAACGCCGAGCGAGCGCGCCGCGACGGGGTTCTCACCACACGCCGTCACGCGCAGCCCGAAGACTGATTTCGTGATCGCGACGTGCGCGCCTACGACGAGAAAGGGCGCGATCCACAGGGGCGGCGACGCGAGGACCTCGCGCAGCGCCGACCACCCCACGGACGATCCCGCGGTCTCTCGCGCGAGGGGCAGCGGCGGCGAGTTCGACGCCGAGTCGTAGAGCACCTTGAGGGCGACGCGCGTCCCCGCGGCGGCGAGGAGGTTCACCGCGACGCCCGCCACGATGGAGTTCGCGCGGAGGCGCACCGTCGAGACCGCGAAGACCGATCCGAGGAGCGCGCCCGTCGCCATCGCGGCGATCGACGCGACGATCGCAGAGCCCGTCGCGAGCGCGGCCACGGCGGCACCGAACGCGCCGCCGAGCAGGTACGCCTCGAGCGAGATCGTGGCGACGCCCGAGCGCTCCGAGAGCGCGCCGCCCGCGGCCGCGAGGCACAGCGGCAGCGACGCCGAGAGCACCTGCGCGAAGAAGACCATGGGCCCGTTCATACGCGCTCCCTCGACGAGACCGACGCGGCGCCGAGCGCGCCCACCGCGAGGATCACCACCGCCTGCGCGACCGTGAGCACGTCGCTCGGGACGCGCGCGTTCACCGCGAGGCCTCCCTGCGCCATCGCGCCGAAGAGCAGCGCCGCGAGCGCGATGCCCCAGTACGTCCCCGCGCCGAGGAGCGCCACCGCGATGCCCGTGTAGCCCACGCCCGAGCCGAGGCCCTGCTCCGCGTAGCCCTTCACGCCGAGCACGTAGTGACTCCCCGCGAGGCCCGCGAGCGCGCCCGACACCGCCATCGCGCGGAACGTCGCCTGCTGCGTGTTGACGCCGAGCGCCTCGGCCGCTCGGGGCGCGCTCCCGAGCGCGCGGATCGCCACGCCGCCGCGCGTGTTGAAGAGGTACCACTGCGCCGCGAACGCTGCGGCCACCGCGAGCGGGAGCGACCCGTTGAGCGCGCTCCCGCGAAAGCCTTCGACCAGCGCGCCAGCCTGCGGGAGGTGCGCGCCCGCGACGATCGAGCGCGTGTGCACCTGCGCGCCGACGCGGAGCGGGCCCGAGTAGAGCCACGTCGTCGCGACCGCCACGAGGCCGTTGAGCATCAGCGTCGAGATGACCTCGTGCGTGCCGAGGCGCCCCTTCATCCACCCCGCGAGGCCGCCCACGGCGCCGCCCGCGAGGGCCGACGCGGCGAGCACCGTCGGCACCGCGACCACCCACGGCGTCGACGCGGGGAGCCACGCGCCCACCACCGCGCACGCGAGCACGCCGGACATACACTGTCCCTCGGCGCCGATGTTGAAGAGCTTCGCGCGGAGGGCGAACGCGACGGACGCGCCGGTCCACACGAGGGGCGTCGCCTTCGCGAGCGTCTGCGCGATTCCGTACGTGCTGCCGAAGGAGCCCGCGAGCGCGAGGGCGAGCACCCGCGACGGAGACTCCCCCGCGGCCCACACCGCGAGGTCGAGCGAGAGGAGCACGACGGCGACGGCGATCACCGCCTGCCACGCGCGGTCACGAGGCGGCATCGGAGCCTCCCACCATGAGGTCGCCGAGGCGCGCGTCGGTGGCCTCCGAGGGCTTGAGCTCCCCCACGACCCTGCCGCCGCGCATGACCACGATGCGATCCGAGAGCGTTCGAAGCTCCTCGAGCTCCGACGAGATGAGCAGCATCGAGACGCCGCGATCGCGGGCCTCCCGCAAGGCCGCGTGGAGTTCGTGGGACGCGCCGAGGTCGACGCCGCGCGTGGGCTGCGCGACGACGAGCGCCTTGAGGTCTCGCGCCACCTCCCTCCCGAGGAGCACCTTCTGCTGATTGCCGCCCGAGAGGTCGCGCACGACGGCCCACGGGTCCGCGGGTCGCACGCCGTAACGCTCGATGAGCTCGTTCGCGCGACGCGTGGCCTCCGCGCGGTCGAAGCGCCCCTCGCGCCCCGCCACCGAGGGATCTCCGAGCATCACGTTCTCTGCGATCGTGAGCTCTCCCACGAGCCCCCTGCCCTCGCGGTCTTCGGGCACGTAGCCCACGCCGTTCGCGCGACGCCCGGCCACGCCCGAGGTCCCGAGATCGCGGCCTCCCACGGAGATTCTTCCGGCAGTGAGCGGCTCGAGGCCCGCGATCACCTCGGCGAGCGCGCGCTGCCCGTTGCCCTCGACGCCCGCGACGCCGACCACCTCGCCGCGCGCGATCGTGAGCGTGACCGGGCCCATCCCGCGGGTGCTCACGCCGTCGAGCTCCAGGCCCGGCGACGAGGGATCGGGCGCCCGACGCGCGTCGTCCGAATGCGTCGAGAGCGCCGACCCCACGACCGCTTCGGACACCTCGGCGCGCGTCGTCTCGGAGACGTCCTTCGCGAGGGTCACCCGACCGCGGCGGAGCACCACCACGCGGTCGGCGACGGCGAACACCTCGTCGAGCTTGTGCGACACGAACATCACCGCCGCGCCGCCCTTCGCGAGCGAGCGCACGGTGTCGAGGAGCGACCCCACCTCGCGCGGCGAGAGCACCGCAGTCGGCTCGTCGAGGAGCAGCGCGCGGGCGCCGCGAAACAGCACTTTCAAGATCTCGACCCGCTGACGCTCCCCGACGCTCAGCGACCCCACGAGCGCGTCTGGGTCGACAGGGAGCGCGTGCTTCTCCGCGAGGGCCTCGAGCTCGCGCTTCACCCGCGCGCGGTCGACCCAGAGGCCGAGGGGCCCCGTGCGGGGCTCGGCGCCGAGCGCGACGTTGTCGGCCACCGAGAGCTCCGGGATGAGCATGAAGTGCTGGTGCACCACGCCGACGCCCGCGCGAATCGCGGCCGCGGAGTCGCCGCTCGGGAGCGCCACGCCGTCGACGCGCACCTCGCCCGCGTCGGGCGCCACGAGCCCGCACGCGACGCGGATCGCGGTGCTCTTGCCCGCGCCGTTCTCGCCGACGAGCGCGAGCACGCGGCCCGGAGGGAGCTTCCACGACACGCCGTCGAGCACGCGCGCGCCGCCATAGGAGCGTGAGACCGATTCGAAGGAGAGCTCCACCGCTGCGTCACTCCCTCGGCACCGCGACGCGGCCCGCGATCACCTCTGCGCGAAGCGCCTCGACGCGCGCGACGTGAGCCCGATCGAGCGCCGACGCGTGGGGCCCCTCGTGCACGTAGTCGATGCCGCCGTCGGCCAGGCCGAACGCGCGGATGCCCCCTTCGCCGCGGTCGAAGCGCCCTCTCGCCGCGTCGCGCGCCACGTCGAGGATCGCCACGTCGACGCGCTTGAGCATCGACGAGATCACAACCTCGGGCATCTCGTCGTGCTGGTCGGCGTCGACGCCGATGGCCCACCGGCCGAGCCTGTGCGCCGAGACGAAGACCCCGTGCCCCGTGCTCCCCGACGCGTGAAAGATCACGTCGACCCCGGAGGCGTACTGCGCCGTCGCGAGGGCCGCGCCCTTCTCGGGGTCTTTGAAGGCCGAGGGCGTGCTGCCCGCGTACGAGGCCACGAAGCGACACGCGGGGCACGTCGCGCGAACGCCCGCGGCGTAGCCGTGCTCGAAGCGACGGATCAGCGGGATGTCCATGCCGCCCACGAAGCCCACCGCGTGCGAGCGCGAGTGCAGCCCCGCGAGCGCGCCCACGAGGTAGCTCCCCTCCTCCTCGCGGAACCTCAGGCCCACGACGTTCGCGGGCACGCGCCCGTCTTCGGGCGGCGCGTAGTCGATGCACGCGAAGCGAATGGCGGGATAGTCTCTCGCCACCTCGTCGACGTCGCGCGAGAAGACGTACCCGATGCCGATGACACGGTCGAAGCCGCGCGCCGCGAAGAGTCGGAGCGCCGAGGCGCGGTCGTCGCTGTCCGAGGGCTCCACGTACTCGACGTCGGCCCCGAGCTCGCGGCGCGCCCGCAGGAGGCCCTCGTAGGCCCCGTCGTTGAAGCTCTTGTCGCCGCGGCCTCCCACGTCGAACACCAGGCCCACCCGCACCGCCCGCATCCCCGAAGGAACCGCGCCCGGCCGCGCCGAGGCGTCGCGGTCTCGGGCCGGGAGCCACAGGCTCGCGAGCGCAGCGGCCACCAGGGCCAGTCCGGGGGCTGTCGTTCCGCGCGCCACGAGGTAGGTTCCGCGGCGGAGCAGAGCATGGATGAGGCGCCGACGA
Source organism: Myxococcota bacterium (assembly GCA_052035985.1). Lineage (GTDB taxonomy): Bacteria > Myxococcota_A > Polyangia > Polyangiales > CAISKJ01. The sequence continues at coordinate 49,062 of JBPOHC010000153.1, read as the reverse complement.
CAACGGCCGTCGCGCGGCGCAGGCAACGGTTTCGATCACCGTATTCGATGATGCAACCGCGGCGCGACCTGGATTACTTTCGCGTCAGCGGACGCAGCCGTCTGAACCAAATATCGTGGAGCGAGATCCGTTGATCGAAGCAGGCGAGCCTCTCGGCACCCGATACGTCGTCGTCAAGACCGTCACCGAGCCGCGCGCAGGCGCGCTCTTCGAAGTCGCAGACCACGCCGGGATGCAGTTTCATGGGCAGCTCCTCAGCGCGACGGCCGTCGCCCCCGCGCTCGCGGCCGCGGTGCGGCAGGCGGTCGTGGGGCTCCCCGCGCTCCCGTCGGTGCTCAAGGCCCGCGACGTGGCGTTGACCTCTCACGCGCTCCCGGTGGCCCTCCTCGAGCGCCCCGGCGGCACCACGCTCGCGTCGGATCGCCTCGTCGAGATCGTCGAGGCGCTCGGCAAGCGCGAGGCGACGGTGTGGCTCTTCCGTCAGATCGCCGCGATCGCCAACGACCTCGCGCAGATCCACCAGGGCGGGGCCACGCACGGCGCCATCAGCGCGCAGTGCGTCGTCTGTGCGGCGCTCGGCGACGCGGGCAACCTCCAGCTCTCGGGCTTCGGCATCGACGCCTTCGCGCGCGGCAACAACCCCGAGAACGCCCCGTCGAAGCGCGCGGACCTCGTCGCGCTCCTCAACGCGCTCCAGGAGCTCTTCTCGGTCGGCGGCCTCTCGCCCGAGGGCGGCGCCGCGGCCAAGTGGCTGCTCCTCCGCACGTCGGCGCAGCACGGCGAGCACCCCGCGCTCGCCTCGGGCGCCTCGCTCTCCACGGCCCTCAACGAGATGGCCGCGCTGCGCCCCGATGACGGGCCCCCTCGCGTCGTGCGCGCGCCGACGCTCGCACCTCCCACGCGATCGACCGCGGGCTCGCGGCAGTCGAACGCCCCTTCGGCCTCGCGCAGACCCGAAGGGGGCGCGCGCAAGACCGATCCTCCCGGTCGCCGCGGCGACGCGGGGAGCGCGTCGATCAAGCCGCCTGCGGTCGCGGACTCGGAGCCTCCCGCGCGCCCGAAGGTGCACCTCGGCGTGGTCGTCCCGGGGATTCTGCTCATCACCGCGGTCGTGGCCGCGGGCGTCTGGTACGCGCTCCACGCGGCCAACGATGTGAGCGTCGCGCACCTGCAGGAGCCCACGCATCGCCTCTCGGTCGCGCCCGCCGCGACCTGCCAGGGCGAGACCCCGGAGCACCCCGAAGGCGTCGCGGACTTTCAAGCGTCCGCGGAGTTCGACACGCTGTGCCTCCCTTCGCCCGACCGCATCGCGTGGGTGGTGCGGAACCGCAACTCGGTCGAGCTCGTGACCCGTCCCGCGCAGCGCGGAGGCCACGCCAGCGAGGCCCGCGTGATCGGTCAGGGGGCCGTCGAGCTCAGCTCCTCGCTCGTCCGCGGATCGACGCTGTGGATCTCATGGCGCAACGGCGTCGGCGACCCCTTCGGCCTCGCGAGGGTCGAGGGCGATCGCGTCGCGACGGTGAGCGTCCCCCTCCAGGGTTGGGACTCGGTCCCGCTCAAGGGCGCGTGGCTGCTCGACGTGAACGCGCGCGGCGCGTGGATCGCGACGAGCGTCCTCCACGAGGGCGTCGAGCACGCCGTGCTTCTCCAGGTCACCTTCGGTCCCGCCGCGCCCGATGTGGTCGCGTGGCTCGCAGGGCCCGGCGTGGTCTACAGCGTGATCCCGGGCGAGACGCCCGCGCTGCTCCTCGGGCGCAAGCTGCCCGGCGACGCGCCTCGCCACGAGTTCACCGACGTGACGCTCAACCTCTCGGCGATCACCGCCGCGCGACGACCCGCGGACCCGTCCTCCGTGCGCGGCGCGCAGATCCCCGACGCCGCCGTCACGCGCTCGCAGAGCCTCGTCGTCGACAGCCCCGCGATCGGCGCCGCGCGACGCGGCGTCGTCTCGGGCGCCACGCACGCGTGGCTCGTCGCGCGCGGCGGCGTGGTGCCGACGGAGACCTGTCAGGTGCCCGAGCGCTGCCACTCCCCCGGTCCTGTGACCGTCTTCGCGTTCCCCTCGGGCGCGGCGCCGACGATGACGCAGATCGCGCCCGCGGGCTGGGCCGTCGACATCGCCCCGGCGCCCGGCGGCGCGCTCACCGTCGTCGCCACGTCGGCCAACGTCGCGGGCGCGCCGGTGCCCTTTCACACGGTGTACACCCTCGCGAGCCCGACCTCTCCGCCGGCGCCCGAGCATCGCAACATCTCGACGGGCCGGTCTCCTCGCGCGCGCCTCTTCTCGTGCGGCAGCGACACGTGGGTGACCTACGACGCGACGAGCCCGTCGACGTCGCTCTCGGCCCTGCCGCTCCAGTGCGTCACCACGCCCTGACGTGACCGCGGACGCACTGAGGCGTTGCCTCGATGCGCGATCCCTGAGACACGTACAGATTCCACTCTGGAGGAGCGCTCGCAGTTTATGGTTGTGATCGGTGACAAGCTCGGCGCGCGGTACTTCGTCACGCGGACGGTCGACAAGCCCGTCGCGGGGTCGATCATCGAGGTGCGCGACGCGCAAGGGTCGGTGCTCCAGGCGCAGATGCTCGTGGCCGCGACGCTGAGCACCGCCGAGACGAACCTCCTCACGCGCGAGGTCGCGTCGGTGCCTCGCGGCGAGTCGCTGTGTCTCCCCGACGAGATCACCCAGTCGGCGTCGGGCGTGCCCTTCGCGCTGTATACAAAACCCCTCCCCCGGCCGCTCGCCGAAGAGCTCCCGGTGTTCGCGTCGGGCAACGTCGCCGACCAGCGCCTCGCGTCGCAGCGCACGCTCTTCAACGCCTTCGCGGCGCTCGCGGAGGAGTACGGTCGCTCCGTCGGCGCCCGCTCGCTGCACGGCTCGATCACCCTCGCATCGATCGGGGTCATCGAGGGGAGCGATGCCCTCAAGCTCGCGCTCATGGGCTTCGGGATCGAGCCCGCGACGCGCATCTCGACGAAGCGGGAGCGCCCCGCGCCGCGCGTCGATCCGGCCGCGCTGATCCTCACGCTGCATGATGTGCTGACGAAGACCCAGTGCGTCCCCGAGGGGTCCGCGCAGGCCCGTTGGAGCATCGCGCAGAGCTGCGCGCGCGCGGGCGATCACCCCGCGCTCCAGAGCCCCGCAGCGCTCGCGAAGTTCCTCCGGGAGGTCGCCGCGGAGCTCGACTCGACGAAGCGCCAGCCCACGGTGCCGCCGAGGCCCTCGGAGCGCCCCGCAGAGAAGTCCGCCGAGCCCGCCATCGCGCCGACGAAACCCGTCGAGAAGACGCCCCCGCCGAAGACCGATCCTCGCGTGTGGATCCAGGGGAACCGGCGCACCGCCCTCGTCGGAGGCGTCGGCGTCCTCGTCGTGCTCGTGGTCGCGGGATACTCGCTCCTCGGAGACCCGGAGAACGGCGCCCTCGGCACTCTCCCCGCGCGCATCAGGCTCGGCGCGTCGACGGTTCCGCTCGCGTGCGGCGACGAACCCGTCGCAACGCCCTCGACCGCAGAGGTCGCGGGCGCCGTCACCGAGGTCTCGCCCGTGTGCGCGGACGCGACGCTCTCCGTGATCGCGGAGTCGGATCACACGCTCACCAACGCGGTCCGACCGTCTCGCAGGGGGAGCGGCTTCACGACGCCCGCGGCGCCCCTCACCGACCGCGCCCTCGAGGCGGGGACGACCTTCTCCAGCGAGGCCGGAGCGTGGCTGGTGTGGCGACCTCGCGACGGCGCTGCCTTCTCGATCACAGGCTTCGGCGCGACCCCCAGCGACCTGCCGATCCGCACCGAAGCGTGGACGGGGGCGTCGTTTCACGGCGCGTGGCTCCTCGACGTCGGCGCGTCGACGGCCTGGGTCGCGAGCACGCTCACCACGCCGCGCGGCCCCGTCGCGGTCGCCGTCAGGCTGGCGTGGGGCGCGAGCACCGAGGCTCCGATCACGGTGTTCAAGCTCTCCGAGGGCGAGGTCGCGTCGATGATCCAGTCGTCGCCGCCGCAGCTCCTCGTGCGAACGACGCGCGAACGTCAGCACTCGTTCTCGGTCATCACCGCGTCGATCCAGGTGCTCCCGGTGCTCTCGTCGGGGAGCGCCCCCGTGACCGGCGGCGGCGGCGACGACGGCGGCGCCGCGCTGCCCGCGATGCGTGAGGTCCCCGAGGTCGCGCTGCACCGAACGAGCGCCTTCACCGTCGAGGGAGACTTCGCGACGGCGGCCCCCTTCGGCGTCGCGCCGCCGAGCTCGCCGCTCTATTTCGTCGTCACCGCGGGCCGAAACGACGACGCGTCGACGTGCGTCGGCGACCGCTGCGCGCGCGAGGGCGCCGTCTCGCTGGTGTCGTTCCCCGCCTCGGGTGACCCCTCCTCGCAGCCGCTCACCGAGCACGGACGCGGGCTCGACCTCGGGCTCAACGGACTCGGGCTCCCTGTGGCGCTCGTGTGCGAGCCCGCGGGGTGCGCGCTGTCGACGCGCGTCGGCGTCGAGGGCCTCGCCCGCGAGCCGCTCGCCCTCCGCGGACTCACCGCGGGACGCATCGTGCGGTGCGGCGCCGAACCCTGGCTCACCTTCGCGCAGAGCGGTTCTCCCTCGCGCGTGGGCGCGCTCCCGATCGCATGTCTCTCGCGACGCGCCTCGGCTCACTGATCGTCGCCTCGGCGGTCCTCTCGTCGCCCCTCGCGCGGGCCGAGGGCACCGATCGGCTCCCCCTCGCGGCGCGCGCTCGCCCGCTCACGCTCCCCGTCGGCGCCATCGCGCTCGACGGCGCGCTCTCGATCCACCGCGAGCGGACCTCGACGGGCCTCCTCTCGGCGACGCTCTCGCTCGGCGCGGCGTGGGCTCCGACCGACGACGTCGAGCTGTCGGTCGTCGCGCTCCCGCTGGCGCTCGCGCCGCGCATCGCGTACGGCGTCGCGACGCCCGCAGGGTTTCAGCGCGACGCCGCGGCCGGAGTCCGCTGGAGGTTCTTGCGAGGCGGCGCGCAGCTGGGCTTCGGCCTCCGCGCGACCTTCCGCGGAGGCGACGACGTCGTGTTCGGCGTGGAGCCCTCGATCCCCGCGCAGCTCGCGCTCGGCCGCGGGCGGCTCGACCTCACGCTCGGCGCGCGCGTCGAGCTTCGGAGCCCGATCGGCACCGAGGTGTCACTGCGCCTCGCGTATCTCTTTCAGGTGACCCCGCAGCTCTCGCTGACGGCGTCGACGGCCGCGATCGTCTATGACCTCGGGCGCGACGCGCGCGTACCCGCGGCGCTCACGGGCGCGTACGCGATCGCAGGGACCCGCGGCGCGCCCGCGGTCGACGTGTCGGTCTCGCTCGACTTCGAACGCCTCTTCGACGCCTCGACGGGCGACCTCCGCGTCGACCTCTACACGGTCACCGGCGCCGCACGCTTCTACGCCCGCTGACCGACGGCGCTCAGGGGAGCGCCGCGACCATGTCGATCTCGACCCGCACGTCCCGCGGGAGCCGCGACACTTCGACCGTTGCGCGCGCGGGGACGGCGCCCGTGAAATACCCGCCGTAGACCTCGTTCACCGCGGCGAAGTCGCTGAGGTCCTTGAGAAAGATCGTGGTCTTCACGACGCGGTCGAAGCTCGCGCCTGACGCGGCGAGCACGGCGGCGAGGTTCTTCATCACGCGCCCGGTCTGCGCGCGCACGTCGCCCTCGACCACCGCGCCGGTCTCGGGGTCGAGCGGAATCTGCCCCGAGCAGAACACGAATCCGTTGGCGATGACGGCCTGCGAGTAGGGGCCGATGGCGCGGGGCGCGGCGTCGGTCTGAACCGCGCGGATCGACTTCGAGGTGTCCATGTGCACCGCATCTCGCACGGCCTCCCGCGACGGCGCAAGCGCGCGACAGAGGATCCCTCACGCGCGACGCAACCTCTCTGCGCAGAGCCCCGAAGACACGCGACGGAGGCAATCGATGAAGGTCGTTCTGTTCGCGCTCGCGCTCGCGGCGCTGTCGGTGGCGTGCGCGCAGTCTGGTGACGACGTCGACGCGCGAGGCGTTACCATCGCGCGTATGCAATGCGGTCGACGGTGGCGTCGCATCGACGCGTCTGGCCCACGCCCGAGGGTGTTTTCGAACGTCACCGCGACACCCGTCGGCGCGGTGCTCACGGGAGGTTTCGGAGCCAGCGGTCTCGTCGACGACGCCTGGCGTTGGGATGGCGCGCGCTGGACGCCGCTCCCCGCTGCGGGCGCTCCATCTCCGCGCGCGGGACACGTGGCGGTCTGGACGGGAACCACCCTCTGCGTGTGGGGCGGAGAGGCCGACGGCGTCGCCCTCGATGACGGCGCATGCTGGGCGCCCGACGCGCCCGCGTGGACACCGATCCCCGCGAGGGGAGCCCTCACGCCTCGCACGAACGCGGGCGCGTGCTGGTCGGGTCGCGAGCTCATCGTCTTCGGCGGACAAGACGCCGAGGGCGACTCCTTCGGCGACGGCGCCGCGTGGGACCCCGCCACGAATCACTGGCGAACGCTCTCCACGATCGGCGCGCCTCGCGCCCGCTCGCACGCTCAGCTCGTCACGGTCTCGACCGCCGACGGACCTCGCGTGCTCGTGTGGGGAGGCTCCGGCGACGCGCTCGCGCTCGGCGCCGAAGACGCCGCGCTCTACGACCCCGCGCGAGATCGTTGGACATCCATCGATCTCGACGGGGCGCCTCCCGCGTCGAGCGGCCCGCTCGCGACCGCGATCGGCGGAGGCATCTGGGCGCTTCACCGCGATGGCGTGAGCGCGATCGACAGCGACGCGCTTCGCTGGCGCGCGTTGCGCAACGACCCGCCGATGGGCCCTCGCTTCGCGGCGACGCCGACGCCCATCCCCGGCGGCGTGTGGCTCTGGGGCGGACGCGACGAGCGCGGCCTCCTCGGCGACGGAGGCTGCTACGACACGACCTCCGAGCGGTGGGAGCTCGCGCCGACGGAGGGCGCTCCGACGCCGCGGCAGAACGCGATCACGCTCTGGGACGGCGCGCGCGTGATGTTGCTCTGGGGCGAGGACGAGGACGGCCTGCGCGACGACGCGTACGCGCTCGAGCGGTAGCGCTCAGACCCGCGCGTGGGCGTCTGGGTTGCGCGTCTCGAAGTGCTGGATGACCGTGTCGCCCACGGCCTTGACCGAGGCCGCGAAGAGGGCGGGGCGCGCGATCCAGCCGACGATGGGCAGGTACGCGGCGGCCTCGCCCACGGCCTTCACGCCGACGTTCTTGGCGCCCGAGAGCGCGATGACCTTGAGGGCCTCGTTGTCGGTGAGCGTCTCGCCGTAGACGCGCGCGATGTCTGCGACGAGCTTCACCTCGGCGGCCGTGATCGCGAGCGAGGTGCCGGGAATCGGAACCATCGACCCGACGCCTGCGCCAGTCGCGTAGCGAGACACGAGGTCTTTGCAGTATTCGCGTGCGAGCATCGCGCTGGCCTTTCGTTGGGAGGACGGAGACTGTGCGCGGGACAGGGATCGAACCTGCGACCACCTGTGTGTAAGACAGGCGCTCTGCCGCTGAGCTACCCGCGCGCGGGCCGCTGTTCTATCCGTTCGTGCCCGCGGGCGCAACGGCGCCCGCTGAGGAGGGGAGCGCGCTCAGTGAGCGCCGTGGACGCCGTGCGCGGGTGCCGCCACGGGAACGCTCGTCGCAGGCCGACCGTGCTCGACGAGGACGCCGTCGCGGTACTCCATCGGTCGCGGTCGATCGCCGAAGTACTTCTCGGGATCGGGGAGCACGAGGGCCTCGCGGAGCACGTCGTCGATGTGATCGGCGAGCACGACGCGGAGGCTCTTGAGCACGCGCCGCGGGACCTCGCGGATGTCCTTGCGGTTCTCGCGCGGGACGACGACGGTGCGGATGCCGCCGCGGTGCGCGGCGAGGAGCTTCTCCTTGAGCCCGCCGATGGGGAGCACGCGACCGCGCAGGGTGATCTCGCCGGTCATCGCGACGTCGCGGCGCACGGGCACCTTGAGCAGCGTCGAGACCAGCGAGGTCGCCATCGTCACGCCCGCGCTCGGCCCGTCCTTCGGGATCGCGCCTTCGGGGAAGTGGATGTGCGCGTCGATCTTCGAATAGAAGTCGGGCTCGAGGCCGAAGTCCTTCGCGCGAGAGCGCACGTAGCTCATCGCGGCCTGGGCGCTCTCCTGCATCACGTTGCCGAGCTTGCCCGTGATGATGAGCTTCCCTTTACCGGGCACCACGGCGACTTCGGCCACGAGGAGATCGCCGCCGAAGGAGGTGACCGCGAGGCCCGTGGTGAGCCCCACCTCGTCGCGCTCCTCCTTCTTGCCCACGCGGAAGCGCGGGACGCCGAGGTACTTCGGCACGTCGCGCGCGCCGACGACGTACTCCTTGTCGCGTCCCTCGGTGAGCACCAGGCGCGCGATCTTTCGGAGGAGGCTGCCGATCTCGCGCTCGAGGTTTCGCACGCCGGCCTCGTGCGTGTAGTGGTTGATCACGGTGCGCAGCGCGGCCTCGCTGAGGTCGACCTTCACCTCGTCGAGCCCCGCCTCCGCGCGCTGCCGCGGCACGAGGTACTTCACCGCGATGTTGAGCTTCTCGAACTCGGTGTAGCCCGTGAGCTGGATGATCTCCATGCGGTCTTGCAGCGGCAGCGGGATCGCGCCGAGCGTGTTCGCCGTGGTGATGAACATCACGTCGGAGAGGTCGTAGTCGAGGTCGAGGTAGTGGTCGTTGAAGCTGTTGTTCTGCTCGGGGTCGAGCACCTCGAGCAGCGCCGCCGCGGGGTCGCCGCGGAAGTCCGTCGACATCTTGTCGACCTCGTCGAGGAGGAACACCGGGTTGTTCGTCCCCGCCTTGCGGAGCGACTGGACGATCTTGCCGGGGAGCGCGCCGATGTACGTGCGTCGGTGACCGCGGATCTCGGCCTCGTCGCGCACGCCGCCGAGCGAGAGCCTCACGAACTTGCGGTTGGTGGCGCGCGCGATGGAGCGCGCGAGCGAGGTCTTGCCCACGCCGGGCGGGCCCACGAGGCAGAGCACGGGGCTGCGGAGCTTCTGCGTGAGCGCCTGCACCGCGAGGTACTCGATGATGCGCTCCTTGATCTTCTTGAGGCCGTAGTGGTCCTCGTCGAGGATCGCCTCGGCCTCCGCGATGTCGTGCCGGTCCTGGCTCTTGTCGCCCCACGGGAGCGAGAGGATCCAGTCGACGTAGTTGCGCACGACGGTGGCCTCGGCGCTCATGGGCTGCATCATCCGCAGCTTCTTGATCTCCTTGCGGACGCGCGACTGCGCCTCCTTCGAGAGCTTCTTGCCCTTGAGCTTCTCTTCGAGCTCCTGGAGCTCGCTCTTGAACTCGTCACGCTCGCCCAGCTCCTTCTGGATCGCGTGCATCTGCTCGTTCAGGTAGTACTCCTTCTGGGTGCGCTCCATCTGGCGCTTGACGCGCGAGCGGATCTTCTTCTCCACCTGAAGGATCTCGATCTCGGCCTGCATCACCTCATGAAGCCGCTCGAGGCGCTTCACGGGGTCCGCGGTCTCGAGCAGCGTCTGCCGGTCCGCGAGCTTGATCGACCCGAGGTGCACGACGACGGTGTCCGCGAGGCGCCCGGGCTCCTCGATGGTCTGCACCGTCATGAGCATCTCGGGCGGCACGCGCTTGTTGAGCTTCACGTACGTCTCGAAGGTCGACTGCACGGAGCGCATGAGCGCTTCGACTTCGACGGAGACGTCGACGGGCTCGTCGAGCGCCTCGACCTCGCAGACGAAGTGGTTCTCGGTCTCGACGTAGGCCTTGATGCGACCGCGGCGCTTGCCCTCGACGAGCACCTTCACCGTGCCGTCAGGCAGGCGATGAAACTGGTGGATCGTGCCGATCGTGCCGACCTCGAAGATGTCGTCGGGGACAGGCGCGTTGGTCTTCGGACGCTTCTGCGCAGCGAGGAAGATCTCCTTGTCTTGCGCGAGCGCGGCGTCGATGGCGGCGATGCTCTTCTCGCGACCCACGAAGAGCGGCACCACCATGTAGGGGAACACGATGATGTCGCGGAGCGGAAGCAGCGGAAGCGAGAGCTTCGCGGCGTCACCCTTGGAGAACAACATTCAGGGACCTCTCGACGGAGCGCACTGGCGTGATGGGGGATTCGTTCGGGGGAGCGGCGATCCCCGCGGCCGGTGGGATGGACCGCGGGGACGGAGCGAGCGGCGAGAGGTGTGACGGTCGATGGGTGTCGACGCGTCAGGCGCTCTCGGCCGACTCCTTGTGGTACACGATCAGCGGGGCGTCGTGCTTGAGGATCACCTCCTCGTTGACGACGACCTCCTTGATGCCGCTCTTGCTCGGGACCTCGTACATCACGTCGAGCATGGCGTTCTCGAGGATGGCCCGGAGCCCGCGCGCGCCGGACTGACGCGTGAGCGCCTCGCGGGCGACCGCGGAGAGCGCGCTCTTGGTGAACTTGAGCTTCACGCCGTCCATCTCGAAGAGGCGCTTGTACTGGCGCTCGAGGCTGTTCTTGGGCTTCGTGAGCACGTCGATGAGGGCGTCTTCGTTGAGCTCGTGCAGCGTCGCCACGACAGGGAGGCGGCCGATGAACTCGGGGATCATCCCGAACTTCAGGAGGTCCTCGGGCTGCACCTGCGCGAGCACCTCGCCGAGCTTCTTGTCGGCCTTGCTGGGGATCTCGGCGCCGAAGCCCATCGTGCGGGTGTTGATGCGCCGCTCGATCACCTGCTCGAGGCCCACGAAGGCGCCGCCGCAGATGAAGAGGATGTTCGTCGTGTCGACCTGGAGGAAGTCCTGCTGCGGGTGCTTGCGTCCGCCCTTCGGGGGCACGTTGGCGACGGTCCCCTCGAGGATCTTGAGGAGCGCCTGCTGCACGCCCTCGCCCGACACGTCGCGCGTGATCGAGGGGTTGTCGCCCTTGCGCGCGATCTTGTCGATCTCGTCGATGTACACGATGCCGCGCTGCGCGCGCTCGATGTCGTGGTCGGCGTTCTGGAGGAGCTGGACGATGATGTTCTCGACGTCCTCGCCGACGTAGCCCGCCTCGGTGAGCGTCGTGGCGTCTGCGATCGCGAAGGGCACGTTGAGGATCTTCGCGAGCGTCTGCGCGAGCAGCGTCTTCCCCGTGCCCGTGGGCCCGAGGAGGATGATGTTCGACTTCTGCAGCTCGACCTCTTCGCCCGATGCCTTGGCGTCGATGCGCTTGTAGTGGTTGTGCACCGCCACCGAGAGGATCTTCTTCGCGCGCTCCTGACCGACGACGTACTCGTCGAGGATCGTCTTGATCTCTGCGGGCTTCGGGATCGGTGATGTGCCGCGGAGCTGCTCCTCGCGCTCGACCTCCTCGGCGATGATGTCGTTGCAGAGTCCGATGCACTCATCGCAGATGTACACCGTCGGCCCCGCGATGAGCTTCTTCACCTCTCGCTGGCTCTTGCCGCAGAACGAACAATTCAAGTTGCCGTGGGGTTCGTCGCGCCTGCTCACCGTGCCGATTCCTCCCGCGCTTGACGCGCGCGTTGGGTCCGTCGCTGCTTCCGTCCGTTCACAACGGCGCTTCGACGACGGAGCGAGAGCATAATCGTCGCCCCCATGCGCGGCAAGCATACGGCCAGCTTTGTCCGTCGCATCGAGATGCCTATTTTTCAGCCCGTCGAAGTGTGTGTGCGAAGCATGCGCGGCCCCTCGAACGCGAAGCGGCGCGTCTCCCTCCGCGAAGGGAGAGAGCGCGCCGCGCGCGAGTCATCGGAGGCCCTCGCGGGCCGCTTCGCCGTCGCGCTCAGCGGCGCGACGGGTCCTTGCGCTGATTCACGACCTCATCGATGAGGCCGTAGGCCTTGGCGTCTTCGGCGCCGAGGTAGAAGTCGCGCTCGGTGTCGGCCTTGATCTTGTCGATCGCCTGGCCCGTGTGCTTCACGTAGATCTCGTTCAGCTTGTGGCGCAGGTGGAGGATCTCGCGGGCGTGGATCTCGATGTCCGTGGCCTGTCCGCGGAATCCGCCGAGGGGCTGGTGGATCATCACGCGCGAGTTCGGGAGCGCGAGCCTGCGGCCCTTGGCGCCCGCGCAGAGGAGCACCGACGCCATCGACGCCGCCTGCCCGAGGCACAGCGTGCTCACCGGGCATTTGATGTACTGCATGGTGTCGTAGATCGCGAGGCCCGAGGTGATCACGCCGCCGGGGCTGTTGATGTAGAGCATCACCTCCTTGTCGGGGTCTTCGCTCTCCAGGTACAGGAGCTGCGCGATCACGATGTTGGCCACGTCGTCGTTGACCTCGGTGCCGAGGAAGACGATGCGGTCCTTGAGCAGGCGCGAGAAGATGTCCCACGCGCGCTCGCCGCGGTGCGTGGTCTCGATCACCTGCGGATACGGGATGAAGCTGTTGGTCGGTCGCTCCATGGAACTCAGTCTCTCCTCGCGCGCGCTTCGCGTCGCTTCGGTCACTCGGCCTTCGCGGCCTCGGCGGTCTTCTCGGTCACCGTGACCTTCGCCAGCAGCAGGTCGAGGACCTTGCCCTCGAGCACCTGCGCCACGAGCTGGTCGCGCTTGCCCTTCTCGCGATACTCAACCCGCAGCTTCTGAACAGCCTTCCCGGTCTCCTTCGAGAGCTCCTCGAGCTGCGCGGCGATGTCGTCGTCGGTGACGGCGATGTTGTTCACCCGCGCGAGCTCCGTCAGCAGGAGCCCCGCGCGCATGCGGTCCTCGGCCTCCTTCTGGAGCATCGCGCCGATCTCCGCGGGCACGGACTCGCCGCGCATCGCGAAGCTGCGAGCGAACTCCTGGCGCATCGCGCCCATCGCCTGCTCGACGAGCGACGGCGGCACGGGGATCGGGTTGGCCTTCACGAAGGCCTCCACCGCGGCGCCGCGGGCCTCGTCATCCGAGCGCTCCTTCGCGGCCTTCTCGAGCTCGGCGCGCAGGTCCGCGCGGAGCTGCTCGAGCGACTCCTTGCCCACATCCTTGGCGAAGTCGTCGTCGAGGTCGGGGAGCACCTTCTCCTGAAGGGCCGTGGCGGTGACCTTCATCTGCGCGGTCTTGCCCGCGAGCTCGCGCTGGCGGTGCGACTCGGGGAAGGCCACGTCGACCTCGCGCGTCTCGCCGACGCTCATGCCCACGAGGGCGTCGTCGATGGCCTTGAGGAGCTTCGACGCGCCGACCTCGACGGGGCGGCCCTTCGACGAGAACTCGGGGCGCTCGGCGCCGTCGAGCCAGAGGTTCATGTCGATGGTCACGGTGTCGCCCGCGGCGGCGGGGCGCGCGGGGTCCGGCGTGCGGAGCGTGGCGCTCTCTTCGCGCTTGAGCTCCACGGCCTTGTTCACGTCCTCGTCGGCCACGGGGTAGATCGTGCGGGTGATCTCGAGCGAGGCGAGCTGGAGCTCACCGATGTCGGGGCGCACCTCCATCGAGGCCGTGTACGACCACTCCGCCGCGCCGCTGAGGTCGTCGAGGGCCTCGACGCGGGGCTGGTTGAGCGGCTCGATGCGCTGGTCGCGGATCGCGCCGTTGAGCGTCTCGTCGACGAGCTTGCGCGCGACCTGCTCGGCCACCTGACCGCCGAAATACTGCTTCAGGAGCGGGCGCGGAACCTTCCCCTTGCGGAAGCCCCGGATCTGGGCCTGCTTGCCGAGCTCGCTGTACGCCGCTTCGAGGGCGCTCGACACGCGCTCCTTCGGGAGGGCGACGCGGAGGGAGATTTCGACGGGGGAAACGCGCGAGACGGTGACCTGCATGGAGAACGATGCCTCTTCGGTTGAACGACGGGTGGACGGAAGGGGGCCGCGACTCTAACGACCGTCGGGCGGGTGTCAAGCAGCGTTCCAGCCCCGCGAACGATCCTCGCACGACGCTGCGATGAATCGCGGTTCTGTGTCACCGAAGAACGGCGTTCTACCGTGTGACCCAACGGAGCGCGGTGCGAACGGTGGTCGCGAACTCGGGCGGGAGCTGGTGGCCGACGCCCGGGAGGATGCGCATCTCGACGCGCCCCACGCGATCTCGACGGAGCGAGGCCGCGGCCCTGCGTGTGTGCTCGACGATCTCGTCGCCCTGCCCCGTGATGAGATAGATCTTGCGAACCGTGCGCTGCGCCGCCACGAGCGCCTCATGCTCGATCGCGAGGTAGCGGTCGTGCGCCGCGAAGATCACCCAGCGCGGGAAGATCATCGGCTCGTGGAGGCCCGTCTGGAGCGCCACGAAGGCCCCCTCGCTGAAGCCCATGAGCACGTTGTCGGTGGCCCTCGCCCTGCGCGGAAAGCGCCTGTAGAGCGCGTCGACGGCGGCCGTCGCGTACTGGCGCGCGACGATGGGGTTGTTGTTCCACTGGCGTCGGTTCTCAGCGCCGATGCCGGGACCGACGGGGCACACGAGCCAGCCGAAGCGGGGCACCACCGTCGAGAACTGCCTGCACGACTCGCGCGGGTCCGCGTTGCGCGCGTGGAGGTACACGTAGACCCGAGAGCGTCCGCCGATGGCCGAGCGATAGAAATACGCGTCGGGCATTCCCGCGAGCTCGAGCACCTCGGGCTCACCCGGCGCGCGACGGCGGTTTCTCTGCGCGCGCATGCGCTCGCGTTCGGCCCTGTCGTCCGCTGCGGAGAACATCCGTGAGCGCGGCGCTCTACGCGCGGGCGCGGCGGCCGCCTCGGGCGGATCGTCGTCGGGTCCGTCGTCGGCGGGCTGCGCGAGCGCGGCGCTCGAGAAGAGCATCGCGCCCGCGAGGAGCGTCATCGCGAGGGGGGTTCGCACGTCGCGACGTTGTTATCGTCGGTGCGGCGAGACGGTCAAGGGAGGTCGCCCGAATCAGGGCGTGGGGGCGGGCGCTTCAGGCGCGGGCTGAGGCCGCGGCGGGCGAATCGTCGCGGGCGCGGGGCGCGTGCGGAGCGAGCGCGTGTAGTCGACGATCATCTGCGCCTCGCGGTCGCTGAGCTTGTCGCGGAAGCGCGTCATGTGATTGCGCGCGCCGTACTGCTCCATGCGGTGCGGGATCATGATCTGATCGTAGATCCACTCGCGCGATCCCCAGCCGTCGAGCGAGGGCGCGTCGCGGGTCATGCCCTCGGTGTCGGAGGGCGTGAGGCTGCCGAGGTGGCACCCGTTGCAGCGCTCGCGAATGATGGGCGTCGCCGTCGCGAGGAGCGCCGGATCAGCCGCGGGTTCACCGCGCTCGACGCCCTGCGAATAGAGCCACTCAGACACGGCGCGGAGCTCGTCGTCAGAGAGCCTGCGCTGCGGCGGCATGTCGTGGATCGTCGTCGTCGCCATGAGCTCGGGGTGGTCGGGGAACGCGACGAAGGCCGCGGCCCACGCGCGCGATCCGAAGCCGTCGAGGCGCGGACCCTTGCGCTGCGTGCTCATGTCTCGAACGGCGTGGCACGTCCCGCAGTTCTGCTTGAAGAGCGCGGCGGGGCGCACCGCGGGATCGTTGCGCATCATCTCGAGGGGCCCCTCGGGGGGCACGCCCATGCGCGCGAGCTCGACGGCGCGGCGCGCCTGCCGATGAACGATCACGTTGGCCTTCGCGAGGTCGCGGTCGTGCGCGTCGTGGCTCGTGAGCTCCCAACCGAGCCAGAAGGCGCCCGCGGCGAAGATCGCGAGGGGCGCAAGCACGACGATGCGCGCGACGCCCTTGCGTGACGGCCCGTCGAGCCACGGGAGCGTCGCGAGATACCCCGTCAGAACACCGGGAATGACAGCGGTGCCGATGATCTGCTTCGAACCCTGGAAGTGATGGAGGAGCTGCGAGAGCGGCATGAAGTACCACTCGGGCCGCGCGGGATACTGGCTCTGCGGATCTGCGGGCGCGTCGAGCACGACGCCCTTCGACTTCGCCAGCCACGCGACGAGCGCGACCGTCACCAGCATCGCGACCGTATCGATCGCGGCCTGCGAGGGCCACCAGCGCGCGTCGCTCGAAGCGCCTTCTCCGCCACGGATTCCGTGACGTCGCACGAGGGCCGCGTGGGCGCCGAGGATCGCCACGAAGGCCGCGGGGATCACCGCGACGTGCAGCGTGTAGAAGCGCGTGAGCGTGAGCGCGCCGTACTGCGCGCCACCGAGCACGAAGCGCTGCACCGCGGGCCCCATCACGGGGAGCGTCCCCATGATGCCGGTCTCAACGCGCGAGACCCAGTAGCCCTTCTGGTCCCACGCGAGGGGAAAGCCCGTCATCGCGGCGCCGAGCACCATCGCAGCGAGCGCGAGTCCGAGCCACCAGTTGAGCTCGCGCGGCGCGCGATGCGCCCCCGAGGCCACCGTCTGGAGCATGTGCGCGGCGATGCCCACCACGAGCCCGTGCGAGGCCCAGTGGTGCATCGCCCTGACCATCGCGCCCCACGGGAGCACGAACTGGAGGTAGTACGTGCTCGCCCACGCGGACGTGGGGTTGGGCGCGTAGACGGTCATCATCGCGACGCCCGTGAGCGCCTCGACGATGAAGAGCGCGACGAGCACCGCGCCGAAGATGTGTCGAGGGTTCGCGCCGCCGGGCATGGCGACGTCGACCGAGCGAGAGAGCGATGAGGGTAGGCCCGCACGAGACTCCGCGGCCTCACGGATGCGATCGAGGAGCGACATGGTCATCCCTCCTTCACGCGGTCGGAGGTGCCGAGCCTGAAGCGGACCCATTTCACCATCACGTTGCCGTCGCGGACGCGGACCTCCAGGGGGTCCATGCCGCGCGGTGAAGGTCCGTCGAGGGCGCGGCCCTCGGCAGTGAAGGCGCTCACGTGGCAGGGGCAGTTGAAGCCGTCACCCTGACGATCGATGAGACACCCGAGGTGCGGGCACACCGCCGAGAGAGCCTGGAGCGTGTCGGCCGCTTCACCGCGACGGATGAGCCACACGGCGCCGAGGCGTCGATCGGGCGAGGCCGACCACGCGTCGACCTCGGAGCCGATGATGGGGACCTGTACGAATTGACCCACGGCGAGGTCGTCGAAGCGCGCGACCGTCGACCATCCGTCGCTCGATCCGCCGCGCGCGGCGAGCGGAGAGGGCGTGTGCGCAGGCCCGGCGACGAAGCCCGCGACGGGCACCCCCGCGACGCCGACGGTGGCCGCGCCTGCGACGCCGACCACCACCTTGAGAACCGTTCTTCGCTCGCTCATCGTGACTCCCACGGGACGCGCGGCGCGGTGAAGAGAACGCACCCGCTGCGACTCGCACTTGCGTTACCGTACGCGCCGACCGATGCCCGCCGCGCAACGCACGCCACGACGATCGATCCCCGACGCGGGGACCACCTGGGTCGCGATGTTTGTGATTGCGGGAGCGGTCAGCGGATGTCCTGCGCACATCATTCCGAACGCGCCGATCGTACGCGAGGTGAACTTCAGGGGGGTGCGCCAAGTCGATGAAGACTCGTTGAGGAGCCGCCTCGCGCTGCGCGAGTCGCCGATGTTCTTCTCGACGCGTCCGCGCTGGCTGCGCTGGTGGCGCTGGTGGTGGGAGGACCCCGAGTACTTCGACGAGACCGCGCTCGTGCGCGACCGCCTGCGAATCCTGCGGTACCTCCAGGCGCGCGGGTTCTACGACGCGCGCGTCGAGACGCCTGCGATCACGGAGAACGGCCTCGAGCGCACCATCAATTTCACCCTCACCGAGGGCGAGCCCACGATCGTCGCCGACGTGCGACTCCGGGGTTGCGAGGCCGGTCATCCGCGCGTGCTCCCCGAGGGCGGCTGCCGCGTCGTGCGGGAGCACATGGACCTCCGCATCGGAGGGCGCTTCGACGAGAGCACCTTCGCGCACGACCGCGACCAGGTGATCGACTTCACGCGCGACGCGGGCTTCGCGACGCCCACGGTGCTCTCGCGCGCCATCGTCGACCCGGCGCAGCACCTCGCGTGGGTCGAGTACACGATCCGCCCCGGGCCCCCGAGCCGCTTCGGGCGCGTGCGGCTGCTCATGACCCCGTCGCGCGACCCCGTGGTGGGCGACGAGCTGCCCAACGGCCTGCCCGTGCGGCCCGTGCTCTCGGCGATCAACATCGAGCCCGGGGCGCCCTACAACCGCGTGCTCCTGGCGCGCGCGCAGCAGGCGCTCTTCGACCTGGGCGTCTTCGGCATCGCGCGCCTCGAGGAGGTGCCGCGCGGTGACGGCGTCGTCGACGTCAACGCGATCCTCTCGCCGACGCGGCTGTGGCGGCTGCGCGTGGGCCTCGGCGCGCACGCCGACACCACGATCACCAACGTGCACGCCCTCGTGTCGTTCACGCACAGGAACTTTCTCGGCGGCATGCGTCGGCTCCGCGTCGACGTGCAGCCGAAGATCTTCTTCTCGTCGCTGCTCTCGCCCTCGTGGATCTTCGATCCGAACTCGAGCTTCGAGTTCACGCCCGGCGTCTCTGCGGCCGCGGAGATCCAGCAGCCCGAGATGGCGCCGCACGCCACGGGCGTCGCGTCGGTGGGCTACGAGCTCGGCCCCGATCCGCTCAACCCGCAGGTCGGTTACCGTCAGGCGTTGCGCGGCGGCGTGGGCCTCGAGGCGCGCATCTCGCGACAGGTCACGGGGTCGTTCTTCATCCGCACGACGAACGTCTCGTACCTCACCTATCCGAGCATCTTGCGGGGCGGGCGGAGCGTCACGGACATCGACGCCGATCCCCTCCTCCGGCAGCAGTTCTTCGACCGCAACTACGTGCACTTCGAACAGGCGATCACGTGGGATCGGCGCGACAACCCCGCGGCGCCGCGGCGCGGCACCGTGCTCACGCTGAACCTCGCGGAAGGCACGCGGAGCCCGCTGTCGGACTACACGTTCCTCAAGACGCAGGCCGAGATGCGCGGGTACCTCCCGCTCGGTCGCAACTTCACCTTCGCGGCGCGCGGGCTCTTCGGCGCCATCGTCGGGTCGAGCATCTATGACGGCCCGCAGGGGCGGTGGTACTGGCCCGTTCCCCCCGAGCTGCGGTTCTACTCGGGAGGGCCCCAGTCGAACCGCGGGTACGCGCCCAACCGCATCGGCCTCGTGGGCGCGCCGTCGCTGCGAGACATCGACCCGTCGAACCCGGCCCTCGACGACCCCAACCGCTACGTCGCCATCGGCGGCACCGCGATCTGGGAGGCGTCGATGGAGCTGCGATGGCAGCCGTCGTCCTTCGGCCTCGTCGCGTTCCTCGACGCGAGCAACGTGACGGGCCTCGCGCCGGCGCCCTACCTGAACCCCGTCGGCGTGAACCGCGGGTGCGGCGCCACCGAGACCAACCGCGTGATCGAGCGGGGGTCGTGCACGCCTTCGAATCGTTCTTCGGTCACGGCCGCTCCGCCTCCCGAGCCGCTCGGCACGGCCGTCAGCTCCCTCCTCGCGTTCGACGCGTGGGACTCGTTCGTCCAGTCGGCGCACCCGACGGTGGGGCTCGGGCTCCGCTACGCGACGCCAGTCGGTCCGCTGCGGCTCGACTTCGGCCTGCGCCTCGCAGACCTCGGCTGCGACCGAACGGCCGCAAACGTCACCGCGCAGAACCGCGCCGTCGGCTCGGGCGTGCCCGCCTACTACGTCATCAGCACGCCCCGCTGCGGGTTTCTGTTCTGGGACAACCTCCCCCTCTCGGTGAACCTCTCGATCGGAGAGGCGTACTGATGCTCCGCCGCGTCCTCCGCGCGCTCTTTCGCGTCGTCGCGAGCCTCGCGCTCGTGGTCGTCTCGCTGGTGCTCCACCTCGGCACCGACGCCGGCCGCCTCGCCCTCCGCGACGCGCTCTCTTCGCTGCTGCCGACGCTCGTTCCCGGCAGGCTCGTCGTGGGCTCGATCGATCGACTCTCGCTCGAAGAGATCCGCGTCTCTCGCGTCTCGTTCGCCGACGAGCGAGGCGCGCCGCTCGTCGAAGGCGTCGACGTCACGGTGCGCCCGGCGTGGCGGCTGTGGGGCGCGATCGTGCGCAACGAGGCCTTCCCCGAGATCGTGGCGCACGCCCGCGTGGCCTATGCGCGCGTGCCGTACTTCACGCCGACACCGCCGCCGACGCCCGGCGCAGCGCCCGGTCCGCCGACGGTCACGCGCGCCCTCCCCTCGATCAGGCTCACGGTCGACGAGGTGCGCGGCGCGATCCCCGGCGTGCAGCTCTCCGCGCGCGGCGTCGGGATCGACCTGGGCCTCGTCGCGGGCGACTCGATCACGGCCGACCTCCGACGCATCGGGCTCACGCTCGACGCGATGGGCCTCGGCGACGAGCGGATCGAGGGCTCCGCGCGCGTTCGCACCGGCGCGCCCCTGCGATTGACCGCGGCGCTGCGCGTGCGAGGCCGCGAGCTCAACTGCGACATCGGCGCTGCCACCGACGACGCAGGCCAGCTCGAAGCGCGGCTGCGGGCGTGCGCGCTCTCGGCCCGGGGCCTCGACATCCTCGCCGCGCGCGACGCGGCGCACAGCGCCAACCTCGCCGTCACGCTCGACGACCTCACGCTCCGCGGCCCGAGCGGCGGCCCCTGGGACGCGAGCCTCGCGGCGCAGATCAACGGACAGCCCGTGCGCGTCGCGGGTCGGCTCGACGAGCGCTCGCAGGTCCTCGACGTGACCGTGCGCCACCTCTCCGCGAGGCGCGTCTCGACCCTCGCGCCGGAGACAGACCTCGACGGCGTCATTCACGTGGAGCGTCACGTGGAGGGCGACGCGCAGCGCTTCTCGATCGACACCACGCGCCTCGTGGCGGCGGTCGACGCGGTGCCTGTTCCCCCCGTCACGGCGCGCGCGACGATGCGCGGGACCGTCGTCACGATCGACGAGCTCGCGTCGAGCGACATCGGGCTCTCGGCGCAAGGCACCGTCGACATCGCGGGCGGCGCGCAGTCGTTTCGCGCGCGCATCGGGCTCGAGACGAGCGAGGTGTCGCGCTATCCGTGGGTCGCGGGTCGCGCTTCGGGCTCGATGCACCTGCACGGTGAGGTCGTCGGGCAGGGGTCCACGATCACGGGAACCCTCCGCGGATCGATGCAGCGCCTCAGGGTCGCGGGCCTGCGCGCGGACGCGGCCACGCTCGACGCGACGGCGCGGCTCGAGGGCGGTCGCCTCGACGTCGACGCGTCGCTCGACACGAGGCGCGTGGTGGTGCCCGGCGTCCTCGGCCCGGCGGACCTCGCGGTTCACGCGCAGGGCGATCCGCGCGGCGTGATGAGGGCCCACGTGCGGGCTCGCGGCGACGGCCTCCTCGCGTCGCTCGGGCCGCGCGCGGCGAACGCCCCTGCGAGCTCCTCGATCGAGGCCGACCTGGAGCTCGACCAGTCGGACCCGTCGCACATCCGCACGCGCCTCACGCGTTCGAACCTCGCGCTCCGCGGCGTGCGCGCGCGCGTCAGCGGAGACGTCTCCGTGCTCCGCGGCGGCACCAACGGGTCGCTGCCTACGGGGAGGCTCAGCATCGCGTCCGACGGCCACGGCGCGATCACCGTCGACCTCTCCTCGCACCGCGCCGCGATACGCCTTCAAAGCCTCGATCTCGCGTGGCTGCGACCGCTGATCCCGAACGCGCCCGCGGTCGACGGCATCGCCGATGGCTCGGTGAACGTCGACCTCCGCGACCTGCGGACCGCGCGCATCTCGCTCCGGCTCGAGCACGGGCGCGTCGCGCCGATCGGCGAGGTGCGCGGCAGCGTCGATATAGAGCCCGTCGGCGCGATGTTGCACGCGCGCGCCGAGGCCGAGGTGAGCCGCGCGGCTGCGGGCGCGCCCAGGCCCCGCCTCGACGCCACTTTGCAGATCGAAGCGCCTCGCTCCTCGGGGAGCGCCGACGCCTGGGTGGCGGGCGTGCGCGCGGGGCACGTCGCGATCGACAACCTCGACCTCTCGCAGTGGGTCGACCTGTTGCCTCCCGGCGTGGGCGTGCAGGGCCGCGCGCGCGCGTCGATCGACCTCGCGCGCGCGACCCCCACCGCGCCGCTCTCGACGGAGTTTCACCTCGAGGGTCGCAACGTCACGGGCGGGCTGAAGGTCGTGGGGCGGCTCGTTCCCGCGGTCGTTCCGTTGACCCTCCGGGTCGTGGGGTGCAGCGAGATTCACGGCGCCACGCTCGACGGCGCGAGCTCGCGGCTCCGCGCCGAGATCGCGCCCTGGCACTCGGCCGACCCCGAGCCCGCGGCGCGGCCCTGCGGCGACAACGACAGCCTCCTGCCCCGCTCGCTCCTCGCGATCGACTGGGGGCTGCGGGGCCCGTGGTTCACCTCGCTCCGCGACGCGCTCGGCGAGCTTCAACGCCCCGGCCGACAGCTCGAGCCCGCGACGCAGCGACGGCTCGCGGACACCGCCGTGAACCTCCGCGTGAGCGTCGGACCGATGCTGCGCGCCGAGTGGCCGCTGCGCGCGATCCCGATCCGCAGCGCCGACGGGACGCCGCGCTTTCTCTCGCCGCCCGAGCTCCCCAACGACGCGATGTTCCTCGCCTCCGTGGAGACCACCGGCTCGGCGCTGGGGCTCAACGCGCACGTCGAGGCGACCTATCGCGCAGGCACGCTCACGCAGGCAGGGATCACCGAGCCCGTGCTCTTCGAAGTCATGGCCGACGCGCACCCCACGGGGCGCGACACGCTCCTCGGAGACATCGCGGGCACGTTGAACGGCAACCTCCAGCTCTCGCCCAACGCCCCGCCCGACGAGCGCGGCCAGGTCGCGCTGACCTTCGAAGGCCACGGCAACGGCGCGCGCCTGCTGTCGGGCGCCGACCAGGCCGGCGTCATCGATCGCTTCGAAGCCGACACCACCAACCTCAAGCTCGAGCGCTTCGAGTGGGGGCGGCAGCGCGGCGTTCGAGGCGACATCCAGCTCGGGGTCAACGTGCGCGACAACGCGCGACAGGGCGCCTCCGCGTGGGCGAAGGTCGACCGGTTCCGCGCCCGCATCGGCGGCGTCGACGACGCGCGAGAGACGCCCGAGGTGAGGTTCTTCTCCGCCGTGCGCCTCGTCCCCGGCGACAACGCGCGGTGGATGCTGCGCTCCTGCGCGCACGCCATCGCGACCGCCCCCGCGAATGCGGCCTCCGCGACGACAGCGACGACAGCGACGACGGCGCCCGACCCCGGCTGCGATCCCCTCGGGACGACGACGCCCGACGTGGAGTCTTCGCTCTTCGCGCGCGCCTCGCTGCCGATGGAGGGAGCCCTCCCCGCGCTTCGTCCGGCGGTCCGCGAGGCCGACGTGCAGGTCCGCGCGCGGCGCTTCAACCTCGAGACCCTCACGCCGCTCGTTCGCGACGACAACCTCGCGGCGATCGGCGGCGACCTCGAAGCCACCGCGCGATGGGACGGCGCCCACCCCGAGGCGCTCTTCACCGACCTCACGGTCTCGGGAGGACGCGCCGAGGTCATCGCGCTCGGGGAGCCCATGCGCGACCTCGCGATGCACGTCCGCATCGAGAACGCGCACGCGCGCATCGAGAACCTCTCCGCCGCGCTCGGCCGCGGTCGCATGGACCTCACGGGCGACGTCGACCTCACCGGCGCCCTCGCGGAGCTCGGCGGCGCGCCTCCGGCGACGACGCAGGCGGCGGTGCACATCGAGGGCGAGGCCCGCCAGCTCCCCATCGGCGCCGAGGGCAACACCTACGGCTGGATCGACGGCGCGGTCCGCTATCAAATGGACTTCGGCCGCGCCGGCGCCTCGGGCGGCCTCACGATCACGCGCGCGTCGGTGCTTCTGAAAGAGGAGCAGTCGCGCGACCTCCAGCCCCTCTCGGTCGACCGCGACGTGTTCATCCTCGGGCGGACGGTGCTCTCCTCGGCGCGCTCTCAGGCCCCGTATCCGATCGCGCTCACGTACGACACCGAGGCGCCGATCTGGGTGCGCCGCAGCGACCTCGCGGTAGCGCTCCGCGCGCATGGAGAGGTCCACCGTGAGCGCGCGGGCTGGGGCGTCGCGGGCGTCATCGAGCAGAGCAGCAACCAGTGCTGGTTCTCGGTGCTCGGCAAGCGCTTCGACCTCGATCGCACGCGCGTGGTCTTCGACGGCGGCGTCGCGATCAACCCGCAGCTCGACGTCGCGGCGCACCACGACTCCACCACGCTCGGGCGCCTGACCGCGACCGTCGGCGGGCGGTTGCGGGGGCCTTCGATGGTCTTCGGCGCGGCGAACTACCCCGACGCGACGCAAGCCGAGATCCTCGCGATGATCGCGCTCGGACGCCACGAGTCACAGGGCGCGAGCGGCGACAACGACCTCGGCCAGCAGGCCGGGACGCAGTTCGCCTCGCTCATCACGGCCATGACGATGGGCACCGTGAACTCGGGGCTCTCTCGCACCGGCGCTTTCCTGCCGACGATCATCCTGGAGCCCGGCCAGGGCGCGAGCTCGGGGCGCTACGGCGCGGGCGTGTCGCTCGGTCCGCGGTTCTACCTCCAGGCCACCTACGGCGCGGCGTCGAACGCGCTGGGTCAGGCGAACACGTCGACGCAGGTGTTCCGTGTGCTCCTCGAAATGGCCGTCTCTCAAGCGTGGTCTGCGTCAGTCTTCGGCGACGTGGGCCGGACCGAGGGCGGCACGCAGGGCAGCGCGGGCTTCGACGTCTTCTGGTCGCCGTGAGCGGTCAGCGCAGGTCGAGCGTGCGCATGAGGCGCTCGAGCATGAGCAGCGTCGTCAGGTTGCGGACGTTGTAGCCCGCGCGCAGCGCGACGTCGGTGAAGATGCCCGCCGCCACGTTGTGGTTGGCCGACTCGTAGACCGACGGATGCACGTTGTCGGGGTCGATGCCGCGATGGGGAAGGCCCTGCATCGCGGCCCAATAATCGACGAGCGGGAGGTGGCTCTCGGCCGCGACGCGACGGATCACGGTGTTGATCTCGAGGCCGCGGCGACCGGCCTCCTCGCTGCTGAGCTGGTCTGGGATCGTGCTCAGCACCAGCACCACCTTGCGCGCCTCGACGCGCGAGACGAGCTCGCGGAGGTTGCGCTCGAAGACCTCAACGGTCGAGCGCTCCGCGTCGTTGGTGCCGATCATCATGATGGCGATCGCAGCGTGCGTCGCGTCGAGCTCGATCTCGACGGGGCAGTGCCCGTCGGCCGCGAGGAGCGCGTTGGTCGTCCAGCCCGCGGTGGCGCTCCCGCTCGCGCGCGAGAACGAGTTGTTCTCGGCGTCGCCCGTGAACGAGCGACGACGGAAGTACCGCACCACGGGCTCGAGCCGCGACCACGGGCCGAGCTCATACCACCCGTGACCGATGTCCTTGAGGAAGCTCGCCGACTCGGTGATCGAGTCACCGAGCTTCGCGAACACGTCGCCGCGAAGCCCTCGCCGCGCCCCCTCCGCGAAGGTGGCCCGCACGTGCGCGGTCGTGGCGTCGTCGAAGGTGACGACCGAGAGCTCCATGCGCCGCGCGAGGGGCATCGCGGCGAGCGCGTCGGCCGACGGAGGTTGCCACACGGCGCCGGGCGCTGACGGCGCTGCCGCTGCGGTCGGAGGCGGCGGAGGCGGCGTCGGCGCTGCGTTCGGCGCGGGTGTCGGGGCCGCTGCGGGAGTCTGCGGGTGCGCTGCGAGCGGCCCGGCGCCGGTGTCACCCACGGTCGCGGGCGCGACATGCGCCTCGGGGGAGCGCGAGGGCGGCGACGACGAGCTCCTGCACGCGATCACCGAGAGCGCGAGCGCGAGCGCCGCGCGTCGCATCACGCCAGCTCCTTGCGCGCGGTCTCGAGGATCTCCTCAGCGATCACGCGGATCGTCGCCTCGTCTTCGCCCTCGACCATCACGCGCAGCTTGGGCTCCGTGCCCGACCAGCGCACCAGCACGCGCCCCGTGTCGGCGAGCTGCGCCTCGGCCGCGTGAATCGACGCCTGCGTCTTCGGCATGTGGTCGAGCGGCCGCCGAGATTTGAGCGTGGCGTTCACGAGCACCTGCGGAACGCGATGCATCGCGTCGGCGGCGATGTCGCTCAGGGGACGCTGCGCGGTGACGAGCGCGCCCACGACCTGCAGCGCCGCGATGAGCCCGTCGCCCGTCGTCGCGTGGTCGAGAAAGACGAGGTGCCCCGACTGCTCGCCGCCGAAGTTGTACCCGTGCTTCCGCATCGCCTCGACGACGTACCGATCGCCCACCGCCGTTCGCACGAGCTTCACGCCGAGCGTCGCGAGCGCGCGCTCGAGGCCGAGGTTCGACATGACCGTGGCGACGACGACGTTGCGCGCGAGGGTGCCCGCGTCGAGCATGCGCCGCGCGCAGATCGCCATGATGGCGTCGCCATCGACGATGTTGCCGCCCTCGTCGACCACGATGAGCCTGTCGGCGTCGCCGTCGAGCGCGATGCCGAGGTGGGCCTTGCGCTTGACGACCTCGGCCGCGAGCCCCTCGGGGTGCAGCGCGCCGCAGCGGTCGTTGATGTTGCGCCCGTTGGGCTTCACGCCGATCGCGCTCACGTCGGCGCCGAGCTCCGAGAACACCAGCGGCGCGACCCGGTACGCGGCGCCGTGCGCTCCGTCGACCACGATGCGCAGCCCGTCGAGCCGCAGGGTCTTGGGGAAGGTGCCCTTCACGAAGGTGACGTAGCGCCCGCGCGCGTCTTCGATCTTCTCCGCGCGCCCGACGCCGGCCTCGGTGCGCCGCGCGGTGATGAGCCGCGGGTCGTCCATGAGCGCCTCGATCTCGGCCTCGGCCGCGTCGGGGAGCTTGAAGCCGTCGGGGCCGAAGATCTTGATCCCGTTGTCGGCGTAGGGGTTGTGCGAGGCCGAGATCACGACGCCGACGTCCGCGCGCATCGACTGGACGATGTAGGCGATGGCGGGCGTCGGGAGCGGCCCCGTGAGCATCACGCGCCCGCCCTGCGAGCACACCCCGGCCGCGAGCGCGGTCTCGAGCATGTAGCCCGAGAGCCGCGTGTCCTTGCCGATGACGACGCGCGCGGAGCGTCCGCCCCGCGAGGCCCACCACGTCACGGCCGCGCCGACCTTGAGCGCCACCTCGGGGGTCATGGGGTATTCGTTCGCGACGCCACGGATGCCGTCGGTGCCAAAGAGCTTGCGGGCGTGCGCGCCCGTCGTCTCGCCTGCGCGGGTCATAGGCGCGGGACGATACAACCTAACGCAGCGGGACGACGAGAATCTCGGCCGGGCTGCGGTCGCCCGCCGTCGCACCGGACGGAAGTGGCCTCACCTCGACGGGGACGCTGGTGGGCGTTCGCGTCGCGCCGAGCGTCGAGAGGTCGATGACGGGCACGACCTGCGACGGGAGCAGCCGATCGACGACCGAGGGCTCACCCCGCACGACCACGTCGACGAGCGGCGGCCGGAGCTGCGCGCGCGGGCCTCCGATCGCGGTGACCGCGAGGCGTTCGAAGCGGCGCTCGTACACCGTCGCGATGACTTCGAAGGCCACGCGAACGCCGCGGGCGTTGTCGAACTCGACGCCCGCGCGCGGCGTCTCGAGGGGGATGCGTCGCTCGTAGCGTCCGGGCGCGAGGTTCGAAACGTCGACGGGCTCGGTGTGCACGGAGGCCATCGGGTCGATGTAGAGCGACGCGCCGCGGACGCGGACGTGCGGCGGATCGACCTCGATGTGCTCGACGCGCGAGCGCGAGGGGAGCGTGCCCACGAGCGTCGGCTGCACGGGCACCGAGCGCTCGACCATCGTGTCCCACTGGAGCGGAATGGAGTCGGGCGTGAACGAGATGAAGGTCGCGCCCGCGGGGAGCGTGAGCATCTCGGGGTAGAGCCGCACGAGCCGGCTGCGACCCTCGCGCACGTCGATCTGCAGGGGGCCGATGTCGTCCGCGCGGATGGGGCCGAGCACCGAGGGCGAGCCGCGCACGGTCACGCGCACCTTGTCGGGCAGCGTCGAGAGGAGCACCGCGTTGCCCGTCGCGGCGACAGGGAGCACGAAGGTCGCGGGCACGTCGAGGCTGCGCTGCACGTTGCCCGAGCCGCGCACGGCGCTGAAGAGCACGACCGAGATCACCACCGAGGCGAGCTTGAGCCCCAGGTTCTCGGTGATCGACTCGCGCAGCGTCGAGCGAATCTTGTCAGAGGTGATTTCCATCACCCCTGTCGCTCCGGCGTCTCGACCTCGGCCTGCAACTTCACGGTCTCGACGGGAACGGCGGGCGGCGGCGGGAGCCGCGACACCCGGGGCTCCTCCTCGTCGCGCGCCCTCATGAGCGCCGCGGCCTGACGCTTCGAATAGAAGAGCCCGTAGAGCGCGCGCCGCAGGGAGTCTCCGTCGAGGTCGCGGACGATGTTGCCGTTGAAGCACAGCGAGACCTTGGCGCGCTCCTCGCTCACGACCACGACCACCGCGTCGGTCTCTTCAGAGATGCCGATGGCCGCGCGGTGGCGCGTGCCGAGCGTGCGGTCGAGCGACGAGTTGCCCGTGAGCGGGAGAAAGCCGCCCGCCTTCCAGATGCGCGCGCTCTTGATGATCACCGCGCCGTCGTGGAGCGGGTTCTCGAACGCGGGCAGAAAGATCGTGTAGAGGAGCTCGCTGGTCACGGCCGCGTCGAGCACCGTGCCCTGCCCGACGAAGTCATCGAGCGCGGCCTCTCGTTCGAAGACGACGAGCGCGCCCAGACCTCGCTGCGCGAGCAGCGTCGCGGCCTGCACCACCTCTTCGACCGCGTTCGACTCCTCGCCGCGGCGCCATCGAAAGAGGAAGGGCCTGTTGCCCACGCGCATGAGCGCGCGCCGGATGTCCCCCTGAAAGATCACCACCACCAGCAGCAGGAACGACGCGAGGAAGCGGTCGAGCAGCGTGTACGTCGTCACCAGCCCGAGGCGCTGCGCGACCAGATACACCGCGCCGAGGAGCAGCATCCCCTGCCCCACCTGCACGGCGCGGGTGCCGCGAAGAAAGAGCAGCAGGCGGTACACCGCGTAGGCGACCACGACGATGTCGACGAGGTCACGCAGCACCGCCGTGATCGGCCGCATCGCGAAGAGCGACTGGAGCCCGTCAAACACCGCGCGCCCTCCGCCTCGCCGCGATGGCGTGTGCGACCCGCGCGGCCTGGCGCATCACGGCGACGTCGTGGACCCTCACCACCGACGCGCCCTCGTAGATCGCCGCCGTGACCGCCGCTGCGGTGCCTCCGATGCGCTCCGAAGGAGCCGACGGAGTGACGCCCCACGAAGCTTCGTACGCCTCCGTGGCATCGATGAAGCGCTTACGCGACGGACCCACGCACAGCGGATATCCGAGGCGCCGCAGCGCTTCGAGATTCGCGAGCAGATCGAGCGACTGCGACGGCGTCTTCGCGAAGCCGATCCCCGGATCAAGAATGATCCGCGATCGGCGCACGCCCGCGATTTCGAGCGCGGCCGCGCGCGCCGCGAGCTCCTCCGCGACCTCCGCGGCGACGTCGTGATAGTCCGAGAGCCCGCGCATGGTGACGGGCGTCCCCCGCGCGTGCATCGCGATGTAGGCCGCGCCCGCCTCCGACGCGACGACGCCCAACGCCGCCGCGTCGTCGCCCATCCCCACGTCGTTGACGATCGTCGCGCCGACCGAGAGCGCCGCCCTCGCCACATCGCGCTTCATCGTGTCGATCGAGAGCGGGACGCTCACCCGCCTCGCGAGCCCTTCGATCACGGGAATCACCCGAGAGAGCTCCTCTTCGACCGACACGGGCTCCGCGCCGGGGCGCGTGCTCTCTCCGCCGATGTCGAGCGCGTCGGCGCCCGCGGCGACGAGCGACACGCCGTGCTCGATCGCAGCCTCGGAAGAGCGGTGACGGGCGCCGTCGGAGAACGAATCCGGCGTGACGTTCAACACCGCGAGGACGTACGGGCGCGACCAGTCCCAGACCGTCGTCCCGAGCTTGAGCGGCGCGAAGGAGGTCACTTTGCCCGCGTGCTCAGTAGCACATCAGGCAGGGGCTTTGTGTATCGAAGAGGGGACCGCGAGAGAGCCTCTCGCGAGGGCGATCAGGCGCCCGAAGGGACGCCGCGCGGGGGGAAGATGCTCGTGGCCTTGGGGCGCGCGCCATCTCGCGTGTCGCGGCGCTCAGACCACGACGGGATCACGGTCTTCACGCGGTCGGGGAGCGGCCGGTCCTCGATGCACGCGATGATCTCCTCGTTGTCGAGGGTCTCTCGCTCGAGGAGCGCCGCCGCGAGGCGATCGAGCGCGGGGCGGTTCTCGATGAGGACGAGCCGCGCGCGCTCGTGCTGCTCCTGAATGAGCCTGCGCGTCTCGTTGTCGATCTCGATGGCCGTCTGCTCGGAGTAGTCGCGCTGGTTCACGCCGAGGTCGCGACCGAGGAAGGGCTGGTCCTCGTTCTGCCCGTACGTCACGAGCCCGAGCTTGTCGCTCATGCCCTCCTGGCAGATCATGTAGCGCGCGTACTGCGTGGCGCGCTGGATGTCGCTCGCCGCGCCCGTGTTCGCGCGGCCGAAGACGATCTCCTCCGCGGTGCGTCCGCCGAGGGTCATCGCGATGCGCGCGAGGAGCTGGTCGCGCGAGCGGTTGTAGACGTCTTCCGAGGGCAGCGTGACCGTCACGCCGAGGGCGGGTCCGCGCGGAATGATCGAGACCTTGTGCACCGGGTCGTTGCCCACGACCTTGATCGCGACGAGCGTGTGGCCGGCCTCGTGGTACGCGGTGACCGTCTTGGTCTCCTCGGTCATCACGATGTTCTTGCGGGCCACGCCCATGATGACCTTGTCCTTCGCGAGCTCGATGTCGTTCATGTTCACGGCGTCCTTGTCCTGACGCGCCGCGAGCAGGGCCGCTTCGTTCACGAGGTTCTCGAGGTCAGCGCCCGCGAAGCCGGGCGTGCCGCGCGCGATGATCGACAGGTCGACGTCGGGCGACAGGGGCACCTTGCGGGTGTGCACGCGGAGGATCTCTTCGCGGCCCTTCACGTCGGGTCGCGGCACCACGATGCGACGATCGAAGCGGCCGGGACGAAGGATCGCGGGGTCGAGCACGTCGGGGCGGTTGGTGGCCGCCACGATGATGACCCCGTCGTTGGCGTCGAAGCCGTCCATCTCGACGAGGAGCTGGTTGAGCGTCTGCTCGCGCTCGTCGTGGCCGCCGCCGAGGCCCGCGCCGCGGTGACGGCCCACGGCGTCGATCTCGTCGATGAAGATGATGCAGGGCGCGTGCTTCTTGCCCTGTTCGAAGAGGTCGCGGACGCGCGAGGCGCCGACGCCCACGAACATCTCGACGAAGTCAGAGCCCGAGATGGTGAAGAAGGGCACGCCGGCCTCGCCCGCGATGGCCCTCGCGAGGAGCGTCTTGCCCGTACCAGGAGCGCCCGAGAGGAGCACGCCCTTGGGGATGCGACCGCCGAGGCGACGGAACTTCTTCGGGTCCTTGAGGAAGGCGATGATCTCTTCGACCTCGTCCTTCGCCTCCTCGATGCCCGCCACGTCGGCGAAGGTGACCTTGTTCTGGTTGTCGTTGACGAGGCGCGCGCGGCTCTTGCCGAAGCTCATCGCCTTGCCGCCGCCCGACTGGATCTGGCGCATGAAGAACACGAACATCGCCAGCACGAGCACCATCGGGAGCCACGTGAGGAGCACGCTCGTGAGGAGCCCCGAGCCCTCGTCCTTCTCGTTGGTGATCTGGATCGGGTGCTCGTTGCCGCCGAGCGCGAGGACCTCTCGCTGGAGCTCCCAGTTCGACGGCGCGATGGTCTCGACCACCTCGGGCTGGCTGTTGGGCACGGCGCGGCGGTAGGTGATCTCGCGGTCCTTCACGGTGACCGTGAGCACGAGGTGCTGCCGCACGTCGGACATGAACCTGCTGAACGGGGCGTGCGTCACGGCGTGAGTCGCGACGAACACCTGGTAGAGCATGCCGAACATGACCAGCAGGAAGGCCCAGAGAAGGAGGGTTTTATACGATTGCTTCACAGCTTCCTCGGAGTCTCGACGGGTCCTGTCGGGGCGACGCGGGCGGGCGCGGCTTTGGGGATTCCCGAGCTAGCACGGTGCTTGCCACGCATCAACCACCTCCCCGTGCTCGTGTGATGCGGGTGGGGCGTCTCCGGGCTCGCGCGCTCCGCCCGGTCTCCTGGAGCATGATATCCACGCTCTCGAACTGCGCTCGCAGCCTCGGGAGAATCTCTCTCCGAATCGCCTCTTCTTCAGGCGAAACCGCGGCCGCGCCGGGTCCCCACCCCACGGCCTCACCGGGCGTGAAGGCCATCGCCTCGGCGTCTGAGAGCACCAGAAAGGGCCGCACGAACCCGCCCTTGAGCCTCGGGGCGAGCCCCCTCACGGCCTCGATTCCCCCTCGCGAGAGCTCGGCGAGCACCCTCACGGCATCGTCCGAACGGGTCTGACCGAGGACGATCCGATCGAAGCGCCCCGCGGCGAGCGCGATCAGCTCGGCGTTCACGTCGATGCGTCCGCGCGCGGGAGTCGGGCGCACCGCGTAGAAATCCATCCCATACGACCTCGCGAGTCGACCCACGTCGGCGACCACCTCGGCCGCGTCGGAGTCCTCTTCGCTGAAGGGCTCAACCGAGGCGACCGCGAGCTCCTTCCAATCGAGTTCGTCGCGCGCCGAGTACAGGAAGTTCATGAGCCCCAGGCTCCGCGCGCCGCCGCCCGTCGCCACGAGCACCCGATCGCCGGGCCTCACGAGCCTCCTGGCCTGCGTAAACGCGAGCACGCGCTCCCTCGCGACCTGCCGAGTCGACGTCGAGGGGCGGTCACTCAAGTTCGAACTCCTTGCAGAACATTCCGCGCTGCGCGCTGGCCTCGTCGGCATACGCGGCCTCGCGGTGCGACGCGTCGGGGTAGCCGTGCGCGCATCGGTCGCGATCGCGGTCGTGATAGACGCATCGCTCGCAGGTGTGGGCCAGCGCCAGGCGCCGCCGGTCTTCGAGGAAGCGCCGCGCGTCAGGGATCTTCATCGTCTGTGGGGGTCTTCTCGCGACCCTACCACACGCGCTGTCGCCCGGCCGTCGCCCGCGTGAGCGCGACGACCGTCTCGACGTGCGCCGTCTGCGGGAACATCTCGAAGGCCTCGATCGCCGTGACGGAGTACCGCGCGCGCAGCGTCGCGAGGTCTCGCCCGAGCGTCGCCGGATCACACGACACGTACACCACGGCGCGCAGGTCCGATCGCTTCGCGAGCGCCTCGACGACCTCGCGCGCCCCCGTCCTCGGCGGATCGAGCACCACCACGTCGGCCTTCGCGTCGGCGCATCGCTCCGCGGTCTCGGCGCGCACCGTCACGTTCGCGATCGATCGCGCCGCGAGGTTCTCTCGCATGGCAGCGGCGGCGTCGAGGTCGCCCTCCACGGCGGTCACCGAGGCGGCCTTCTTCGCGAGGAGCACGGTGAAGTTCCCCGCCCCCGCGTAGAGCTCGAGCACGCGACGATTCTCCGCCGGGCAGAGCCTCACCACGGCCTCCGCGAGCGACGCGTTGAGCGACGCGTTGGCCTGCGCGAACCCGTCGACGCCGAGCACCAGCGGAGCGCCGTCGGCCCCCAACGCCCTCGGCCGAGGATCGCCCGTGATCGCTGGGACCGAAGCCCCTTCGACCCACAGGGCCACGCCCGCGAAGCCGTCCGACACGAGCGCCGCGCAGGCCGCGTACGCGCCCGCCATGAGCGCCCCGTCGGGATGCACGCTCGCGACAGGCGCGCCGCCCACACCGAGCGCGAGCGAGACCTCTCCGCGCTTCGCGACCTGCCCGAGCCGAGAAGCCAACGGACGCAGCGCCGCTTCGAGCGCCGGATCGAGCACGGGGCACGCCCCGGTCGCGACCACACCGTGCGAGCGCCTCTCGCGGAAGCCCAGAGAGACAGCCCCTCCGCGCGTCTCCCACGCGAGGCGGGCGCGCGTGCGCCACGCCCAGGGTGACGGCGAGGCGTGCCACGCGACGGGCAGCTCCCTCAGATCCGCGGGCAAGGCCCGTCGCAGGAGCGCGAGCCTCGAAGCCCGCTGGAGACCTTCGGACGCGTGCTGCCACGCGCATCCGCCGCAGCGATCGAAGACCTCGCAGCGCGGGGTCACGCGCTCGGGCGACGTCTCGATGACCTCTCGCACGACGGGCGATCCCCGCTCGATCACCACGCGCACGCGCTCGCCGGGGAGCACGTCTGCGAGGTGCACGGCCTTGCCATCGATCTGCGCGACGCCGTCGCCCGAAGGGGCCAGCGCCTCGACCGTCACTTCATGCTCTCGGGTCTTCATCACTGAAAGCGCTGCGCAGGGCGACCGCGGACGAAATAGAACTCGAAGTTCCCTTCGAGCTCGGCGCGGCTCTGGGAGACCGGCGCAGGCTCGCGGCCCTCACCGACGGCGCGCATCCCCGCGGAGTTCGTGTAGTCCCTCACCGCGCGCGGGTCTGAGAGCTCGAGCGAGAACGACGTCACCGCCGTGCGACGCGCCGACGCATCCGCCGTGGGGTCTCCGCGGTAGATCGATTCGAAGACCGCGTACCCCCGCCACGCCTCGAGCGCGACGTTGGGAGAGGTCTGCACGAGCTCCCTCCGACCGCAGCTCTTCGTGAGCCGCAGCACCGCGTGGACGGGCGTCACCCCCGGCGCGCCCACCTCGATGCGCTCGTTGAGGTGCCGCGCCACGTAGCCCGTGTCGTCGACGAGGAACACCAGTCCGTCGGCGTACTCGCCCGTGTCTCCGCCCGGCGCGATCTGGATCGTGAAGCTCCCCTGGTGCCACTCGCCGCCGAAGAAGCCCGGCTGCATCGAGTAGTGCGGCACGTTGAGCGAGCACGCCTCGACCATCAGCCTCCCTCGCACCGCGCCGACGCCGTCGCCCACGCTGCACGACACCGTGAGCACGATCCCCAAGCACGAGAGCGCGCGCGTCACGCGTCGCATCGCAGCACCACTTCCTCGCCGCCCACGAGCGACGTCGATGCCTGACACACCGAGAGTTCCACGCGCCCCGACGAGCCCACGAGCGCCACGCGGTCTCCCTTCGCGGCGGAGCCGTAGCTCCTTCGCAGCGGGCCCGCGAAGGCCTCGGGCTCGATGATCGCCGCGCGCTCCGGCGCGACTCCGTCGGGGAGCCTCACGCTCGTGATGGCATTGCCGTAGCGGTCTCGCGCGATCACGACGCCGCGAGCATATCGCACCGCGCCCACGTCTTCGTAGTCCGCATCGGGGGGCATCACCCACGGCGCGGGGTTTCGATGGCGCTCACCGAGGAGCCGAACGTCCGCCCCCGCAGCGAGGAGCGCCGCGGCGGGGCCGAAGACCTCGCGCCCGTCGAAGGTGGTCACGCCCTCCCTCGGCGCGAGCGCGGTGATGCGCCACGCGGAGTCGCTCGCAGCGCGAACGGGCAACACGCCGTTGTCGGGGCCCACGCACCAGCGGCCGTCGACGTGGAGCGCGAGCCTCGCGCGAGCGGTCCCAACCCCCGGATCGACCACCACCATCAGCGCAGCACCACGGGGGAGCTCGGCGAGCGCTCGCTCCACCACGAGCGCGGCCCCCACGCGATCGAAGGGGGCGACGTCGTGCGTGACGTCGATGATCCGTGCGTTGGGAACCGTTCGCGCGATGGCGAGGTGCACCTCGGCGACGTAGCTGTCCTCGCGTCCGAAGTCGGTCACCAGCGCGATCGAGGGAGCGGTCATTCGATCCAGGCGCCTCCGACGACGCGGTCGCCAACATACAAGACCGCGGCCTGTCCGGGGGAAACTCCCCGCTGCGCATCGCGAAGCCTCAACACCGCGCGATCGCCCTCGACGCGCTCCACGCGCGCCTCGACGCCCGGATGTCGGTACCTGATCTTCACGCGAACGTCTTCGGGTACGGCCTCGCAGAGCCATCGCAGGCCCGAGAGATGAAGCTCCGACGCGGCGGCCTCCTCGGCGCTCCCGACGATCACCGCGTCGCGCTCGGGGACGATCCTCAGCACATACCTCGGCGCGCCGCCCGCGCCCGTCCCACGTCGTTGACCCACGGTGAAACCGTGTACGCCGCGGTGCTCTCCCACCACGTTTCCGTCGCGCGTCTCGATGGGACCGGGCCTCGCGGCCGTGGGCGTGTGGTTCTCGACGAAGCGCGCGTAGTCGCCGCCCTCGACGAAGCAGAGGTCCGTCGAGTCGGGCTTCGCGGCGTTGGTGAGCCCCGCGCGCCCCGCGTCTTCGCGCGCCTCGGGCTTGGTCATCTCACCGAGCGGGAGCACCAGCGCGCGAAGCGAATCCATCGGCGAGGCCCAGAGAAAATACGACTGGTCGCGGTCTGCATCGCGTGCGACGCGGAGCTTCACGCCGTCGCCCTCGCGCTCGATGCGCGCGTAGTGGCCCGTCGCGATGTGCTCCGCGCCGAGGCGTCGCGCGATCTCGAGGAGCGGCGAGAGCTTCACAGACTCGTTGCAGCGGACGCAGGGCGAGGGCGTTCTCCCCGCGGTGTAGTCGCGCACGAAGCGGTCGACCACCCGCTCGCGAAAGAGCGCCCTGCGATCGAAGGTGTAGTGGGGAATGTCGAGCGAGGCGCACACGCGCGCGGCGTCGTACTGATCCTCGGGCGCGCAACAACGGCCCGCGTGCCCCTCGCGAACGTAGTCCCAGAGGTGGAGCGTGACGCCGATCACGTCCCAGCCCTCGTCGCGAAGGCGCAGCGCCGCGACCGACGAGTCGACGCCTCCGCTCATGCCGACGACGATGCGCGCTGCCATCCGATGACCTGTTTCCGAGGGTGGTCATATCCCGTTTCGTCGCCTGGCGCGAACCCCTTGCGGCGACGCGAGGGGCTCGTTGAATTCGTCAGTGCTTCCAGATGGTTGAGGCCGCGGAGTTCGACCGATGCGCGACCTTCAACGACCACTCTTCACGCAGACGTAGAGAAAGAACCGCGGGCTTCGCGTTGCGGCCTCGAAGCGCCTCGCAAGCGACGGAACTTGAAGGGCTTCTGGCGACGCGGACGCCGCGCTCCGAGCGTTTCGACGACGCCCCTCGACGCACGGAGGCGTCGGGACCGAGAACGGCGCTTGACCCGCTGCCGCGGGGCGTGATGTGCAGGGCGACGACCACGATGGAAGCACCCGCCACCGACGTAGACGTCCCCACGCGCCCACGCCTCGCCGAGCACGTGCTCGCGAGGCTCCACAAGGTCGACGAGAAGAACCTCGTCGTGCTCTTCGATCAGCGTCGCGGCGCGTCGTTTCAGATCGGGATGCGCGAGTGGGTGCTCCTCCAGATGGCCGACGGCACGCGCGACCACGACGGGATCCTCCTCGCTGCGGCGCGTGAGGGCGCGATCGCGAGCCCTGCGGCGCTCGAAGAGTTCCTGGAGAAGCTCACGCGCCAGGGGATGCTCTTCGAAGGCCCCGCCTCGGCCGACACAGAGAGCCGTGCGCCGCAGAGTCCGCCCGAGCGCCCCATCGATCACCTCGCAGACTACCGCTTCGACTGCGACGGACGCGGCGTGTGCTGCCACCAGTACTCGACCATCGTGTTCAGCCCCCTCGAAGCCGCGCGAGCGCGCGTGCTCCTGCCTCAGATCGAGCGCGGAGGCGACCGCCACGAGTGGGTCTTCACCCCGCGTCACGGCTCCGTTCCGACGCCCGGATGCGCGGTCAAACACGTCGACGGCGCGTGCGCGTACCTCCGCGACGACGGCCTCTGCCGCATCCACGCGGCGGGCGGCGGAGACGCGAAACCCTTCGGCTGCAACCTCTTTCCAGCGCGCTTCGTCGACGACGGCGAGGCCGTGCGCGTGACCGCGCTCGTCGAGTGCTCGTGCGTGATCCGCAGCGCGACGGGCTCCAAGGGCGCCGCCCTCATCGACCCGGCCATGAAGACGCGAGGCGAGCTCCCCACGGAGGTCTTCGTCGAGGTGCTCCCGCCCGAGCTCGCGATCACCGCCGAGCACACATGCTCGCGCGCGGCGCTCGTGGCGTGGTCGCGCGAGGTGCTCGCGACGCCCGTGCACGACGTCGCCGCGTGGCTGTGGGCCGTCGCCGACGCCCTCGATCGCGACGGGACCCTCCCCTCCCCCGCCCTCGCGACGCCCGCGATTTCACCGGACGCGATGGCTCCGTGGCTCGACGCGTGGCGCGCGGTCATCGACGGGATCGTGTCAGAGAACGTCGCGTGGCGGAGCGGCCGCGACCTCGCGCTCCACGTGCTCGACGTGATGCGCGAGACGCTGCTGGTGATCTCGGAGCAG
Organism: Myxococcota bacterium; assembly: GCA_052035985.1. Taxonomy (GTDB): domain Bacteria; phylum Myxococcota_A; class Polyangia; order Polyangiales; genus CAISKJ01. The sequence continues at coordinate 11,107 of JBPOHC010000153.1, read as the reverse complement.
GGGCTCCTCGGGGCGATGCTCGAATCGGGCGCGACGCAGCCCGAGGCCGAGGCGTTCTACCTCCGCGCCACCGCGCACGGTCACCAGTGGATCGCCGATCGACCGCTCTCGGCGCAGCTTCGAAACCTCGCGATGCGCGTCACGCTCGGCCGCGCGCTCTACCGCTTTCGCGGCGCGGGCGTGCTCACGGGCGAAGCCTTCGAGGAGCCCATCGCCCTCGTCGAAGCCATGTGTCGCGGGTACGGAGCCCACGTCGACGAGCCCGCGTGAGGCGGCTCTTCACGGCGACCACGCTGCTCGGCTCGGCGCTGCTCTTCGCGGTGCAGCCGATGGTCGCCCGCGCGCTCCTCCCCCGCGTCGGCGGCGTCCCCGCGCTCTGGAACACCTGCTCGGTCTTCTTTCAGCTCGGCCTGCTCGCGGGATACGCCTGGGCGCACGCGCTCCCGACGCGCCTCGGTCCGCGCGCGATGGCCGCGCTTCACGTCGCGCTCCTCGCGCTCGCCGCCGCGACGCTGCCCTTCTCGCTCGGTGACCTGTCGCCGCCGTCGGGCGATCCGACGCGCTCGATCCTCGCGGCCCTCGCGCAGCGCGTCGCGCCGATGTTCGTGCTGCTCTCCGCGGGCTCGCCGCTCCTTCAGCGCTGGTATCTCGGCGCTTCGAAGCGAGACGCGTCTCCGCTCATCGCCGCGAGCAACGTCGGGAGCCTCACCGCGCTCCTCGCGTACCCGCTCGTGATCGAGCCCACGCTGCCCCTCGCCGCGCAGGGACGCGCCTTCGCCGCAGCCTTCGTCGCCTACGTGATCGCCGTCGCGGCCTGCGTCTTCGCAGCCCGCCGCGAGTCTCCCGCGACGCTCGAACAGCGCGCGCCCGCGGCACCGATCGGACTCCGCGCGTGGCTGCGTCTCGCGGCGCTGGCGTTCGTTCCGTCGAGCATGATGCTCGGGCTCACGGCGCACATCGCCACCGACGTGGGCTCGTTCCCGCTGCTCTGGGTGGGGCAGCTCGCGGTGTACCTCGCGAGCTTCGTGGTCGTGTTCGCGCGCCCTCCCGAACCGCCGACGGCGCGTCTCGTCACGCCGTTCCTCGGGCTCCTCGTGCTCGTGTTCCTCTTCTCGGCGCCGCAGGTCGCGACGCGAATCCCACTTGTGGCAGGCCATTTCGCGCTCTTCGCCGCGTGCGCGTACATCCTCCACGGAGAGCTCGCGCGCGCCCGCCCGGCCGACGCGTCGATCACCTCGTACCAGCTCGCCATCGCCGTCGGCGGCGCGCTCGGCGGAGCCTTCAACGCCCTCGTCGCGCCGTGGATCTTCACGCGCGTCACCGAGTATCCCCTCACGCTCGCGCTCGCGGTGCTGCTCCTCCCGACGCCTCCGCCGCCGCCCGATCCGCGCGCACGCGAAGAGGCCCTGATGCGCTCCGTCGGCATCGATCCCGAGACCGTGCTCGGCCCGCCGCCGAAGCAGGCTCCCGCGCGTTCGAAGACGCTCGGTGATGCGCTCGTTCCGCTCGTGGTGGGCGCGCTCGCCGCCGCGCTCTTCGCGGCGCCGCTGCGCGCCAGCACGCCGTCACTGGTTCGCTACGGGCTCCCCCTCGCGCTGCTCGTGCTGCTCTCGCTCGGTCGTCGCGCGCGCCTCGCGCTCGGGCTCATGGCGATCCTCGCAGCCAGCCGCTTCGATCGCTCGGTGCTCGTCGAATCACGCACGTTCTACGGCGTTCTGCGCGTCGAAGAGGCGCGCGGCGTGAGGCGCTTCCTCCACGGCACGACGCTCCACGGGATGCAGTTCCGCTCGCCCAAGATGCGCGGCCGACCGGTGGCCTACTACGACACCACGGCGCCCATCGGCGAGGTGATGCGCGCGCTCGGCCCCTCGCTCGACGACCGCCGCGTCGCCGTCGTCGGCCTCGGCGTCGGAATGCTCGCCGCCTACGCGCGGCCCCGCCAGCGATGGACCTTCTACGAGCTCGACCCGGCGGTTGATCGCATCGCGCGGACGTGGTTCACCTGGCTCCGCGACGCCGCCGCGCCGTGGTCGGTCATCACGGGCGACGCGCGGCGCTCCCTCGAACGCGATACCTCTGCGCGCTACGGCCTCCTCGCGCTCGACGCGTTCAGCTCCGACGCGATCCCCACGCACCTCCTCACGCGCGAGGCCATTTCGCTCTATCTGTCGCGCCTCGACGCGCGCGGGGTGCTCGCGTTTCACATCACCAACCGCCACGTCGACCTCGGCCCCGTGCTCTCTGCGCTCGCGCGTGATCGCGGTCTCGTCGCACGCACGCGAACGGGCGCGGGCTTCGGACCCGAAGGTCCCGTGCGATCGACGTGGGTGGTGATGGCGAGGCACGCCGAAGACCTCGGCGCGCTCACGAACTGGACGCCCCTCGCGGCGACGACGGAGCGACCGTGGACCGATGACTTCTCGAACGCGCTCTCGGCGTTGCGACTGCGATAGAGCGACTACTTCGCGACGCGTCCGCGGAGGTTGATCGCCATGTCGAGCGAGCGACGCGGCATGAGCCTGCGCATGCGCCAGAACCAGCGCCCCTCGACGTGCGGGAGCACGTGCAGCTCGCCCTTCTTGCACGCGTCGAGGGCGATGCGCGCGATGTCGTCGGCGGAGTGCGGGCTGCGCTGCATGAGCTTCTCGGCGAAGGCCGACTCCTTCGGGTCGCCGCCCTTGGCGCTCTTGATGATGTTCGTCGGAAAGAACGACGGACACAGCACGCTCACGCCCACGCCCGTCCCGCGCAGCTCGCCGTGCATGGTCTCGGTGAGCGCGATGACGCCCGCCTTCGTGACGTTGTAGGGGCCCATGCGCGCCGCGTTGGCGATGCCCGCGAGCGAGGCCACGTTGAGAATGTGCCCCTTGCCCCGCCGCTTCATCGCGGGGAGGAACACCTCGCAGCCGTAGATCACGCCCCAGAGGTTCACGCCCACGATCCACTGCCAGTCGGCGTCGGGAATCTCGCCGATGCTGCCGCTCACCGCGACGCCCGCGTTGTTCGCGACGAAGTCGACGGCGCCGAACTTCTCCTCCGCGAAGGCCGCGAGCGCGACGACCTCCTCACGCTTCGAAACGTCGCAGCGGAACGCGTGCGCCTCCACGCCGAGGAGCGCGACGGTCTCCTTCGCCGCCGCCTCGTTGACGTCGCTGACGATGATGCGCGCGCCGCGCGACGCGAGCTGCTTGCAGAGCGCGCGACCGAGGCCGCTACCCGCTCCGGTGACCACACACGAAGGCCGTTCAGGGATGCCCATCGGGGCGCGAGTGTGGTCCCATTCGCCGACGCGCGGCAATGGGGTTCAGTGCCGCGCCCAGGGGTAGTGGTTGCGGTCGACGCGCAGGTGCGGCTCCAGCCACGGGCACTCCGCGAGGAGGCACTCGGCGAGCCGCTGCGCCACGCGGCGATAGCTCTCGTGGCCCTGCCGCGCAGACCTGAGCTCGATGAGGTGAAACATCTCGCGCAGGTTCGCCTGCATCACATAGCGGACCCTGAACGCCAGCGGAACGGCGTACTGCGCCTCCCACGGGTGCGTCGCCGCGATGCGCGCGTGCACGTCGACAGCCGCTTCGAGCGCCTCGGTGCAGCGCGTTTCGAAGCCCAGGTCCGTGAGCTCCGGCGAGAGCCACCAGCCCTCCGACGTGCCGAGGCGCGGCGTCGTCGCAGACACCATGCGGTGCCGCTGGAGATCCCTCCACGCGCCGTAGTCGCAGCGCACTTCGAAGCGAAAGGTCGCGTGCTCCAGCGCCCTCAGCGGCTGGTCGTGCGGGCCGCGATCGGTGAGGTACGCGTCGACGAGCTCCTTCGCGCGAGAGGGGTGCGCCGTGCGTCGCCAGGCGTCCTCCCACGCGGTGCCAAAGAGCTCGCACTGGATCATCGACGCCGTCGTTCGAAGCGGCTCGTCGCTCGAGTCGATCAACCGCACGTCGACGTCGCGCGGGGCCTCGCCCGCCACGTGGAGTCCCCCCTTCGCGCGCACCGCCCGGCCGTACGCACCGTCGCGATGCGCCTTCGGGGCCGTGTATTTCAGCAGCGTGGGGACGATCACCGCGGCCTCGTCGCGCATCTGCTCGCCCATGCGACGCACCGCCGCGAGCGGCGATCCGAGGAGCTTGCCGACGTGCTGCTCGAGCGCGCGCGCGTTGATCGTCACGCCCACGTTCGTCGGAACACCCGCGGGCAACAGCCCTCGCAGGAGGTCGCACGCGTGAGCGCGGAGCACGTTGGCGTGGGCCTTCGGAGAGGTCCCCTCGGGCGGCGCGTGGCGCTTGATGAGCTCGATCTCGACGGCGTCTGCGATGCTCGAATAGGCGCGCAGGAGCTCCCTCGCGCCGCGCTCGTAGTCGGCCGCGAGCTCGGGCGGGAGGCCGATGTCGGTGACCAGCGTCGCCTCATCGAAGCGGACGTAGCGCGTGCTCTTCTCGGTGTACGCCGCGAGGCGCGCCTCTTCGAGCGCCTTGGCCGCCACGATGGAGCAGCGCTCGACGGCGAGATGCACGACCGCGTGCTCGGCCACCGAGCCGTGCCCGTAGCCCACAACCCACTTCTCGTGAAATGCCTTCGCCTTCTCGCGCGCTGTGGAGTGCGACGGGGTCACTGCGCCGCCTTCGTGCAGCGCGAGCTCCTCGTCGTCGAGGAGCTTGCGGAGGTTGGTGCGAAGGTCGTCGCGCGAGCGCGAGTAGTACGCGAAGAGCACCGCGACCACCTCCTCGGGGAGGTTGCGCAGCGCGAACACGTCGCGTTCGAGGTTGGTGACGTAGGGCGCGAGACGGTCGTCCATGACGCGGGCGACTTAGACACGGGTCCGCGGCAGCGCGCCTCTTTTCAGCCCATTTTGTCGAACGCTGCGATCACGTCGGCGGGCGCCTGCACGAGCTCGATGAGCACGCCCTCGCCGCCGATGGGCGCGTCGGCGTTGCCCTTGGGGTGAATGAAGGCCACGTCGTGACCGCTCGCGCCGCGACGGATTCCCCCGGGCGCGAAGCGGACGCCCTGCGCCGTGAGCCACGCCACGGCGACGGCGAGGTCGTCGACCCAGAGGCCCACGTGGTTGAGCGCGGGCTCGTGCACGCGCGGGCTCTTCGCGGCGTCGAGCGGCTGCATGAGATCCACTTCGACAGAGAACGGACCGCGGCCGAGGGCGGCGATGTCCTCGTCGACGTTCTCCTTCGCGCTCACGTAGTTCGAGCGAACCTCGAGGCCGAGCGTGTCGACCCACAGGCGACGCAGCGCCGACTTGTCGGGCGCGCCCACCGCGATCTGCTGGAGCCCGAGCACCTTGAAGGGACGCGCGCCGCTCATGACGACACCGCCGAGAGCACGTCGAACTGCTCGCTGTTGGCGAGGAGGCGCGGGCGCCGCGTGAGCACCTCGCAGCCCGTCCGCGTGACGAGCACGGTGTGTTCGAACTGCGCGCTGAGCTTCCGGTCGCGGGTGCGCACGGTCCACTTGTCGCGGTCGTCGAGCTCCACCTCCCAGGTGCCGAGGTTCACCATGGGCTCGATCGTGAAGATCATTCCGGCCTTCATGCGGGGGTTGGGCGCAGTGCGCGGGAGCTTGTAGTGGGCCACCTGCGGGTCGGTGTGAAACTTTCGCCCGATGCCGTGGCCGACGTAGTCGCGCACCACGCTGCACCCCTGCGAGTGCACGTAGTCTTCGATGGCCTCGCCGATGTCGCCGATGCGGCCGCCCTCACGCACCGCCGCGACGCCGAGCTCCAGCGCGCGCCGCGCGACGTCGGTGACGTGCCGCGCCTCGGTAGAGGGAGTTCCGACGAAGAAGGTCGCGCTCGTGTCGCCGTGAAAGCCGCCGTAGTACGTGGTCACGTCGACGTTGATGATGTCGCCGCTGTTGAGCCGCTGCGGCCCGGGGATGCCGTGGCACACGACCTCGTTCACGCTCGTGCACACGCTCTTGGGGAAGCCGTGATAGTTCAGCGGCGAGGGCGTGGCGCCGCGTCGGAGCGTGTCGGCGTGGACGAAGGTGTTGATCTCTTCAGTGGTCATCCCGACGCGCAGCCGATCGCCCACGAGGAGCAGCGTGTCCGCGGCCATCTGGCAGGAGACGCGCATCGCGTCGACCTCGCGTCCCGACTTGATCTCGATCGCACCCGACACGGCGGCTCTGCTCTCTCTACGCGCTCGAAACACGGCGTTTCGTGCGGCGGCGCGGGACCCTAAAGACCCGCCTCGGGAATGTCAACGCGGGGGCTCCGGCGCCGGCGGCATGTCGCAGCCCCGCGGTCCCGCGCGCCGCGCCTCGACGGTCGTTCCTCCGCGCACCGCGGCGAAGAAGTAGTCAGGTCGCTCCCACCCGATCACGGGCAGCGCGAGGGCCGCGTCGTCGTTGGGAACGAGCCGCATCGAGGTCCCCATGCGCCGCCCCGCGCGGTCGACGAGGGCCATGTACGACCGCGGAGAGCCTCCGCCGACGGGCTCCCACCACGTCACGCCGAAGGCCGCGCCGTCCCACACGATCGAGGCCCGCGCGTCGCGTTCGAAGCGCACCGAGAGGCGCTGCGGTTCGCTCTGCGAAGGCCCTGCGAGCGAGCGCGTCGTGATCTGCAACCCGAGGTCTCCGTTGCGCCGATCGCTCCACGCGACGGCGAGCCGATCGCCGCCCCACGCGATCGAAGGACGACCGATCTCGGGAGCCTCCACCAGCGTGCTCGGCGCTTCGGGGACCCCGTCACGAGAGACCGCGCGGGCCTCGATCGCGGCTCCGCGGCTGCGCCACGCCACGACGTAGCGCACCCCCGTGAAGGTCACCGCGGGCGCGTCGACGGCCCCCGTCGCGAGCGTCGAGGGCTCGGCGCGCGGTCTCCCTCTCGCGTCGAGCGGAGCGCCTCGAAGCACCGCGCGATCGCCCGCGCCCTCGGTCCAGACGACGTACGAGCTGGCGCGCCCCGCGGCGAGCGCGAGGCTCGTCGCGGCGCGAGAGAAGGGCGGCCACGCCTCGGCGGCACCATCGGCCGCGATGGCCGCGAGCTGGAGCGCCGAGGTGCGCGCGTCGATCCACGTGAGGAGAAAGCGCTCCCCCGTGGCCGCGAGCGCGAAGCCGTCGGGCGCGATGGGTCCCGTGACGCGCACGGGCGCTGCGATCTCGCGCGCGAGGGTGACGCCCGCGGCGTTCGAAAACGCCACCGCGCGCTGCGCTCTGAGCGCGGCCGTCGCGACGCCGGTGACGTCTCCGTCGGTCGACACCGCGACGTCGCCCGAGGGGGCCGACACGTAGCGCGGGTCGACGCATCCCGTGGCGTACTGCGCGCGAGGGTCACGCACGCGTCGAGGGCCTCCGCCGCGGTGACGGTGACACCCCGCGACGAGGAGCGCGAGGGCGAGCGACGCGTGCAGCGAGCGGCGGTTCATGAGGCCGCGGAGGGTATTCCGAGTGCGGTCGCGGCGAGGCGGAGAAAAGTTCTTGGGAGCTCAAGGACAGCGCGGTCGTGCCGTTGAAACAGGTCGAGAAGGGAGTTCGAAGACATGGCAGCGAAGAACCTGTTGTCTGCGGAGATGCTCGCCGTGAGCGAGCAATGGCTGGCCGTGAAGGGTGTGCGGGTGCTGTTCGAGCGGGAGGCGCTGATCGCGGCGATGCTCCCGATGATCCAGCGCGCTCACCAGGGCATCCTCGACGCGCAGCGCGTGGGCGAGCCCGGCGCTGAGGAGAAGGAGCTCGCCGAGCTGACGGTGAAGGGCGCCGAGACCGACCAGCTCCACGACCGCAAGGGGCGCGGCGCGTGGAAGGTGCTCGACGGACTCTCGGACCTCGCCGACTCGCCCGAGGAGAGCGCCGCGTTCATCGCGCTGCGCGACCGGGTGATGCCCGAGGGCCTGTCGATCCTCCAGGCGACCTGGGCGGCCGAGTCGGGCAACGCGCAGCGCGTCGAGAAGGAGCTCGAAGACGAGGCGTTCTCGAAGCAGCTCGCCGACATCGCGCTCCCGCTCAAGAAGCGCGCGACGCTGCTCGACGCGGTGAAGGTTCACGCCGGCGCGGGTCGCCGCCTCGGCGTGATCGAGGCCCGTCGCGGCGCGCTCGAAGAGCAGGCGAAGGCGGCGAAGGCCGCGAAGGGCGGCGAGGGCGCCGCGTCGACGAGCGCGATCGTGAAGGCGCGCAACCAGTGGATCCGCGTCGCCAACGCGGTGCTCACGAACATCGACCTCATCCCCGACCTCGACGGCGAGGTGCGGAGCCGCATCGTCGGACACTACTTCCGCGTGGAGCAGGTCGCGGACCGCCGCGCCCTCGGCCGACGTCCGGTCGAGGAGCCCGCGCCCGAGCCGCCTCCGACCCCCGCCAACGGCTGAACCACACACCGGCGCCGTCGATGGCGCTTCCCGGGCCTTCGAAACCACCCCAACACGCGATCGATCCCGGTTTCGAGTGGTTCAGACCACCCGGAACCGCGGTCGACGGCGCTCTGACGCCCTTCGAAGCGCCCGGAACCGCGGTCGGCGGCGTTTCGGAGTGCTTCGACGCACCCGAAAGCGGGGTCGATCGCGTTCTGGAGTGGTTGCGCGGAGCGCGGGCCGAGATCGACGGCGCAGCGCTCGTCCGGAGCAGGAGTGCTACGCAGCCCCCGCGAGCTTCGCTTCGCCGAGCGCCTCGGCGCTCAGCGACTTCTGCCAGAGCTCACCGCGGCGATACACCAGCGCGTAGACGCCCGCGTTCACCGCGTTGAAGACCACGATGGTGAACCAGAAGCGCTCGATCGCCACCGACGCGAGCACCACCGACGCGAGCATCAGCGGGACCTGCACCGCCCCCACGAGCGTCGCGTCGATGCGCAGCGCGAGCCGCGTCGCGCCCGCGCCCACGATCGCGTTGCCGAGCACGATCGCGAGGCCATAGAACGCATACGAGGGCGCCACCGTGCCGAGGTACGTGAGCGCAAGCTCGAGGATGTGCGGGTCGCGCGTGAACACGCGCAGCACGTCGTCGCCCCACACGCGATAGACCACCGCGAGGAGCGCCATGGTGCCGACGCCGTAGAGCGCGGTGAACCATCCGGCGCGCGCGGCGCGGACGTTGTCTCCGGCGCCGAGGCACATGCCCACGAAGGTCTGCGCGCAGCCGCCCCAGCCCATGCACACGAAGAGCGCCATGGTCTCGAAGCGGAGGCACAGCGCGAAGGCCGTCCCCGCGTCGGAGTTGGTGCCCGTGGTGTAGGCGTGGTGCACGAGCCCCGTCACGAAGAGCACCGAGACCACGCGCACGACGAACTGCGCGCTCGTGGGCCACGCGAGGTCGACGATCGCGCGCGTGAGGTTGGGCGCCGGACGCAGCGTCGCGCCGTGCTCGGTCACCTTGAGCGTGCGGCGCAAGAGGATCAGCGGGACGATGCACGCCGCCGAGCGCGCGATGATCGTGGCCCACGCGGCGCCGAGCACCTCCATGCGAGGGATTCCGACGGCGCGCGCGATGGGCGGACCCCACGAGAAGATCGTCGGCGCGTCGCCCGGTCCGTAGACCATGAGCACGGCGAGAAAGAGGTTGAGCACGTTGCCCACCGCGAAGGTGATGAGCGGCAGGCGCGAGTTGCCGAGCGCTCGAAACACCGACGTGATCTGGAACATCAAGAACACCGACGCGCTCCCGCCGAGGATCACGCGGAGGTAGTCGCGGCCGAGCACGCGCACGGCCCCCTTGGCGCCGAGCAGGTCGTGGATGATCACGTCGGCGCCGAGCACGCCCACCGCGCCGAACGCGACCGCGAGCGCGATCACGATGCCGATGGAGCCCCACGCCACGCGCGCCACCGCGGCCTCGTCGCCCGCGCCCTTGTGCCGCGCGAGGAGCGTCGCGGTGCCCGTGCTCACGCCGTACGAGAGGATGGTCCCGAGCGCCGCGACCATGTCGCAGATGCCGAGGGCGTCGAGCGAGGCGTCAGAGACCGCCGCGGGCAGCTTCGCGATGAGGTACTGATCGACGAGGTTGAAGAGCCCCTGGAGCACCATCGCCAGCGCGAGCGGCGCGCCGAAGCGCAGCACCGCCCACGGCAGCGGAGCCTTCAAGATGCGGTGCCGCGTCGGGTCGTCTTCCGCGGTCTTCTCTGTGTTCGACATGCGACGCGCGCGCTCATACCACCGCGCAGCCGATCGCGCCTACAGCCTCCGCGCCGCTCGCGCGTCGGATATCCTGAGGTCACAGCCGCAATGACACGCCACGCCGCTCCGTCGCTCCTCGCGCTCGCGCTCGCCTCGGCCTGCGCGTCGACCCCGACGCCCGTCGCGCGCGCGCTCCCTCGAAGGCGCCCTCGCGCCGCGGTGCAAGCCCCTCCCGTCACCGAAGCGCCGCGCCCCGCAGCAGCGCCGACCGCGCCCATCGCCGTGCGCGCCGCAGCGCCCGAGCCGCTGGAGTTCAACATCACCGCGAGCTCGGACCTCCCGCCCGCGCCCGCGTCGACCTCGCAGCCCTACGCGCGGATCATCGACGCCGCCGTGGCGCCGCTGCGACCCGCGCTCGCCGAGTGCCTCCGTTCGCTCGGCGCGCCCGCGCGTCACACCGTGCGCGTCATCATCGACGAGGAGGGATCGATCGGGCCCCGTCCGCCGCAGGAGTTCACGCTCACCGCCCCCGACGCGCGCTGCCTCGACGGCGTGCTCCGCGCTGGACGCGTCGAGCCTCCGCCGCCGCGGGCGCTGCCCTACGACCTGCGCGTCGATGTCAGCGAGTAGCGCTCGCGGAGACAATTGACGTAGGGTGCGCGCGCGATGCTCGCCGCGGTGCTCCAGTTCCCGGGTTCCAACGCTGATTTCGACGCGTTCCACGCGCTCCACCACGTCGTGGGGGTTCGCACGGAGTACGTCTTTCACAAGTCCACGTCGCTCCCCGCAGACGTCGACCTCGTGGTCTTGCCAGGGGGGTTCTCCTACGGCGACTACCTCCGCTGCGGCGCCATCGCGCGCTTCGCCAACATCATGGGAGCGGTGCGCGCGCACGCCGACCGCGGCGGGCTCGTGCTCGGGATCTGCAACGGATTCCAGATCCTCACCGAGGCCGCGATGCTCCCCGGCGCGCTCACGCAGAACGCCAACCTCCGCTTCGAGTGCCGCGACGTGAGCGTGCGCGTCGAGGCCGACGGACCGTTCACGCAAGACCTCCGCGG
>JBPOHC010000584.1:0-21587 GCA_052035985.1 Myxococcota bacterium | reverse complement strand
GTCCGCGAAAGAGGTCTTCGAAGTGGCGCTGCACCTCGGGCCTCGTCGCGTCGAGCACGAAGAACTGCCTGCCCGGCACGAGCGCCGCGCGGAGCGGCATGTTCGAAGCGTCGCGGAGCATCCAGTCGGGGTGCTCCGTCGCGAGCGGCGCCGCGGGATCGACCGCGAAGGGCGCGAGCCACAGGCCCGTGGTCATCCCCGCGCGAGAGAGCGTCGCGGCGAGGTCCGCGACAGTGCTCCCGAACGCGGGCTTCGCGACCCAGTCTCCCCAGGCGCGCTCCCACCCGTCGTCGACGGTGATGTGCGTGACGCGCGGATCGAGCGCGCGCGCCGCCGTCGCGTTGGCCATCACGTTCGCGGCCGTCACGCGTTCGAAGAGCGTGTTCCAGCTCCACCACGCGCGGGGAAAGGGCGACGCGGGGCGCGCTCTCGCTGCCGTGGGCGCGTCGTCGCTGCACGCGAAGGCGCGGCTCACGTCGGCGGGCGCGAGCACCACGGAGCCCGCGAGCGAAGGCGTCGCCGCCCCGAGCGTGACGGCCTCGTCGTCGGTGATCCCCACGGCGATCCTCGTCGACCACGCGCTGCCGGGGCGCTCGAAGGCCACGGCGGTCCAGCGGTCGAAGGGGGCCCTCGCGCAGATCGAGAGCCCGCCCGCCGCCCACGCGAGATCGCCTCGGAAATAGCTGACTCCCGCGGTGTCGAGCTGCGGGTCTCCGAGCTGCGCGGGCCACGCGATCTCGCCGCGCGCGTCACGCGCGAGGAGCGTGCCGGGCGCGAGCGCGAAGGGTCCCGCGAAGGACCAGCTCTGCACCCCTTCGGTCACCACGCGCGCGTCTTCGGGCAATCCCGCGGGCGGAGCGCGGAGCTCGATCCCCCTCACGCTCCCGGTGCCCGAGAGATTCCAGGTGACGGCCACGGCGCCGCGCGCGCTCCCCTCGACGGGAGACACCGCGAGCTCGATGGAGAGCCCCTCGGCCGTGCGCGCCGTCACGCGATCGCCCATCACGGTGGGCGCGAGCGACGAGAGCGCGCGGGAGGTCCCGTCGGCGCTTCGAAGCGCGAGGTCGAAGCCCGCGAGGGTGACCCCGCCCGTCTCGACGGTGAGCGTTCCCGCAGGCTCGACGCGCACGCGAAACCCCGCGGGCGCAGGGCGAACGGGGATCACCACCGCGTCGGGCGCGGCGTCGGTCGTAGCGTCGACGGGGCGATCGGCGCTGGCGTCGGAGGGCTGCGTGTCGCCGTCGCACGCGACGAGCGACGAGGCGAGGATCGCGAGGGAGAGGGCGCGTCGTGTGTTCAATGGGTCCCCGACATGCTGCGTGCGATGACGGCGAGAAAATCGGCCATGTCTCGGGCCTTCGCGGAGTCGCGCGTGCGCCCGGCGGCGGCGAGGGCGCGCGCGTAGCCGTCGTAGATCTCCGCGTAGCGCACCGAGAGCTCGGCCTGAAACCAGGTGATGCCGCGGGGGTGCGAGGCCAGCGCGGCGATCTCGGGGGGCTGATATTCGAGGGCCTCCTCGTAGATCGCGACGGCCTCCTCGGCGCTCCGCGCGCGCTCGATGCGGGGGCCCCAGAAGTAGTTGAGCGGCGCGGTGTAGTCCGACCGACGGATCAGCGTGCGTCGACGCGGGATGGGACGCGACGTCCACGCGAAGAGCGCCGCGGTGAGCAGCGCGAGCGCCGCGACGTGGCGCCAGCGACGCGCCTCGATCCACGCGACGAGGGTGCTCACGGTGAGCGCGCCGAAGGGGATCATCGCGGCCTCGTAGGGCACGCGATAGCGCGAGAACGGCGCCGCGAGGACGCCGAGCGCCACGCCCGCCACGATCATGAGGTAGAGCGGCGAGCAGCGCCTCACGTCGCGCAGCGCGAGGAGCAGCCCCACGATCGCGAGCGGGCTCAACACGTAGAAGGTGAAGGGCATCCGGTCGAGCGCCGTCGAGAAGCGCTTGCCGTAGTAGAAGTTCTGGTTGTCGCCCTCCTCGTACCAGTGCCAGACCTTCGCGAACTTGCGCGCGAGGAGCCACGCCCAACCGCCCGGACGGTGGCTCTTCAGGCTCGCGGCGACGATGCCCGACATGCGCCCGTCGGTCTCGCCCATGATGCGAACCTGCGACGGATGAAGCACCTGCGGCCCCTCGTCGGGATTGAACGAGGCTTCATTGTCAGACAGGAACGAGAAGGGCCCCACGCTCGCCCACGTGAGCGGCTTCACGCCCACGACGACGTTGCGCGCGATGGCGGGCGACATGCCGAGCGCCACGCCGAGCGCCATCACTCCGCCGAGCCGCGCGAGCGTGCGAGGCTCCCTTCGATACTTGAGCGCGAGGAGCGCCGCGCTGCCGAGGATGTACGTCGCGAAGGTCGTCTGACAGAGCAGCGACACGCCGAAGGCGAGGCCCGCGAGGCCCCACGCGCGAAGCGTTCCCCGTTCGAGCGCGCTGTCGGTGAGGAGCGCGAGCGCGAGGCCGATGAAGGCCGTGAGCGTCGTTCGAACGAGCGCGACCTCGTAGAACATCAGCGGCGCGAAGAGGAGCGCGATGAGCGCCGCGACGGCCGCCGTGAGCTCGCCGAAGTAGCGCCGCGCGAGCTGCCAGATGAGCGCGTTCGAAGCGACGCCGAGGCACATCTGCCAGTAGAAGACGAAGCGCACCTCGGGGCCGAAGAGCCGGTACGTGAGCGCGACGAGGTAGACGTAGAGCGGCTCCTGGTGAAACGCCTTGCCGCCGAGCCAGTGGTTCCAGAGAGACCGCGCGGCCTCGAGGTCGGTGCCGGGGTAGAGGCGCCTCGCGGCGGGGGCCATTTCGAACCACTGACGGGCGCAGTCCTGCTGCCACGCCATGAGCGGGTGGTACGCGCCGTTCGAGAGCCAGTCGCCCGCGGCGATGGCGCGCGCCCACGCGTCGAAGAAGTGCATGTCGCTCTGCGTTCGGAGGTGCGCGAGCACCATCGGCCCGTCGCGAAGCTCTAGCCAGTACGCGACGCGCAGGAGCGCCGAACCCAACACCAGCGCCACGAGCAGCGTCCGGTGACGCGCCGCGAGCCACGCCTCGGCGCGCGCGGTGAACGTCATCGACGGGCCTCACCCGCGTCGACGGAGCGACCGCGCTGCGCGTTCTCGAGCATCCACTCGTAGGTGCGCGCGAGCCCTTCGCGGAGCGACGTTCGCGGGCTCCACCCGAGGGCGCGCACGCGCGTCGAGTCGAGGAGCTTGCGGGGCATCCCGTCGGGGCGCGAGGCGTCGAACTCGATGCGTCCCTCGTAGCCCACGGCGTCGCGCACGGCCCCGGCGAGCGCGGCGATCGAGCACCCCTCCCCGCTGCCCACGTTGAGCACCTCGGGCGAGCGCAGCGACTCCGAGAGGAACACCGCCGCGTCGGCGAGATCATCGACGAAGAGAAACTCTCGCTCTGGCCTCCCGGTGCCCCACACGGTCACCGACGGAGCGCCCGCCCGCTTCGCGTCATGGAACCTCCCGAGCATCGCGGGCACGACGTGTCCCGCCGCGGGGTCGAAGTTGTCTCCCGGGCCGTAGAGGTTCGCGGGCAGGAGGTTGATCGCGTCGAAGCCGTACTGCTTCGCGTAGCCGCGCACCATCTCGACGCCCGCGATCTTGGCCGCCGCGTAGGCCGCGTTGGTCGGCTCAAGAGGGCCCGTAAGCAGCATCTCCTCGCGCATGGGCTGCTCGCACAGCCGCGGGTACATGCACGACGAGGCGAAGTTCACGAGCTTGCGCGCGCCCGAGCGCCACGCGGCGTCGATCACGTTGGTCGCGATGAGGAGGTTGTCCCTCGCGAAGTCCGCCGGGTACGTGTCGTTCGCGACGATGCCGCCCACGCGCCCCGCGGCGAGGAACACCACCTCGGGCCGCTCGCGCTCGAACCACGCGCGCACGTCGGCCTGCTCCCTGAGATCGAGGGTCTCTCTGCCCACGGTGACCACGCGCGCGTAGCCCGCGCGATCGAGCGCGCGGACGAGCGCACCTCCCACGAGGCCGCGATGCCCGGCGACGAAGACCTTCGACGCGCGCGACGCCTCACCCGAAGGCCCCTTCGGATCGTTCATTGAATACGCCTATATCGCAGCCGCGAGGGCCGCGCAGCATCGTCGCGCGGCGGTGGTGATCCGCGTTGACACGGGGCCTCGCGGGTTGATACCGAAATGCCCAATGTCAAAGCGCATTCTGATCACGGGCGGCGCGGGATACCTCGGCTCGATCCTCTGCGAGCACCTGCTCCGCGCGGGTCACAAGGTCACGGCCGTCGACTCGCTGATGTTCGGGCAGAGCCCGCTCTTTCACCTCTGCGCGAACCCCGATTTCGAGTTCGTGCGCGGCGACGCTCGCGACGAGAAGCTCATCGCGCGGCTCCTCAAAGACGCCGACGTGATCATTCCCCTGGCCTGCCTCGTGGGCGCGCCCATGTGCGACCGCGACCCGTGGGCGGCGCGCGCCGTGAATCTCGACGCGATCAAGATGATCAACCGTCTTCGGAGCAGGTCGCAGCTCGTGGTGTACCCCACCACCAACAGCGGCTACGGCACGCAGAGCGGCGAGACCTACTGCACCGAAGAGACCCCCCTCGAGCCCATCTCGCTCTACGGGCAGACGAAGGTCGAGGCCGAGGCCGACCTCCTCGCGTCGGAGAACGCCATCACCCTGCGCCTCGCGACGGTGTTCGGCATGTCGCCGCGCATGCGCCTCGACCTGCTGGTCAATCACTTCGTCTACACCGCCGTGACCGACCGCTACCTCGTGGTCTTCGAAAAGGACTTCAAGCGCAACTACGTCCACATCCGCGACGTGGCGGATTGCTTTCTGCACTGCATCGCGAACCCCGAGAAGATGGTGGGCAGGCCCTACAACGTCGGCCTCGACGCGGCCAACCTCTCGAAGGAGGAGCTCGCGCAGAAGGTCCAGTCGCACGTCCCCGGCTTCTTCGTGCACTACGCCGCGGTGGGCTCGGACCCCGACAAGCGCAACTACATCGTCTCGAACGCGCGCCTGCTCGAGGCGGGCTTCGCGGCGAAGCGCTCCATCGACGACGGGATCCGCGAGCTCCTCAAGGGCTACAAGCTCCTCGGGCGCTCGGCCTACGGCAATGTCTGAGACCTCGCGGCGGTGCCGTCACGTCTCCGCGATCGTGCTCGCGGGCGGCACCGGGACGCGCCTCAAGTCCGTGGTCTCCGACCGCCCCAAGGTGCTCGCGGAGTTCCACGGACGCCCCTTCATCGCGTACATCCTCGACGGCCTCCGTGACGCGGGCGTCCCTCGCGCCGTGATCTCGACGGGCTTCATGGCCTCGATGGTGCGCGACACGCTCGGCGACGCGCACGGCCCCATGGAGCTCGTCTACTCGCACGAGTCGTCTCCCCTCGGCACGGGCGGCGCCATCCGCCTCGCGCTGCCCTTCGCCGCGGGCGACACCGTGCTCGCGATGAACGGCGACTCGCTCTGCGACGTCGACTTCGAAGCCCTCGTCGCCGACCACGAGAACGCCGGGGCCGCCGCGACGCTCACCCTCACGCGCGTCGAAGACAGCGCCCGCTTCGGCACCGTGGTGCTCGGCGAAGACCGCGTCGTCGAACGCTTCGAAGAGAAGCGCCCCGACGGGGGCCCCGCGTGGATCAACGCGGGCATCTACGCCCTCTCGCGCCGCTTCATCGAGTCGATCGCCGAGGAGGTTCCCGTCTCGATCGAGCGCGACGTGATGCCGTCGTGGGTCGGTCGCGGACTGCGAGGCTTCGAAGGCGGACGTCACTTCATCGACATCGGCGTGCCCGAAGACCACGCGCGAACGGCTGCGTTTCTCGCGTCGAGAGCGCGCCGTTGACCCGCCGCCGCGCCGTCCTCATCGACCGCGACGGGACGATCCTCGCGTACCGCCCGCACCTCACCGAGCTCGCCGAGGTGGCGCTCATCCCCCACGTCGCGACGGCGCTGCGGAGGCTGCGCGACGCGGGCTACCTCCTCGCGGTGGTGACCAACCAGTCGGTCATCGGCCGCGGCCTCGCCACCGTCGAGAGCGTCGGAGAGATCCACAAGAAGATGCTCCGTCTGCTCGCGCTCGAAGGCGCCTCGGTCGACGCGATCCGCGTGTGTCCGCACCGGCCCGACGAGGCTTGCCTCTGCCGCAAACCCCTCGCTGGAATGGTCGATTCGCTCGCGGCGGAGCACGGCTTCGACGCGCGCGAGGCGGTGGTCGTCGGCGACAACGAGACCGACATCGCGCTGGCGCACACGGTGGGCTGCGCGTCGGTGCTGGTGCGCACGGGCCTCGGAGACGAGATGCTCGCGAAGGGCCCCGTGGCCTGCGATCACGTCGCCGTCGACCTCGACGCGGCGGCGACGTGGATCATCGCGAGAGACGCCCTTCGCTGATCACGTCGCGAAGCGGCGCTCGATGCGGACGGAGGTCATCTCGCGCACGCCCTCGGCGGTCTCGCGGCCGAACTTCCGCTCGATCATCTCGAGGTAGGCGGGGTTCTCGTAGTACTTGTGAAACGCCTTGTCGCGGAACGAGATCACCTCGCCCGCGGTGAGGTGGCGCGTGGGCAGCGGCAGCGTGTCGACGGCGTGCTGCGAGTAGCCCGCCCAGGTGTCGGGGAGCTTCCACCCCTCGCGCTGCGCGAAGTCGTAGAGCTGCGAGCCGGGGTAGGCCATGGTGCAGTAGAAGTTGCCGAACTCGCAGTTGAGGTCCATCGCGAGGTCGAGCGTGGCCTGCATGCTCGCGAGGTCGTCGTCGGGCAGCCCGAAGATGTAGTTGCCGATGACGTAGATCCCGCCCGCGCGCACGCGCTCGAGGCACGAGCGGATGTCCTCCTGGTCGTAGCCCTTGAGCACGCCCTTGCGGACCTTCGCGTCGGCGGCCTCGATGCCGAAGGCGAGCCAGTTGAAGCCCGCCTTCTTCAGGAGGTCGACCATGTCGTCCTTCACGGTGTCGACGCGCGCGTAGGCCCAGAAATTCAGGTCGTAGCCGCGCTCGATGATGCCGTTGCAGATGCCCGTGATGTGCCTGCGGTTGAGCACGAACATCTCGTCGGCGACCTTGATGTGCTTCACGCCGTAGCGCGTGACGAGCACCTCGAGCTGCGCGAGCACCGACTCCACCGACCAGAAGCGGTAGCTGTTGCTCGACTCCTTGTAGCCGAGCACCTTCTCGCCGCTCTTGAAGGGCGCCTGGATGCAGCAGAAGGTGCAGCGGTAGGGGCAGCCGAGCGTGGTGTAGATCGACGCGTAGGGCGTGCGAGAGGCCTCGCCGAAGCAGTGCCAGTTGTGGGCGCGGTAGCGGTCCATCGAGAGGAGGTCCCACGCCATCGAGGGCATGGCCGTGTCGACGTCGGTGACGAGCGGCGCCTGCGAGGTGAGCGTTGCGCCCTCTCCGTCGCGGTACCAGAGGCCCTGGACCTTCTTCTCGTCGCCGCCCGCGCGCAGACACTCGACGAGCTCGACGAGCGTGTAGAGGCCCTCTCCATCCGCCACCCAGTCGACGGACTCTTCTTTGAGCGTGCGCTCGGGCAGGGCCGCGACGTGGCCGCCGACGAGGATCACCTTGCGGGTGGGGTCTGACTGCTTGATGGCCGCGCAGATGGCGCCCGCGGAGGGCATCGCCTGCGTCGAGGCCGAGGGCTGGTGGCCGTACGCGACGACCGCGACGAGGGTGGGGTTCATCTCCTCGATGCGCTGCGCGGCCTCGTGGGGTTCGAGGTCAAACGCGTCGGTGTCGAGGATGGCGACGGAGACGCCCTTGCGACGGACGAACTCGGCCATGAGCCCCGCCCACACGGGGGGCTCGATCGCGGCGAGGCGCGTCGCGAGGGATTGATAGATCCGCTTCCTCCCGCCGGGGTTCACCAGCACGAGGTCCAGGCGCTTGCCAGTCATGGTGTCGGTCCTCCGCGTGAGCGGTGGTTCAGTGGATGGCGTTGAGGAGATCGCAGAGACGCAAGATGCGCTCGGTCTCGAGGCCAGGATAGTTGCCGATGTACCACCCGTGGAAGTGCACGTGGTCGACGTGCCTGAACGACGCCGGGTCGATCTCGGGGAAGCGCTTGCGCGCGTAGGGCTGCCGGAGCTGGTTTCCACCGCCCGCGGTGCCGCGACGGAACTCGACCTTGTGCGCCCGCAGCGTCGACTCGACGCGGTCTCGCAGGGCAGTGTCGGGGTGCTTGAGCACCAGCGTGAAGGCGTAGTTGCTGTTGCCCTCGACGGCGAAGTCGGTCTGGTAGCGCGACCCGTCGAGGTGCCCGAGAAAGGTCGCGAGGTTCGCGCGCCGGAGCTCGTTGTTGGCGTCGAGGCGCTTGAGCTGCGAGCGCCCGAGCACCGCGTTGAGCTCCGTGCTCCTCACGTTGTACGCGGGGAACGCGAAGATGAAATCGGGGTTGAGGTCGGGGTAGCCCTCGTGGAAGCCGCGCTTGACCTCGGGCGACGTGACCTCGCGCACCATCCCGTGCGAGCGCAGCATGCGCACGGCCTCGTAGAAGTCGGCGTCGTCGGTCGACACCATGCCTCCCTCGATCGTGGTCATGTGGTGCGCGTAGTAGAACGAGAAGTTCGACGCGAAGCCGTAGCTCCCGAGCTTCTTCCCTTCGAAGGTCGCGCCGTGCGACTCCGACACGTCCTCGATGAGCGGGATGTTCCGCGCGGCGAGCTCTTCGAGGAGCTCTCGCGTGAGCGCGTTGTACCCGAGGACGTGCGTGAGAAAGACCGCGCGCGTGTCGCCCGTGAGCTTCGCGATCACCTGCTTCGGGTCCATCCCGAGCGTGCGCGGGTCGATGTCGACGAAGTCGGGCGTGAGCCCCGCCTGGATCACCGACGCGATGTCAGACACCCACGTGAGCGTCGGCACCACCACCCTGCCGGGCCCCTTCGTCTCTCGCAGCGCGGCCATCGTGATGAGGTTCGCCGACGCGCCCGAGTTCACGAACACGCTGTGCTTCTTGCCGAGCCACTCGGACCACTCGCGTTCGAAGGCGCGCACCTCGGCGGCCTGCGTGAGCATGGGCTCGGGCTGTCGCAGGTACTCGATCAGCGTGTCGAGGTCGTGCCTCGACACGTTGTTGCGCATCAGGGGCCAGTCGAGGCTCTCACCGACAGACACGTCGCGACTCCCGCAGAGGACCTCTGCTGATCTCAGAACGGACCCTTGAACTCGATCGCGCGGAGGTCGGGGCGCTCCTCGGGCAGCCACCCCTTCTTCGCGCCGTGGACCATCGCGTACGCGGCCGCGGCGATGGTGCGCCCGTCGGGGTAGAAGAGCGCCTCGAGCCCCGGCGTCGGCGGACACGTCGTGGGCGCGAAGCCCATGCGCTGCACGCGGATCTCGCGCTCCCCCTGGAGGCGCTCGATGACCTGCGTGACGATCTCGGCGCTTGCGCCGCACGAGGTCCAGTCGTTGTCGACGACGAGGAGGCGGCCGGTCTTGCGCACCGACGCGGCGATGGTCTCGATGTCGAGGGGCGCGAGCCAGATGGGATCGATCACCTCGGCCTTCACGCCCACGTCGTGGAGGTAACGCTCGGCGCGCAGACACTCGACCTGCATGAACGACACGCCCACGATGGTGACGTCGTCGCCCTCGACCGCCACGCGGGCCTTGCCCGGCGCCACGGTGTACGACCCCTCGGGCACGGGGCCTTTTTGAAAGTGCAGGTGCCGCTGCTCGATGAAGATCACCGGGTCGTCGTCGCGGATGGCCTGGATGAGACACCCCTTCGCGTCGAAGGGCGTCGTGGGCGCCACGACCTTGAGCCACGGGACGTGCATGAAGAACGAGTAGAGGCCCTGCGAGTGCTGCGCGCCCTGGCCCCAGCTCTTGCCGATCATCGCGCGCACCACGAGGGGGACGCCGACGCTGCCGCCGTACATGTACCGGCTCTTGGCGGCCACGTTCACGAGCTGGTTCATCGCCAGCATCATGAAGTCCATACGGATGTGGACGTGGACGGGGCGCATGCCCGCGAGGCTCATCCCGATGGCGACGCCGGTCATGGCGTCTTCGGAGAGCGGCGTGCCGAACACGCGCTCGGAGCCGTATTTCGCGAGGAGGCCGCGCGTCGTGCCCTGGATGGCCTTGTGGTCATCGACGTCGAGCCCGAAGACGAGCACCGAGGGGTCGCGCTCCATCTCCAGGTCGGTGGCTTCACGGACGGCGTCGACGTAGCTGAGCGTTCGCTCCACGAGAGTCACTCCTTGAACACGTCGGTGTAGAGCTCGCGCGCCGCCGGAAAGGGCGACGTCTCTGCGAACTCGAAGGCTGCGCGGACCTCGGCCTCGACCTCGGCATCGATCACCGCGCGCTCCGCGGGGTCGAGCCGCTCGCCCATCTTCACGACCTGATCCTCGCGCTGCCAGGCTTCGAGCTCGTCGCGCGAGCGGTACCCCGCGGCGTAGTCCTCGCCCGGTCCGACGTGCTCGCACCACCGGTAGGTCATGCACTCGAAGAAGCGGGGCCCGCCGCCCGCGCGCGCCTCGGCCACGGCCGCGGCGATCTTCTCTCGGATCGTCAGCACGTCGCCCCCGTCGATGCGCTCCGAGGGGATGCCGTAGGCCCGCGCGTGCTCCCACACGTTGGGGTTCGCCTGACGCAGCCGCGACGACGTGTGGATCGCGTAGCCGTTGTTCTCGCACACGAAGATCAGCGGGAGCTTCTTGAGCGCCGAGAAGTTGAGGGTCTCGTAGAAGACGCCCTCGTCGACGGCGCCGTCGCCGAAGAAGCTCATCACCACGGTGCTCCGCCGCTGCACCTTGCACGCGTAGGCGTAGCCCGCAGCGTTGGGGATGGTGGTGCCCACGACGGCCGAGGTGCCCATGAAGCCCGCGGCGATGTCGACGAGGTGCATCGACCCGCCCTTGCCGCGCGCGCAGCCCGTGTCCTTGCCGTAGAGCTCGGCGATCATCGCGGGGAGGTTGCCCCCCTTGGCGAGGTATCCCGCGTGGCTGCGGTACGTGCCGAAGACCACGTCGGAGGGTTCGAGCGGGTCGCACGCGGCCACGGAGATCGCCTCCTGGCCGATGGAGAGGTGCACCGGGCTCTTGATGCGGTCGGTGGGGTACACCCGCGCGACCTCTTCTTCGACGCGTCGGATGCGGTAGAGCGAGCGGTAGAGTCTTGCGTACATGCTCGTGGTCTCGGGGAGTGTTCAGCCGCCCGAAGGGGGCCGCTCAGAGGGCGTGAGGGGGCGCGCTTCGAAGGCCCGGAGCGCCTGGCTGTCGCGCACGCGTTCGACGGCGGAGTAGTCCTGCTCGGGGTCGAAGAAGATCACCTGCGAGCCGCTGTACTCGAACTTGAAGGGCACGCTGATGTGATCCGAGAGGGCCGCGCGCACGTCGTCTTGACGGTCGGGCGGAACGAAGAGGAGGAGGAAGCCTCCGCCGCCCGCGCCGGTGATCTTGCCGCCGATGGCGCCCGCGTCGCGGGCCTTGGCGTAGAGCTCGTCGATGCGCGCGTTCGAGACCTGCGCCGAGAGGCTGCGCTTGGCCATCCACGACTCGTGCATCAGCTCTCCGATGCCCGACATGTCGCCGTTGCCCGAGAGGATCGAGAGGGCCTCGTCGAGGAGGCGCTCCACCGTGCGGAGCGCGCGGCGCTTCTGGTCGATGTTGGGGACGTAGCTGTCGGCGATGGTCGACGCCGTGCGCTCGATGCCCGTGTAGATGAGCATGAGGTGGGCGTTGAAGAGCTGGACGCGCTCGGGCGCGAGCGTGATGGGCCGCACCGAGATCTCACCGTTCTGGTGAAAGATCACGTGGTTCAAGCCCCCGTAGGCCGCGAGCACCTGGTCCTGCGAGCCGACCATTTCGCGGATGCGCTGCTGCTCGACGTGGATGCCCTCCATCGCGAGCTGGTGCTTGCTGGTCATCTCGCCCTTGAGGGCGTGCATCGCCTGGAGGAGCCCCACGGTGAACGCCGAGCTCGACCCCATCCCGCTGCGGGCGGGCAGGTCGCCGACGTGGTGGATCTCGATGCCGCGGTCGATGTTGAGGTAGCGCAGCACCTCGCGCACGGCCGGGTGCTTGATCTCGTCGACGGTCTGGCAGAGCTCGATCTTCGAGTAGACCACCCTGAAGCGGTGCGCGAAGAAGGGCGGGAGGTACCGGCACGCGAGGTAGCAGTACTTGTCGATGCTGGCCGCGAGGACGGCGCCGCCGTGCTTCTGATACCAGCCCGGATAGTCGGTGCCGCCGCCGAAGAACGAGATGCGAAAGGGCGTGCGCGAGATGATCATGGCGCGTCCGTTCCGAGGATTCGCTCGACGAGGTCGCAGAGCAGGTGCTCGATGGCGAGGTGCGACTCCTGGATGTGCTGCGTGTCGCGGCTCGGCACGGCCACGGTCACGTCGACGGTCGCGCCGACGACGCCCGCGGCGCCCGTGAGCGCGAGGGTCTTCACGCCGATGGAGCGGGCCGCTTCGAAGGCGCGGACGACGTTCTTCGATCCGCCGCTGGTGGTGATGCCGAGGAGCGTGTCGCCCGCGCGGCCGATGGCGAGCACCTGACGCGCGAAGACCTCGTCGAAGGAGCGGTCGTTGGCGCAGGCCGTGATGAACGACGTGTCGGTGGTGAGCGCGACGGCCGAGAGCGGGCCGCGGGTGGCGTCTCGTCGGAGGCCGTTCACGAACTCCGCGGCGAGGTGCTGACAGTCCGCGGCGCTGCCGCCGTTGCCGCAGAGGAGGAGTCGCCCGCCCCCGCGGAGCGTCTCTGCGATGAGCGCGGCGCCCTCGACCACGGCGGCGTCGCAGCGCTCGGCGACCTCTCGCTTGATCGCGGCGGACGCGGCCATGTGAGCCTTGACGATCTGCGTGAGCTCTTGGTGCTGCGCGGCCATTCGCTACTGTCGCTCCGAGCGTTGGAGGCGATCGCTCATCGAGGAAATCTCCCGCGATGCTCCACGAGGCGCGGCGTGTCGCGCAAGACAAAAAATACAATGAATCACGGTGATTCCAGCGAATCAGCGCTGCCAAAAAACGTCACCCGACGTGCCGGTTTTCGTCGCCCTCTCGGAGCTCCGCGCTGCGTCGGATTGCGCGTCCCGCGAGAACACGCGACACATCACGCATGAGGGCGTCGCTCCGAGGGTCGTTGATCGTGCTCCTCTCTGCGTGCTCCGCGCGCGCCGGAGGTGGAGGAGGCGGTGGCGGAGGCGGCTTCGACGACGTCCCCGACGTGTCGGTCTCACCCGACGCCACGGTCACACCCGATGTCACGGCCTCGCCCGACGTCATGGTCACGCCCGACGTGATGGTCTCGCCCGACGTCACGGTCTCGCCCGACGTCACGGTCTCACCCGACGTGATGGTCACACCCGACGTCACGGTCTCGCCCGACGTGATGGTCACACCCGATGTCGCGACGACGTGCTCGGGGTGGAGCCTCTCGGCCACGGCGCTCTCGCTCGCGCTCCCGTCGGGCCACGCCGCGGGCTCGTTTCAGCGCACGTATGCGGGTGACTACGACTGCTCGCTGCGACCGGGAACGACCCTCTTCAACACGCTCGACCTCGAAGGTGACCGGCGCCTCGACCTGCTCATCACGTCGCGCTGCGGCGCCGCTCCGACCGCGCAGTGGACCGCCCACTCGTGGACGGGGCCGACGCTCTCGCTCACGACGCGCGCCCTCGCGCTCCCCTCGGAGTTCGCGGCGGGGAGCTTCGATGTTCCCATCGCGGGCGCGACGCTCTGCACGCGCGCGCCGACGCGCCCGGCCTACTACGAGTGGGACTACACGGGCGACCGTCGCCTCGACCTCGTGGTCTTCGGTCAGTGCGGCGATCCCTCCGTGGGGAGCTCGCGTTGGAGGGTCTTTCGCGGCGCCGACGCGGGCTACTCCGCGGGCTCGGACTTCACGCTCCCTGCGGGGTATCCGAGCGGCTCGCTCGGCGCGATGTCGATCGTGCAGAGCTGCGCGGGAGGGACCACCCTCCGCGGCGAGGCCTTCTCGGACTTCGAGAACGACGGCCTCCCAGACCTCACGGTGTTCAGCGTGTGCGACGACCCGACGGTGGGCACGACGCACTGGCGCGTCCACCGCAACACGGGCAACGGCTTCGCCCAGACGCCGACGCGCTGGACGCTCCCCTCGGGCTTCGCGGCGCGGACCTTCGCGTCGTCGGTGGGGACGGGCGCGTGCCCCTCGTCGCCCGCGAGCTTCACCGTCTACGACATCGACGGCGACGGACGCCGCGACCTCGTGATGATGGGCCTCTGCGCCGACCCCGCCGTGGGCACCGCGTACTGGAGCGTGCACCGCAACACGGGCAGCGGCTTCGCCGACACGCCGACGCGATGGGCGCTCCCTTCGGGCTACGGCGCCGACGCGTTCAACGTCTTTCGCAACCCCCTCATCAGCTGCGCGTCGGGCCGAGGCAGCGTGCGCTACCTCACGCTCGACGTCGATCTCGACGGCCTCGTCGACCTCCTCGTAACCGAAGACTGCGCGGCCCCCGCCATCGGCACCACGCACTGGAAGCTGCACCGAAACACCGGCAGCGGCTTCAGCGACGCCGCGACGCTCATCGCGCTCCCGCCCGGTCAGCCGGTCGGAACCTTCGCGACGCCGACGAGCTACGTCACGACGATCCCCTCGGCCTTCGACTGCCGCGCGACGCCCGATCGCCCCGGCCTCGCCGTCATGGACGTCGACGGCGACCGCGCCCTCGACCTGCTCTTCTACCAGCGCTGCGCCGACGCATCGATCGGCACGACGAGCTGGCGCCTCCACCGCGGCGCGTGCCGCTGACCTCGACGCGGTGTGTCCGCTGCGTACACCGCGAAGCGAGAGAATCGCGGAGCGCACAGCGCTGAAACCCGTCGACGCGGCTTAAAACAAGCTCATCGCGGCGATCGAGGCGTTGTTCGCGCGGCGCGTCTGTGTGACTCACAGGGCCATGCGCAGCACACGAATTCTTTCAGGCGCCGCGGTCATCGCGGCAACGCTCGTCGTCCCTTCGCTGGCCTCGGCGCAGGTCGGGCGTGGACGCAACTTCGGCCTCGGCCTCGCGGTGGGCTACCCCAACGTGGGCCTGTCGGGGAACGTGCTCCTCGGCGGCGGCGGGGCCTCGTCGATCCAGTTCACGGCGTCGTTCCGGTATCACAACCGGCACTACGGCAGCGGGCTCTTTCTCCGCGGCGACTACCTGTTCTATCCGGCCACGCTGGTGCGCGCGTCGGCCTTCGACCTGAAGTTCTACTTCGGCCCCGGTGTGAACCTCGGCCTCGGCGTGGGCAACGGCCGCGGGTTCTTCCTCGGCGCGGAGCTGCCCGTGGGGCTCACGTTCCAGTTCAGGCGCGTGCCGCTCGACGTGGCGCTCGAGGCGGTGCCGGTGCTCGAGATCCTCAACGGCGACAACGGCGAGCTCGGCTTCGGCATCGGCGGCGCAGCGCACGTCCGGTACTATTTCTGACGCGAGGGGATGCGCCCGCCCCCACGCACGGACCTGCGCGCGTCGCGGAAAACTCGCGCCGCCCTCGGCGCATCCCACAAGATCAGCGCCATGCAACACGAACGTCGCCAACGCAGGAGCGCGCACCGCACCGAGGCCCTCTCGCTCGTCCTCGCCGCCCACGCCGCGCGCGCGAACGCCGAGACCGTCGTGCTCGCCGACCTCGACGGCTTCCTCGTCGCGGGCGCCGGGAGCGCGTTCGATCACAACCACCTCGCCGCCCTCGCCGCCCTCGCGCACGAGCCCCTCACCCACGGCGACCGCCTCCGCGGCGCGACCGCGATGCCCCTGCGCGTCGTCCCCATCAAGGTCGACGACACCGCGCTCCTCTGCGCATCGATCGGACACGGACAGCTCGATGTGTGCGCAATCGAAGCCGCCACGTCGCGCATCGTGCTCGGTTCGTAGAAACCCTCGACCCGCTTCGGGTGGGTGTCGGTGAACGCCGACGGATTCAGCGCCCTGCGCATCACTTCATCGTTGGGACACGCCGCGTCGTCGTGCGATGACAACGTGTGACCGTGCGCCGTCATCCATCGACATCCGGCGCACCCCACCGAAGGAGGAACGAGTGAAGACGACGCGTTCAACGGGCTCCCTGCTTCTTGCGATGGCGCTCTCTGTCGGCTGCGCGGGCATCGACTCAAACGGCAGCGCCTTCGACCCGCTGGTCTACGGCGCCGACAACCGGCTCGACTGGTATCAGGTCACCGACGCCACCACGCTCTCACGCGGGAGCTCCACGGCGGGCCTCTTCAGGTCGACCTCGGTCACGCTCCGCACCGACGGGCGCTACCAGGTCGCCACGAGCTCGACGCTCGCCACCTCGCAGCGCGTGTGCAGCACGGAGCCCTACCGCACGCAGCCCACGTCGGCGTTCTGCACGGGCTTCCTCGTAGGCCCCGACCTCCTCGCGACGGCGGGGCACTGCATCACCAGCGCGACGTCGTGCGCGAGCACCACCATCGCCTTCGGCTTCCGCATGGACGCCAGCGCCACCGTGCGCTCGGTGCTCGACGCGGGCGAGGTGTACCGCTGCGCCGCCATCGTCGGCCGCACGCAGACCACCACCGACGACTGGGCCGTCGTGCGCCTCGACCGCGCCGTCACCGGCCGCGCGCCGCTGCCCATCCGTCGCAGCGGGAGCGTCGCGCTCGGCGATCCGCTCGTCGTGATGGGTCACCCCTCGGGCCTCCCGATCAAGGTCGCGGGCGGCGCCACGGTGCGCGCCAACAGCCAGGCGTACTACTTCGAAGCCAACGTCGACACCTACGGCGGCAACAGCGGCTCGCCCGTGTTCAACGCCACGACGGGGGAGGTCGAGGGCATCCTCGTGCGCGGCAACACCGACTACGTCTACAACGCCGCGGGGGCCTGCTACGTCTCGAACGTGTGCCCCGACACGGGCTGCGCCACGGGCGGCTGGGAGGACATCACCCGCGCCTCGCGCTTCGCCTCGCTCGTCCCCGTCGCGCAGGACTGCTCGGCCAACGGGACCTGCAACGCCGCGTGCGCCGCCAACGCCGACCCCGACTGCCCGCCGGTGCCCACCACCGAGACCTCGTGCAACAACGGCGTCGACGACGACCGCGACGGCAGGACCGACTGCGCCGACAGCGACTGCACCGGCAACGCCGCCTGCCCCGCCGTGCGCTGCGGCGACGGCGTGTGCAGCGTCGGCGAGAGCTGCGACGGACGCAGCGGCACCGCGTCGTGCATCTCCGACTGCCCCGGCCGCACGTCGGGCCGCACGTCGCGCCAGTACTGCTACGTCAGCGGCGTCTGCCAGGGCGCGGGCTGCCCCTGACCTCCGCAACACCTCGCGAGCGGCTCAGGCTCGCTCGGCGCGCTCCTTGAGCGCGCGGTTCATCGACTCGTAGGCCCGCGTCACGCGGTCGTGCGTGCTGCGGCTCCGCATCGCGAGCCCGAGCAGTCCGCCGAAGTCCTCGCCGTGCGTGAACATCGTCCCCTCGCCTGACGCTTCGAGCCTGAAGTAGTGCTCGCCCCACGCGAGCGCCGGGATCAACGGCGCGCCGCCGCGCCACGCGAGCTCCCTCGCAGCTTCGCACCGCACCACCTTCGCGGCGAGGCCGAGCTCCGGCGTCGACTCGATGCGAATGCGAAACTTCACCGTCGCGCCCTCGCGGAGCTCACCGCGGATGCGCGGGATCACGGGGTTCCACTCGGGCCACGCGCGGAGCTCGGTGAGCACCGCCCACACGCGCTCGGGCTTCGCGGCGATGAAGAGGCTCGTTCGCACGTCGCTCATAGGGCGAGCGAGGCTACGCCACCGCCGTGTGTTAGTCGTGGACGAAGTGGGCGCGCGGGCGCGTGGTGGTCCAGCGCGTGAGGGTCTTCACCGTGGCCTCGTCGCCGCTCGAGAGCTTCTCGAAGAGCAGGTCGAGGATGCCCATGTGCGTCTCGCACCAGCGGCTCTCGCGCATCCTGCCGTGGATGTCTCCCTGCGCGGCGTGGTTGTACACGGGGCACACGCCGCAGTAGGGGCGGTAGACGCACTGCGAACACCCGGGCTGCGCGTCGAGGTTCGACGCGATCGTGAGCGCGCGCACCGTGGGGTGACCCACCACCGAGCGGTACGTGGCGTCCTTCACGTGACCGATGCGGAACATCGCGTCGCCCGCGTCGGCGAGCATGCGCCCCTCGTCGCAGGTGTAGATCGATCCGTCGTGGTTGTAGGTCACCTGCCCGATGCCCGCGCCGCAGGGCGACCGGATGTCGAGGAAGTTGGGGTCGCTGTCGGTGAGGATCTTCGTGAGGAAGATCGCCGCGAAGCGCTCGATCATCTGCGTCCCCTTCGCGTTGAGCTCGATCACGTGGTCGAGCGCGGCGCGGTAGAACGCGAGGAACTCCTCGCTCGCGTAGCCCACCTTCGCGCCCGTGCGCGCGGCGAAGCCGAAGGGGTCGACGGGCCTGAGGTAGATCGCGCGGCACCCGAGGGCCGCGTACGTGTCGACGATCTCGCGCGGGTACGAGAGCGCCTCGCGCGTCGTCGTGAGCAGCGCCTCGACGCGGTAGACGTCGGGGTCGAGGCCCATGGCCACGTAGCGCTCGTTGATGCGGCGGATCCACGTCGCGGCCTGGTCGTGCGCGCTCGAGCCCACGAGCTTGCGCTGCTTGTCGTGGAGGTGCTTGGGGCCGTCGACGCTCGTGCAGATCTGGACGCGCCGCGAGACGAGGTACTCGAGGCGCTCGTCGGTCATGAGGCTGAGGTTTGAGATGAGCGTGAAATCGAGGTGCTTTCGGGCCTCGAGGTTGCGCGCGAGGGCGTACTCGATGGTCTCTCGCACGACGTCGAAGTTCACGAGCGGCTCGCCGCCCTGAAACTCGATGGTGATGCCGCGCGAGGTCGACGAGAGCGCGAGGTCGACAGCTCGGTGTGCCGTCTCGACGGTCATGTCGAAGCCCTCGCGGTCCATCTCGGCGCGGCTGGCGTGGCAGTAGACGCAGGTCTCGTTGCAGCGCAGCGTCACCACGAGGATGTGGAGGTTGGGCCCGGAGTCGAGGAAGCGGCGCTTCTCCTTCGTGCGCGCGACCACGGCGGCGACGTCGATGGTGTCGCGGAAGAAGTTCTGCGGGAGCCGCTCGCGCAGGGCCTCGGCGTCGTCTCGGAGCGTGGAGAAGTCTTCAGGGGGCACGGTCGCCCAGTCGCCCCAGGGGTTGGTGAGCAGCACCCGCCCGGCCACCTCGCGGTAGGAGAGCGGCAGGAGCTTCGACGCGATCATCGGGTGTTCACCTCTCTGGCGATCATCGCGCGGCCGCGACGTCGCCGCCTATGACGGAGATCAACGCGGGCGCGCGGTCACTTCCTCGATGGGGACGAACTCGCTCCAGCCGAAGCGGTCGGGGTACTCGCGCCAGGGGCCCTCGCAGCGCTGGCGGCTCGCGCAGCCCTCGCACGGCGGACCGTGGGACTTGCCCTCGACGACGCGCCACTCGGTGTAGTTCGCCGCCTGGCCGTCGAGGTCGACGACCGTCGTGGGGGGAATGTCATCCTCGACGCAGAGCTCTTCCATCCCACGGAGGAAGCAGTAGGGGATCGCCTCGGTGACCAGCCGCATCTCCCACCGCTGCGCGATGGCGCGCGACCACGCGAGCTGCGGCACCACGTCGGGCAGCCGCGGCACGACCTCGTCGAAGCGCTCGAAGGCCGTACCGACAGGGTGCACGAACGCGAGCTGCGCCTGACGCACGCCCACGGCCCCGAGGAGCTCGACGAGCGACGGGAGATCCTCGACGTTGTCGCGCGTGATGACCGAGTTGGTCACCACCGGGAGCCCCGTCGCGAGCGACGCGCGGATGCCCTGGAGCGACTGCGCCCAGCTCCCTTCGGCCTGCGTGAGCCCGTCGTGGATCTCAGGCGTCGAGCCGTGGAGCGACGGCGAGAACTCGGAGATCCCCGCCTCGACGAGGGCCGCGATCACGTGCGGATACGAGAGCATCCTGCCGTTGGTCTGGAGCTGGATGGGTCCGAACCCGAGCGCCCTCGCGGCGCGCACCAGGGGGATGATCTTCTTGTAGAGCGCGGGCTCTCCGCCCGTGAGCACGAGGCCGCGGGTGTGCCGTCGCACCTCCTTGAGCCGCGCGATGAGCTCTTCGAGGCTCAGAGCCCCGCACGCGTCGCGCTTGTGCCCCTGCGCGCAGAAGACGCAGTGGTTGTTGCAGGCGAAGCCGACCTTGAGATCCGCGCGCGGGAGGATGGTCATGTCAGGGGTGAACTCCGCGCGATCGTATCGAATGCGGCCCCTCGAAGGGACCAGCCTCGACGACCGCGCACTTGATCGGCGTCAACTGCGGGCGCCGACCGGCGACGCGCGGCGATCGTTGTGTTTTCAGGGCGTCTCGGGCACTCTGCAAGCTGCTCCGGCCGCGCGGAATCCGCTGCGTAACGAAGCGGTTCAGCGATGACAACGGATCACTTCGCGCTCTGCGGCCACACCCTCGACGAGAAGTATCGCGTCGACGCCTTCGTCGCCGAGGGCGGCTTCGGGGTGGTGTACCGGGGGGTGCACGTCCTTCTGAAGAAGACCGTCGCCATCAAGGTGCTCAAGCTCTCGGGGCTCGGCGGGATCGACGCGCGCAACGAGGTGATCGCGAAGTTCCAGAGCGAGGCCGAGACCGTGGCGAGGCTCGATCACCCGGCCATCGTGAAGGTGCTCGACTACGGCGCCTCGGAGATGCCCACGGGCGGCGTCGCGCCGTGGATGGTGCTCGACTGGGTCGAGGGGGTCGCGCTCGCAGACGACCTCCACGAGCGTCGGGGACAGCCCGGGAGGACGCCGCGCGAGGTCATGGCGATGCTGCGCCCGGTGCTCTCGGGGCTCGCGAAGGCCCACGCCGCGGGGGTCGCGCACCGTGACATCAAGCCGCGCAACCTGATGCTCGTCGCGCGCCGCTCCGACGCGCCGTGGGAGGCCGACGAGCCGCAGGTGAAGATCCTCGATTTCGGCATCGCGAAGGAGATGAGCTCGGACGAGGGCGCCGTGGCCTCGGGGCAGACCACGACGCGGTCGAGCCACGTGTCGTTCTCGCTGCGCTACGCGGCCCCCGAGCAGATCTCGGGCACGCGCACGGGCCCCTGGACCGACGTGCACCAGATCGCGATGGTGATCGTCGAGCTGCTCATCAACCGCAGCCCCTACCGCAGCGGCGACATGATGGACGTGCACCTCCAGGCGATGTCTCCGCTGCGCCCGACGCCCGCGCGCTTCGGCGTCGACGTGGGCGCGTGGGAGCCCGTGCTCGCGAAGGCCCTCTCGGTCAAGCCCGCAGATCGCTACCCGAGCGCCGCGGAGCTGCTCGCGGAGCTCCTCGCGAACGTGCCCGACACGCCGCGCCCGAAGGCCGTCGCGGGCGATGACACAGACGCCCCGCTGCCTCCGACACCTCCCGCTCCCGTCGTGGCAGAGCCCGTCGCGGAGCGCTCTGGCTCGACGCTTCGACCGACGGTGACCGAGACGACGCCCGCGCCGACGAAGCGCTCCCGCTACGGCATCGCCGCGGCGGTGGTGTTCGCGCTCGTCGCCGTGGCCGTGATCGTTCGCTCCACCGTTCAACGCGGCGCCAACGCGACGACGACCGCGACGCAGGTCTCTGCCGTCGCACCGAGGGCCGATGCACCGCAGCCTGTCAC
>JBPOHC010000773.1:0-10569 GCA_052035985.1 Myxococcota bacterium | reverse complement strand
GCTCTGGGATTGCTCTCGCGGGAGCGGGGGTGTTAGGCCGTGCGCATGGCCGAGCGATCGACCCGCCGGGTCGAACACGGCGACTGGCAGACCCCCGACGCGCTGGCGCTGCGTGTGGCGAGGCTCCTGCGCGCGCGCGGTGTCTCTCCGGCCTCCGTGGTCGAGCCGACGTGCGGCCGGGGGGCCTTCGTGCGAGCCGCGCTCGCGACCTTCGGAGACGCGCGCGTGGTGGGCTACGAGCTCTCCGCCGAGCACCTCGCGACGGCGCGTGCTGACCTCGCAGGCACGCGCGCCGAGCTGCACCAGGGAGACTTCTTCGAACTCGACTGGAGCGCGGCGCTCGGGGCGCTTCCGGAGCCCATCCTCGCGCTCGGCAACCCCCCGTGGGTGACCTCCGCCACGCTCGGCTCCCTCGGCTCGGGGAACCTCCCCGACAAGGCGAACTTCAAGGGCCACCGCGGCCTCGACGCGATCACCGGCAAGGCCAACTTCGACATCTCCGAGTGGATGCTCACGCGGCTCATCGCGGCGCTGCGCGGGCGCGCGTTCACCCTCGCGATGCTCTGCAAGTCGAGCGTCGCGCGGAGGATCCTCGAGTCCGCGAGCGCGAACCGCTGGCCCCTCGACGGCGCCACGTGGCGCATCGACGCGATGGCGCACTTCGACGCCTCGGTCCACGCCGTGCTGCTCACGGTGACCAGCCGCGAGGACGCTCCCTCGGAGCCGCGGTGGCCCGTCTATGACGGCCTCGACGCGGCCTCCCCGGCGCGCGCGATGGGCGTGGTCGGCGGCGCCCTCTACAGCGACCTCGACGCGTTCACGGGCACGCGCGACCTCACCGGGCGCTCGGAAATCGAGTGGCGCTCGGGTGTCAAACACGACTGCGCCGCCGTGATGGAGCTCCGCCGCGACGGAGACCGCTACGTGAACGGCCTCGGCGAGCGTGTCGAACTCGAAGCCGAGCGGGTGTTCCCGCTGCGCAAGGGCTCCGACGTGGCGAACGGACGCGAGGCGCGAGGGCGCTACGTGATCGTGACGCAGCGCGCGCTCGGCGAGGACACTTCGAAGCTCGGCGCGACGGCGCCCCTGACGCGCGCGTACCTCGACGCGCACCGCGCCCTCCTCGACGCGCGCAGGAGCGCCATCTACCGGGGGCAGCCCCCCTTCGCGATGTTCGGCGTGGGCGACTACTCCTTCGCGCTCTACAAGGTCGCCATCTGCGGGCTCTACAAGCGCCTGCGCTTCAGCGTCGTGGGGCCCGAAGACGACCGCCCCGCGATGCTCGACGACACGTCGTACTTTCTCCCGTGCCCCGACGCGCCCACCGCAGCGCGCCTCGCCGACGCGCTCAACGGCGAGCGCGCGCAGGCGTTCCTCCGCGCGCGGGTGTTCTGGGACGCCAAGCGCCCCGTGAACAAGGCGCTGCTCCAGTCGCTCTCGCTCGACGCCCTGCTACGAGCGGAGCGAGAGGCTCAGGCCGCGCCGCGATAGAGCCGCTCGGGTCCGGGCGCGTCGGGGCCCTTCGGCGTGGCCTCGATGCGCGCGCCGACGCCGAGCGCGGCGCCGATGGCCGCGAGCGAGAGCACCATGTTCGAACCGCCGTACGCGAAGAGCGGCGCGCCGACGCCCACCACGGGGATCACCCCCAGCGACATCGCGGCGTTCATCACCGACTGCCACAGGATCACCGCGCCGACGCCCGTCACGAGCGCGAGGTCGTAGCGCTCCGTCGCGCGCCGGGCGATGGCGAAGACGCGCGTCACCAGCAGCGCGTACGCCGCGAAGGCCAGCGCGAGGGCGACGACGCCGCGCTGATTCGACCACGCCACGAGCGCGAAGTCGGTGCGAGCGTCGGGCAGATGTCTGAGCGCGTGGAGCGATTGTTCGGCGCCGAACCATCTCCCGCCGACGAGGGCGCCGCGGGCCTGCATGGGCTGCCACGCGAGGGCCGCGTAGCGCGCGGGGTCGAGAAAGGCGCGCAGCCGCGCGAGCTGATACTCATGCATCACGAGCCGGGGGAGCAGCAGCGCGGGGAGCACCGTCGTGCCGATCACGAAGCCCATCGAGCGCGCCGCCCGCGGCGTCACCAGCAGCGTCGAGAGCGCGATCGCGACGAGGAGCGCCGCGGTCCCCAGGTCGGGCTGCGAGGCCACGAGGGCCACCGGGAGGCTCACCGCCGCGAGCACGCCGCCCAGGGCTCTCGGCCAGGTGCGCGTCCCGATGGGCGCGTCGCCGAACCACCGCGCGAGCGCCGCGACGACGCCGAGCTTCAGCGCCTCCGAGGGCTGCACGAGGATGGGGCCGAGGCGCATCCAGCGTCGCACGCCGCGCATCTCGGCGTGAAAGCCCGAGAGGCACAGGAGCACCGCGCCGAGGCCGAGCGCGAACACCCACGCGAGCTCGCGGTGACGGTCGCGGCGGGCGAGGCGGTACGTCCACGCGCCCGCGCCGAGGCCGATCGCGACCCAGAGCGACTGCCGCAGCGCGAAGCCGCCGCGGAGGGTGGTGTCGAGACCTTCGAGCCCGCGG
Source organism: Myxococcota bacterium (assembly GCA_052035985.1). Taxonomy (GTDB): domain Bacteria; phylum Myxococcota_A; class Polyangia; order Polyangiales; genus CAISKJ01. The sequence continues at coordinate 8,040 of JBPOHC010000773.1, read as the reverse complement.
AGGTTCACGAGGCCCATCGCGAGGAGCGCGAGCGTCGACGCGGCGATCCACGGGTCGATGCGGCGGGAGATGGCGTTCACGGGCGGGGTCCTCCGGCGAGGTGTCGTTCGTTCCAGACCCGCACGACGGCGAGCGCGGCAGACGCTGGATCGGTGAAGGGCGTCGGGACGCCGCCGTCGTCCGCGACCGCGACGACGACGAGCTCGGGCGCGATCGCGGGCGTGAGGGCGATGAAGCTCCGATGCGGGTCGTGGAGCGCGCCGACCCGCGCGTGCGAGACGTCGAGGGCCTCGACCTGCGCCAGGATGGCGAGCGCGTGCGCGCGCGCGCAGCTCGGGATCGTGACGCGCGCGCGCACGACGGGGCTCGCGCGGTGAACGATCACGCCCTCGGGTGAGAGCACGCGATCGACGAGGCGAGGCTGATAGAGCACCCCCCCATTCACGATGGCCGCGAAGGCGACGGCCACCTGGAGCGGCGTCGCCGTGAGCTCGGGGTAGACCAACGTGCCGCGATCGTCAGCCGCCTCTTCGGGCGTCAGCGCGCGCGCGGGGCGCACCTCGCCGTCGGCCTCGTCGCGCAGGTCGACGCCCGTCATGTGACCGAAGCCGAGCTCGCGGACCAATCGCTCCGTGTTCGTCTCGTCGCCTCGGAGGGGCCCCGTGTGGCAGGCGCTCGCGCGTTCGAGCGCGAGGTCGTCGAAGAGGTCCATGAGCCCCGTCCACCGCGTCCACGAGCGCGTCTCGCCCGACACGCGATCGAGCAGCGGGCGCGAGGGCCAGACGCGCGGCGCGGTGTAGTCCTCGATCGCGTCGCCTTCGAAGCGCATCGGGTCGATGGGAGGCCGTGACACATACGCGAGCACGCGACCGTCGCGCGGGTCGAGCGCCACCACGGCGCCGGGGTAGCTCCCGAGCGCGCGCGCGGCGGCCGACTGCATCGCGGGATCGAGCGTGGTCGCGAGCGTCATCCCGCGGTGATCGGGCGCGTACGTCGACACGCCGCGGAGCGTGTGCTCCCACGAGCGCTCGAGGCCCGCGCGTCCGACGCGGTCTCCGCGGTGATACCCGACGGGCTCGGCGAGGTCGCGCTCGTCGACGTCGCCCATGAAGCCCACGGGGTGCGCCATGAGCTCCCCCTGCGGATAGCGCCGCCGGGGAACCTCCGTGATCCACACGCCGGGCAGCTCGCGGCGCTCCGTTCGAATGCGCGCGGCCACGGCCTCGTCGACGTTGCGTCGCACGCGGAGCACGCGCGTCCCCCGCGCGGCGGCGCGCATCACCTCGCCCTGGAGGGTGACCGTGTCGTTGTACCCGAGCATCGCCGCGAGGCGGTCGATGGCCCACGGCGCGCGCATGAGCTCCGCGGGCGCCACGTCGACCTCGCGGCCCGTGACGCTCTCTGCGAGCACGGTCCCGTCACCGGCGAGGATGCGTCCGCGCTCGCTCGTCGAACGCGTCGCGCGGGGGTGCGCCTGCGCGTTCGGGGGCTGCGTGACGACGAGGTGTACCGCGCGCGAAGCGAGCGCCGTGAAGGCGAGCGCGGCGGCGACGGAGAGCCAGCGCGTGCGTTCGTGAAGCGGTGTCGTGACCTCCATGCGTGGCCTCGTCGGGGGTGTTGCTCCACGCGGGTTCGATCGCGCGAAGACGACGACTATTACCGGCGCGCGGCGAGACATCCAATGGGCCGCGTGTGATTCGAGCCTCGGCGGAACCTTGCACGCGCTCGCCGCGCTCCGCGGTGGCGAGCGTCGTCGTCCGGGATCTCGTCGCCGAGCGCGTTGATGACACACGGGGCGACCGACACGGCGATGGCGCGGCCGATGTTGCACTCCCCTCGGGCGCGGCAGTGCGCGTGCGCGTCAACGGGGACGCCTACGAGAGCACGCGCGAGGGTGACTTCATGCTGGTCACGGTCGCAGGGGAGCGGTTTGTTCAGCGCGCGGCCGGATCAGAGATCCAGCGATCGAGCTCGTCGGCGGAGAGGTCGAGCACGGCGTCGCCGAGGCGCTCGGGGCCAAGCGTGTCGAGCCTCGCGGTGAGCGAACGCCGCTCGTCATCCGTGAGCGCGCGACCGAGCTTGCGTGACGCCTGCCGTACGAGCGGGGCGAGTCCTTGCGTGAGTCCTCGTTCGAGTCCCTCGTTGCGGGCCTTCTCCTTGCTGGCTTGCTCGTGCTCGTCGATGAGCTTCTGGGTGGTCTGCATGAACTTGTCGAATTCCTTCATCGGCAGGTCCTCTGGGCTCGCGATGCGGAGATGGTGGAGCTGAGGCAGCGCGATCATGCGCTCGTGGGAATCCGCGGGCAACGCGGCCAGATCGTCGACCGCGCGCATCAACGTCGCGCCCGCGCCCATCAGCCGTAGCAGCAACGTCTCGCGTCCGTGCGGCACGCGCGGGACGATCACAAGCCCCGTGTGACCGCACGGTGAGCCCGAGAGGAACCCCTCGGGCCATCCCCGCATCGGCGCGAACACCTCCGCGCGGAGCACCGAGCGGGGGACGCCCGCGGAGACGATCCAGAGCGTCGGCAGCGCAGGTCGGGCGCGAGGGCGCGATGAGGCCGTACGCATCCGCTGCGCGTGCCACGCGTGGAGCTTGTGCACGCACCCCAGCAGCCCGCTCACCGTGGGCGGCTTGCGGAAGAACTCCCAGAGCGAGAGGCGCGAGGCCATGCGATCGAGCACGTCGCGGGGAGCGCTACGTGAAGACCGACGAGATGGCGTCCAGGCGAGGTCGACGAACACAGACTCGCCGGGGAGTTCGAACTCAGTCTCGGCGCGGCCGCGCGCACCTTCGTGCGCGAGCAGCAGGGCCTTGGCGAAGTGGTCGAAGGGCGTTCTCGTCATGCGTTGCGCCCGGTGCGAACCCCGAGCCAACGCGCGAAATGGCTTGTCCGTAGGTGTGACGCGAAGACGAGGGTGGCGGAAAGGGTGGCGGATGGGGTGGCGAGGGGGTGGCGGACCGCCACCTGCGCCGAGGGCGGAGCGTTGGTGCGAGACCTCGCGACGCCCGCCATCCCTTGCGTCTGACCCGCGGGGTTCACGTTGACGTCGCGCGTGTTCGTCGAAGAGCTTCGGCGCTGGCATCGCGATGCGAGAGGCGTCGCGAGCCCCGACGCGCTGCGCGTCGAGGCGGGCGCGATCACCTTCGCGCACCGAAGAGGGGGATCGCTCAACCTCAACGTCCATCCGCGCGTCGTCGCCGCCGACGGCGTAGGGCGCTGGGCGATGCGAAGGGCATCGAGCGCGAGGGCGATGCTCGCTGTGAGGGGCAAGTCTCGACCGCGCCCGCGAGGCGTTGGGACGACACGAGCTGACGGGCGAACTCGCCGACGGATGGAGTCGAGGTGGCGGCGACGCGATGGCGATCGCTGTACGGCCGCGGCGTGCCACATGAACACGCAGCAGACGGCCGTTGGACTCGGTCACGCCCGAGTATGAGTCGCCGTACAGCAAGGGTTGTGCGAAACAACCGTTACGCGAGAGGTCTCCCCTCCGGAACGCACAGCGCGTCGGCGGCACCGGGGCGTTGGATTACGTATCCATTTCGACGCGAGCGGCAAGCTCGTCGACGACAAGGTGCGAGGGCTGCCCGATGAGTTCGTGAAGTGCTTCGTCGCCTTCGCGTTCGAGCGCCGCTGAGCGTCGCGCGTCACTGCCCGTGCGGAGCGCCTCGCTGGTCGTTCGCGCCGTGCGGCGTCTCCCAGAACACGTCGAGGGGCGCGGCGTCTCCGCCCGTCGAGACCGACAGCACCGAGCCATCCAGCGCGAACACCACGAAGCCGGTGCTGAGGAGGAGCGCGCGCCCCTGCCACTGGCCCGCGAACTCGTACGTCGCTGATGCCCTGAAATAGTGGTGAACCGACTGCAATACCGCGGCGCTCGCGACGCCCCCATCAGCGAGGGAGCTCGATCGGTAATACATCGAGTACACGTTGCCCCAGCCGAGCAAGGGGCCTCCCTCGTACGAGAACGCGTAGCCACCACGCAGCGGCGCAGACCAGCGGAGCGCGTCCGTCGCGTCGAACGACTGCATCCCCGCGTCGTCGCCCGAACGACGGAGTAGCGTGTAGATCGTGCCGTCTGTCGCGATCGCCGCGGGGCCCGTGAAGGCGCCGAGCGAGCGCAGCACGCGGCCCTCGTTGCTCACGAAAGTGCCGGTGTCTCCGAGCACCACGAAGCCGTCGCCGACGCTGAGATGATCTTGGTAGTTCACCTCGGGGAGACGCAGCGCGTAGACGGGCGCACCGTCTCTTCGGAACGCGTAGAGCACGCCGGGCCCCGGGCTCACATTGGTGTCAGTGACCGCGAAGACCAGGTGCCCCGCGGAGTCGATCACCATGTCGGTCACGTTGGAGACGCCCGCGTTGATCGGCGCGCGAAAGACGAGTCTCGCGACTCCGTCGGAGCTCACGCGCACCACGCCCAGCAGCTCGCGAGACTGGATCATCGCGTACACGTCGCCGACCCGATCGGCCACGAGGCGACGGAGCGCGTTGCTCCCTGACACGTCACCGAGGCTCACCGAGTGTGCGAGTCCGACGAGGTCGACGGTCCACCGGTGGAGCCCCGTCGCAGCGTCGAACGACTGCAGATCACCGTCGCCGACGATGAGGTTGCCGTTCGAGATCAGCGCGTGAACCATCACCGAGCGGTTCTGAAAATGCTCCCAGCCGCTGCGCCATCGAACGCCGCCGCAACGGTCGAGGGCGTAGAGCGCCGGTGGGCCCATGCGAGGGAGCCCCACCAACGCCGGGTCCCACGCGAAGTAGGTCGTGTCGTCGACCGACGCAGCGAGAGGGCCCGAGAGCGCGCGCTGCTGCGTGAGCGTCGTGCGCCACTGCACCGCGCCCGCGGGCAAGAGAGAGCTGCACCGCACCGACGCGTCTGAAGCGGTCGCCGCGTCGGTGGGGGTGACGTCGAGCGGAGTGCGCGCGCCGCACGCCGAGAACGCGATCGCGAAGGTCAGCGAGAGCCGTCGAGAGGGGCTGAGCGTGTGCACGCGGCACACTCTCGCAGCGATGCTCTGATGCGGTCAACGGACGCGCCTGCGCCGCTGCGTCACCGTGCGCGCTCTCGGCGCGCGCGAAACTCGCCGGGGGTGATGCCCGTCCAGCGCTTGAACGCGCGGACGAAGGCCCTCGACTCGCTGAACCCGAGCGTGAGCGAGAGCTCACTCACCCCGAGCCTCCCGTCCGCGAGCTCGTGAGTCGCCACGTCGCGCATCACCGACTCGCGGAGCTGCGCGAACGAGGCGCCCTCATCGGCGAGTCTTCTTCGCAGCGTGCGGGCACCGATCGCGAGCCTATCGTCGCGATGTTGATCGTGGCGGCGATGGTGCTCTGGCACACGCTCTCGCTGAGGGCGGCGAAGCCCTGGTACGAGCGCGACGGGGTCGTCGACCACGAGTGAGCGTCGCATCGATGCGTCGATGCGTCGGTGGGGGGCGAAGGACCGCGACGCGCTGGGGGCGCGGTTCGTTCAGCGCGCGGCAGGGTCAGCGATCCAGCGATCGAGCTCGTCGGCGGGGAGGTCGAGCACGGCGTCGCCGAGGCGCTCGGGCCCGAGCGTGTCGAGCCTCGCGGTGAGCGTGCGCCGCTCGTCGTCGGTGAGCGTGCGACCGAGCTTGCGTGACGCCAGCCGTACGAGCAGGGCGAGTCCTTGCGCGAGCCCTCGCTCGAGCCCTCGCTCGAGCCCTCGCTGGAGTCCCTCGTTGCGAGCCTTCTCCTTGCTGGCTTGCTCGTGCTCGTCGATGAGCTTCTGAGTGGTCTGCATGAACTTGTCGAATTCCTTCATCGGCAGGTCCTCTGGGCTCGCGATGCGGAGGTGGTGGAGCTGAGGTAGCGCGATCATGCGCTCGTGGGAATCCGCGGGCAACGCGGCCAGATCGTCGACCGCCCGCATCAACGTCGCGCCCGCGCCCATCAGTCGTAGCAGCAACGTGTCGCGACCGTGCGGCACGCGCGAGACGATCACAAGCCCCGTGTGACCGCACGGTGAGCCCGAGAGGAACCCCTCGGGCCATCCTCGCATCGGCGCGAACACCTCCGCGCGGAGCACCGAGCGGGGGACGCCCGCGGAGACGATCCAGAGCGTCGGCAGCGCCGGTCGGGCGCGAGGGCGCGAAGACGCCGTACGCATTCGTAGCGCGTGCCACGCGTGGAGCTTGTGCACGCACCCCAGCAGCCCGCTCACCGTGGGCGCCTTGCGGAAGAACTCCCAGAGCGAGAGGCGCGAGGCCATGCGATCGAGCACATCACGAGGAGCGGCGCGCGAAGGTCGACGAGATGGCGTCCAGGCGAGGTCGACGAACACAGACTCACCGGGGAGCTCGAACTCGGTCTCGGCGCGGCCGCGCGCTCCTTCGTGCGCGAGCAGCAGCGCCTTGGCGAAGTGGTCGAAGGGCGTTCTCGTCATGCGTTGCACCCGGTGCGAACCCCGAGCCAACATGCGAAGTGCCTTTGTTACCGCAGCCTCGCGAAGACGCGGGGTGGCGGAATGGGTGGCGGATGGGGTGGCGAGGGGGTGGCGGGTCGCCACCTGCGCGCGGAAGCGCTTCGGTCAGATGTTGCCCAGGCAGCCGCTGCCGCGGATCGTGAAGCGAAAGAGGCCGGGCGGCCCGCCGGGCACGTTCGTCGTGCGGCAGAGGTCGGCCATGGCCGCGGTGCGCGACTGAGGGAGGGCGACGTAGTTCCGCAGGTTGCCGACGTCGAAGCCACCTTGCGCGGCGACTCCGACGGAGGGGTCGCCGACGGTCCACTCGCAGCGCGCGTAGCGGAACTCGATGGAGGGCTCATTCGTGGGGCACTCTTCGAGGTCGGTGCGCACGACGAGCTGAAAGCTGTTCGAGCGCTCGTCGCTGCGGTCGAAGTGACCGACGCGGAGCCACGTCACGATGAGCCGCCGAGGTCGGAGCGCGAAGCACACGCTGTTGCGCGAGGGCTGTCCTCCGCCGCGCGTGTCGACGTCGGCCCACCACGGCGCGATCATCACCCGCCCCGCGATGGGAAACGCCCTCGGCGTCGGATCTTCGATCGCGCGCCCGACGGAGACGTTGCCGTTGACGTTCACGTACACCGCTCGAAGCGGGACGCTGAAGAGGCTCAGCCGGTCACCGAACGCGGGGGTGAGATCGACGGCGACGGGAGCGTCTCCATCGCGCCCGAGGGGGCCCGCGTACGATCCGTTGTCGCTCGCGTGGAGGCACTGCGAGTCGGGGCCATAGCCCGTCGATCCGCCGAAGCCGCGGAGCATCACGTCGGGGCAGGCCGAGCGTGACTCGCAGCCGTTGGCGGCGTCGTCGTCGCAGTCGAAGGCTCCGGGCGCGCAGGCGATGCGACACGTCCCCTCGTCGCAGAAGCCCGTCGCCGCGGGGCGATCGGGGCAGTCGCTCAGGCGCTCGAATCCGTCTGCGTCGCACACCGAGCGAGCGCGAGGAGAGACGCAGGTGCGCGCGCCGACGGCTCGACAAGCGACCGGCGCGTCGGGGGGCGCAGCGTCGGAGGTCGCCGCGTCGGAGGTCGCCGCGTCGGGGGGCGCCGCGTCGGGGGTCTCGATGGCGTCCGAGGGAGCGGCGTCTGCGCCGGGCCCGACGGAGGCGACGCGGGCGCACGCGAGCGACAAGAGCGGGGCGACCAGCGCGCGGCGGGCTGTCATCGCGCGAGTATCGCGCCGAAGAGCCTCGGCGGCGAACTCGACGGGCGCAGCTTTCCGCTCGCGCGGCCTCGACGCGGTGGCCTACCGTCGGGGGCATGACCGTCAAGCGAGAGCGCGACATTACGAAGGTCGACCCTGCCTCGACGACCGCCCTCACCGCGCCGCAGCGCGCGCTGCTCGCCGAGGCCCTACGGCGCGCCGAAGAGACCCGCGACGTCATGGAGGACGCGCTCGTCTCCTTCGGTCGCTGGCTCCTCGTCGCGGTGTTCAACGACGACGCGAGCGCCGCGCTCGGCGACCGCAGCGACAACCCCGTGTGGCTCGACATGCTCCACCGCGCGGGCGGACCGACGCTGAGGCTCAGCGAGAAGATGCTCTACGTGGC
>JBPOHC010000549.1:0-62268 GCA_052035985.1 Myxococcota bacterium | reverse complement strand
CCCAACAACCGCAGCGCGAGCGTGTCGGGTCGCGCGGGCAGCTCCGAGAGCACGACGAGCGAGAGCGTGAGCCCTCGGAGCTCGTAGAAACCGCTCGGCCAGCCAGCCATCGGAGCGCATCCGAACGCGTCGAGCGCGGCCGATGGACGCCCCGCGCAGAGCAGCCACGAGCGCTCCGCCGCACGCCTCGGGGGACGCTTGAGCGTGCGCGCGTGGCGGTGGTTGAGCAGCTTGCGCAGACACTCGCGAACGTCGTCTATGGAAGGCGCGTCGCTGAAGGGTTCGAGCAGGCACGCGCAGGCCGTCATGCGCCCGAGCACGCCGAGCGACGGGCTCGACACGGGGGGCTTCGCGAGCGGTACGAAGAGCAGGTCCGCGCGCTGTGATCGCAGCGACGCGACCTCCGCTTCGGCCCTCACCTCGCCGCGGCGATGAAGGAGCGTTTCGAGGATCTCCTTGGCCTCGTGGTCGTGCGCGATCGGCATGGTGGAGCGCCGTGAGAGCGCGTCCCGTGCCATGTCACGAAAGGTCTTGTTCTAAAGCGAAACGCAAAACGCGGGGGTGGCGGAAAGGGTGGCGGATGGGGTGGCGGAGGGGTGGCGGTCCGCCACCTACGTTCGCCCGTAGCCACGCGGCGCGGACCTTCTGTACCCTCCGCGCTCTGATGATCACTCCGACCACCGAGCCGTGGCCCTTTCGTGACGGCGACATTCCCCCCGGAGAGAACGCCGAGAAGGTCCGCGCCGCGCTCGCGCGCTTTCAGCTACAGGAGGTGCGCTCGGGCGACGCCTTCGCGCTCGGCTACGACACCCTCGACGCCGTCTTCGGACCGCCCGGCGAGATCGAGCGGCGCGGCGTGCTCGAAGCGTGGCTGCGCGGTTCGCTCACGAAGCCCACGGACCGCATCCAGGTCGTCTATCACATGAGCCTCGTGTGGGAGGGCAACGCCCTCGCCGGCGTGCGCGACGACTTCAGCGCCGTCGACCGCGAGACCGGACGCGTCGTCGGCTTCATGTCGCACAGCCTCGTGCTCCCAGACTTCCGTCGCTCGGGCGTGGCGGCCCTGTTGCGCGCGCTCCCCGCGGCGCACGCGCGCCTCGACGCGGAGTCGCTCGGCGTCACCGTCACCGAGCGCTCGCTCCTCTCCGAGATGGAGATGTTCGAGCCCCACCGCGCCGAGACCCTCGTGCGCCTCTACGCCTATGGACGCGCGGGTTTCAGGGTCCTCCCTCCGTGGCACCTCCCCTACGCGCAGCCTGACTTTCGCGACGTGACCGCGCTCGGCGTCGATGCGCTCCCCGTGCCCATGATGCTGCTCGTGCGACAGGTCGGCGACGAGTCGCGCACCACCATCGACCCACGCCGCGCGCGCACGCTCCTCGACGCCCTCGCGGCCGTTCACGCGCCCACCGTGGACGCTCCGCAGATCGACGCGATGCACCGCAACGTGTCGCACCGCCTCGATCCGCGCGGCGGCGCCATCGCCCTCATCGACCCCACGCCCGTCGCGCCCGCGGAGGCATCGCTCGCCCCGCTCGCACGCGCCGGACTCACGCACCTCTACCCCTCGAAGTGGCTCGGAGAAACCATGAAGACCGAAGACCTCTTCCCCGGTGAGCCGTCGCGCGCCGCGATGGTCACGCGCGTCCCCGGCCCTCGCACCGAGGAGCTTCGCGCGCGTCACCACAAGCACCAGGACGCACGCACGGTTCACTACTATCAAGACGCGCGACGGAGCCTCGGCAACTACGCCGTCGACGTCGACGGCAACACGCTCCTCGACGTGTACGGACACATCGCCTGCGTGCCCATCGGGTACAACCACCCTGCCCTCCTCGAAGCGTTTCGAAGCGAGAAGTTCGCGTGGCTCGCGGGGTGGCGCCCTGCCCTCGGCGTCGCGCCTCCGCCCGAGTGGGTCGACCTCGTCGAGGGCCCGCTCATGCGCTGCGCCCCGCGCGGACACGACCGCGTGATGACCGTCACCACGGGCGCCGAGGCCGTCGAGAACGCCTTGAAAGCAGCCTTCGCGTGGAAGGCCCGCCGTCGCCGCGGCAGCCGCACGTGGACGCCCGACGAGCTCTCGTCGGTGATGCTCAACCGTCAGCCCGACATCAACGCGCTCAAGATCATCTCCTTCGAGGGAGCCTTTCACGGCCGCACCCTCGGCGCCCTCTCGGCCACGCGCAGCAAGGCGATTCACAAGCTCGACTTCCCTGCGTTCGACTGGCCCGTGGTGCCCTTTCCGGCGAACCGCTTTCCGCTCGACGCGCACGTCGAAGAGAACCGCGCCACCGAAGCTCGCTCGCTCGAGATCATCGAGAAGCTCCTTCGCGACGCGCACGGCACCATCGCCGGTCTCATCGTCGAGCCCATTCAGGGCGAGGGCGGAGACCGTCACGCGAGCCCCGCGTTCTTCCGCTCGCTGCGCGCGCTGCTCACGAAGTACGAAGCGGCCTTCATCGTCGACGAGGTGCAGACCGCGCTCGGCGCCACGGGAACCTTCTGGGCCCACGACCAGTGGCACCTCGAAGATCCGCCCGACGTGGTGACGTGGTCGAAGAAGTTCCAGCTCGGGGGACTGCATCTCCGCGCGGACTTCGTGCCCTCCGAAGCGTACCGGCTCTTCAACACCTTCCTCGGCGATCCGCTCCGCGCGGCGCAGGCCGAGGTGATCCTCGACGTGGTCGCGCGCGACGGCCTCGTCGACCACACGCGCCGCACGGGCGAGCTCCTCGTCGCGGGCCTCACCGACCTCTCGACGCGCTACCCGTCACTCTTCTCGCAGCCCCGCGGCGCAGGCACCTTCGCCGCCGTCGACGTGCGCGACGTGGCCACGCGAGATCGCATCCTCGACGGCGTGCGACAGATCGGACTCGAAGCGGGCGGATCGGGCGATCGCTCCATTCGCTTCAGGCCCGCGCTGGTCTTCGGCGCGCGCCACGTCGCCGAGGCGATGGAGCGCTTCGACACCGTCGCGAAGGAGCTCGCGTGAGCATTCAGCTCTACCACTCGCCGCGCTACTTCGCGGACCTCGGGCAGCACGTCATGCCCATCCGCAAGTTCGCCCTCGTGCGCGAGGCCATCGAGGCCGAAGACCCGAGCGCGCGCATCGCCGAGCCCGACCCCGTCACCGACGAAGACCTCCTGCGCGTTCACACCGAGGAGTACGTGCGCGCCATCGCGACGGGCGAGCCGAAGGCGCTCGCGGAGTCGCAGAAGTTCCCCTGGTCGGCGGCCCTCGCAGAGTCGGTGCGACACACCAACGGAGGTTGCGTCGCGGCGCTGCGAACGGCCTTGAAAGAAGGCGTTTCGGCGAACATCGCGAGCGGCTTTCACCACAGCCACAAGACGCGCGGCGAGGGCTACTGCACCTTCAACGGCCTCGTCGTCGCGATGGAGCGCCTCCGCGCCGAGGGCAACCCTGACCTCCGCCCGCTCGTGCTCGACATGGACCTGCACTACGGCAACGGCACGGCGTATCTCCTGGCCGAGCGTCCGTGGGCGCACCAGCTCTCGATCTATGGCAACTTCTACAAGAACAACCTCGCCGTGCGCGACGTGACGCAGGAGCGAGCGCCCGACACCGAGAACTGCGTGTCGATCCCGGTGCTCAACGGCTCGAACGGAGAGGTCTACCTCGACCACCTGCGCCGCTCGTTCCCCGCGGCGATCGAGCGCGCGAAGCCCCACGTGGTGCTCTTTCAAGCGGGCGCTGATCCGTACCGCGAGGATCCGTACTCACCGCTCGACCTCACGCACGACGACCTGCGCGCGCGCGACGCGTACGTGTTCGAAACGTGCCGCAGCAAGGGCATTCCGGTGATGTGGGTGCTCGCGGGTGGATACACGCCCGACGTCTCGAAGGTCGTCGAGGTGCACGTGAACACCTGGCGCGCGGCCGTCGCGGTCTTCGGCCGCTGAGCTCAGCGTCGCTTCGCGCGACGCTCCGCGTACTCGAGCGCAGCGCAGCGCGCGCGGCTCAACAGCGGGAACGTCCCCCGCAGCACCTTCGCCTCGACGCCCGTGAGCGGCGCCTCGTCGATCACCGCGAGCACGCGGCGCAGGAGGGTCCGCTCGATCTCGGCCTCCTTCTTCGACGCGGCCTCGGGCTCGCTCTGCGTGGGCGACTGGTAGCTGGCCGTGCTCTCGGCCGTGGCGCGGTTCTTCACGCGGTAGTGAAAGAGCACCTCGTTCACGACGGTGACCCTCTCGCGCATGAGAAAGCGCAGCATGAAGAGGTTGTCGGCGTGGCGCGCGTCCGAGAACACGTACTCGAAGGGCAGCACGCGCCGCAGCGCCGCCGTGCGGAACATCCCATAGACCAGAAAGGGATTGCGCCACATGAAGTAGAGATAGAGGTTGTGGAGCCGCGCGTTGTCGCGGTTGAACGTGAGCACGCGGTCGAGGGGCGTCGGGCGGTTGGCGATGAAGCGCGTCTTGCCGTGGCGCAGCACCTTCTCGTCGTCGTCGACCCAGTTGTAGTCGCAGTAGACCAGCGACGCGTCGGGCTCGGCGCGAAGCGCTCCGACCATGCGCTCGGCGAAGCGCGGCTCCCACAGGTCGTCGGAGGCGGCCCACATGAAGAGGTCGCAGGAGGCGAGCTCCACCGCGCGGTCGAAGTTCGCGAGCACGCCGCGGTTGGTCTCGCTGCGCACGTAACGGATGCGGGGATCTCGCGCCGCGTGCTCCTCGCAGATGGCCCGCGTGCGATCGGTCGACGCGTTGTCGCAGATCACCAGCTCGTAGTCGCCGAAGGTCTGCGCCGCGAGCGAGCGGAGCGCCGCGCCGATGTACTTCTCGCCGTTGTAGACGGGCATTCCGATGGTGAGCGCAGGGCGCGCCGTCGCGGGCCTCGCGGCCTCTGAGACCTTCGTCGTCGACGCGGCGGAATGTTCATCTCCACTCATGATTCGCTCCGTCTCGGGTGCGCTCGAAAACCCGGTCATTCAACGCGCTCCGCGGGTGCCTACGAAATCGCCTGCCTCGGCGACGCACGCCCGAAGAGCCTGCCCGCGATCACGTCGCGAGACACGGGCGCCGAGAGCGCCGCGACGCTCGCCGCGATCGCATACACAACCCCCACGAACACCAGCGACCCCACGCGCGTCGGCGGCGAAGGAAGGAGCTTCGCGAGGAGGCCCACCGCGACCGCTCCGGCGCCCGGGAGCAGCACGTCGGAGAGGTACCAGCGACGCTGGTCTCCCTTCAGCAGCTTGCGGTGCATGAGCTGAATGACGCTGAGCACATAGCTCGCGTTGACCACCAGCCAGCCCACCGCCGCGCCGGGCGCGCCCCAGCGACGCGCGCCGAAGAACTCCAACGGAACGATCACCGCGATCGCGAAGACGTTGATCGTCACGATGAGCCGCGTCCACCCGTGCGCGATCTGGAGCGACACGGGGAGGCTCATGAGCCCGTTGCAGCACGTCCCGATGATGAGCAGCGAGAGCACGAGGTGGGCGTTGGCCGTCGTGTCGCGATTGCCTGTCCACGCGAAGAGCACTTCGGACGAAAACGCCGAGATCACCACAGTCACCGGGATGATGACCACAGAGAGGATCTGGCAGCTGCGGTGATAGAACTCGCGCAGCGCGTCTTCGTCGCCCACGGCCGTGAGCTGGATCAGCCGGGGGTAGCACGCCGCGCCGATGGGGGCGCTGAGGTTGAAGAGCGCGTTGGCCGCCGCCGTGGCGACGCTGTAGTAGCCGACCTGCTTGAGGCTCAGCGAGCCCGTCACGATCATCTTGTCGGCCTGCGTGAGGATCACCGACAGCACCGAGATCCCGAACATCCCCGCGGCGAAGCGCCAGTGCTCGCGGAGCACCTGAAAGCGAAAGCGCACGGGCGCCGTCGTGGGCGGCAGCGACCGCGTGAGCGCGATGCCCGTGAGCGTCGTCTGCACCGCGCTCGACAGCACCTGCGCGAGAAAGAACGCCTCGATCGTGGGCGACACGAACTTGATCACGAGCAGCGCGCCCACGGAGCGCAGCGTGCCCACGAACATGAGGATCTGGTTCGCGAGCACCTGCCGCTGGAGGCTCATGAGCCCGCCGAGAAAGATGCTCGACGGCCACTGGAGCGCGATGATGACCCCCATGAGCCCCACGGCGCGGATCACCGTCGCGGTGGGCAGTCTGTCCGCGCGGATCCAGTGCGTCGCGAGCGTCGGGGAGCTCGCGAGCACGATGAGCCCCGACACGATTCCCACGCAGGCGAAGACCGTCGCGAAGGTGCGCACGAGCTCGCGCATGGGCACGGCCGACTCCTCGCGGGGGAGCGCCGAGAGCCGCGCGAGCTCGCGGTTGACCGTCGGCTGCATGCCGAGGTCGAGCAGGCCCATGATGGCCTGGAGCGAGCCGAACACGCCGACGAGCCCGTACGACTCGACGCCGAGCACGCGGATGTAGATCGGGATGACCGCGAGGCCGAGCGCCGCAGACCAGATCTTGCCGATGAAGTTCGCGACCGCGTTGAGCGTGACCTTGGACATTGACTCGGGGCGCCCCGATGAGTCGGGGCGGGTGGCGTTGTGGCTCGATCTGGCGGCGCAGCGCGCGCCACTGGCAAGGTCTCGGCGGATGAGGTGCCGCTCGAAGCGCCGTCGTTCAGGGAGGGTGCCACCCGACGCGCTGCGCACGCAAGACGCTCTTCAGCGCGGAGGGGGCCGCGTCCGGCGTGTTGAAAGACGCGATGGGGGTACTCCCCTCCCCCCGTTGAGTGTCTCTCACGACGGGTGGCATCGGGGGGCAGAGGGTCAGTCGGGCTTTGTCGGAGACGGCGGCGCCGGGGAGGGGTCGGGGGGCGTAGGATCTTTCGCGACGCTCGCGGAAGGGCCGGGGGTCATGCGGCGAAGGTTGTCGATGGGGGCGAGGGCCTGGAGGGCCGCCGAGACGGTCTCGGGGTCTTCGTCGTCGACAGTGGCGGAGATGAAGCGCGCGTAGTCGACGACGAGCTTCTGCACCTCGCGCACCAGCGGGTTGAGCTGCGTCTCGTCGGTCCCGACCTCACGGAGGAGGTCGAGCACCATCACATCGTAGTCTTTGACGGCGGCGCGGAGGTTCTTCATGCACGCGTCGCCAACGATGCGGGTGAGCGCGTCGACAAGGCCGTCGGCGGCGAGGGCGTCGAGGCGGTCGTGCATCTCGGCGCGCTGCTCGACGTAGCGGAGCGAGGTGAACGCGAGGCCGCCCTCGCCGAAGAGCATCGCGTCGAGGCGCGTCGCGATCGCCTGCTCGGGCGCGAACGCGGGTGCGAGGTCGAGGTAGCCCGAGAGGTAGCTCCGAACGGCGCGCCACGCGCGGTCTGCGATCTGATCGATCTCCTGGGAGGAGCGCTCGGGGGTCGGCCCCTTGCGCCGCGCGCTGAGCTCGTTCGCGATCCGCGTTCGGAGCTCCTTGAGCTTCTGGAGGGTCTTGCGCGCGAGCGGCGGCGCGGTCTTGGACGAGACGATGGCGAGGCCATCGACCAGGGCGATCGCCGTGGCGATCGTCAGCACGGGAGCGCGGTGATACGCGCTCGGGTCAAAGAGGGGAGCGTCCATGTCTCTTCAGGCATCGCATGGCGCGCAGGGGAATGGAAGCGCAATTCGCGTCCGCTTCGACGTGACGGGTTCCGCCGCCGATCGAGATGAAGCAGACCACTGTCGCCCGCACGGGATGCATCCCCGGGTAATGGCTGACCCGCGCGCTCCGATCAACGAATGTCTGGGGAGCGCGGCGTTGTCGGTAATGGGCGCTCTCCAGTCGGTCTATTTGTGCGCACACGTCCTCGTAGCGACACTCAACCCGGCATTTTTTTCGCTCGACACCATTCACGACATCGGTATGGTGGCACCGTGGCTCACTTGAGTCACAGGGGAATCAATTCGGAGGTTGAGATGAAAGACGATCTGGCGACGACGCACGCGCACACGGGTGATGACAGCGCCATTGACCGCGGTCGCCGCGGCCTCGCGGGGGTGCTCGCGCTCCTCGGAGGTGGAGCGCTGATGACCGGCTGCGACTCGGAGGCGTCGGAGCTTCCGTTCTCCCAGGCGCGGCAGGCGATCGAGCGGCCCGGAGGGCCGACCTTCTGGGTCGACAACGCGTCCGATCTGAGAGGGGTAACGTTCTCGGGCGGCCCCCCTTCTTCTCCTGCTCTTGCCTTCGCGGTGGTCTACGGGACGAACAACCCGCTCGACGGGGAGGCCGGGGTCTACGTGTGGATGAACGCCTCGCTGGCGGACGGCGGTGTCAGCGGGTTCCCTGAAGACCTCGGGATCATCGTCTATTCGAACGTCCACGCGGGGTACTGGCGTCGGCTCTTCTCCGGTCCCATCAACGTTCAATGGTTCGCGGGCAAGGTCACGAACAACGACTGGGCCCCTGCCTTCCGCGCGGCGGCGGCGGCAGCGTGCAATTCGAACATCAGCCCGCACGGCGCTGTGATCTCCGTGCCCGCAGGGAACTACGGCATTCAATCGACGGTGAACGACACCGCGGTGCTCATCAGCAGCCCCTTCGTCAGCATCGTCGGTGACGCGGTTGGAACGAGCCAGATCACCTTCGGTCCCGCAAACGATGCGGCGGCATTTGTGTTTGATTCGGGTGCGAACACAGCGCGACTCCTCGGCTGTTCCATGCGCAATCTGTGTTTCACGGGAGCCGCCGGGGCTCGCAAGACCGCGGTCAAGATCGTGAACACGGACGACTTCCTGCTCGAGAACATCGAGGTGGGCGGTTCCTGGACCACATCGAGCAACGCCTCGCAGAACCCCAGCATCGGCGTCGAGATCCTCGGCGGACAGGGGCTGCGCCTTCGCAAGCTCTACGCGACCGCCGACCGTCCGATCTCCATCGGCCCCGCGTTCTCTACGGCGTCGGATCTCGGCCTGTCGCTCGATGTCACGCACATTCAGGACCTGAACCTCGGGGTGAGCGAGGCGTCTGGCGCCGCAATTTTCATCGACAAGGGCATCCACGTCACAAACCTCGTCATCGAAAACGGGGGGTCGTCTCAAGGGAAGTACGGCCTGCTGTGGAACACCGACAAGGGCAACCTGACGAGCGTGACACACGCGAACATCGTGTTCAGAGATTTTCGCGTCGAGCGCCTGCACGGCAACTCGGATGGCCTCCCCGGTGCGGGCCATTCCGTCTTCGTGGCTCCCTACGATCCCTCGTCCAATGAGGTATATGGCGCCTCCCCTCCTCGCGCAGTCTCTGTCAACAACCTGATGCTTGAGAACATCATGTGCGCGATCGGCCAATCGGGGGTATCCGGCGCGAACGATCCTGATGGAATGTACTTTCGATACGTTCAGCAGCTCACGGTCCTCGCGTGCGTCTTCCCGTCACCGTATCGGGAAGCGCTCAACGCCGATGGGACGTGCGGGGAGATCGAGCTGGTCAACTGCATGATCTCCGGCAGGAATAGCGACACGCAGGGCGGCGCAGTCGTCACCGAGGGGCTGGTGCTCGTTTCCGCCGCCCCGCAGCCTGTCCACCCGAATTGGGACAGCGTCAGCTCCACATCGAATGTGCCTTGTCGACGCGCGTCTCCGTCTGCTCGCTACATGAACAAGACCGTAGCGAATACCTCCGTCGGGCTCGCCGCTCCGTCGACCGACTGGGACGCACGGGTTCAGCGGTATTCAGGCACGCTGGGTCCCTATCTGAGCACGTCCCCCTCATGGCTCTTCGAGATTCCTGTTCTGTACGCAGGAAACTCCTGGAACTGGGAGTGCGCGATCATCACGGTCGTGGCGCACGGCGCTCCGACTGGCAATCCCAACTCGCAGGTCGCGACGATGGAGGGAGGCACGTTCCTCGCTGTACGCGAGTCTTCTGGCGCGCCGCCCACGGGTGGGCTTCAGAAGATCTCTGGGACCGCGGGCTGCCACGACTCTGGGGGCAGCGGGCTGGTGATTCAGTTCATCCCCGGCTCCTTCAGCCCGAAGGTCTACAACTACACGAGCTCCACGCTCAGCTATCTCATCTCCGTCGAGTTCAAGCTCTACTAGCAAAGCGCCGACCTCCGTCTCCACGCGCCCCGATTCGGTGGCGCGCCCGAGCGTTCCGAGCATTTTCGATCAGCACCCCTGAATGCCCCGACGGGGTTTCGCCACAAGGCCCGGGAATGCTAGACCCGGCCCGCCCTCCGATGCCCGGCTCCCCTCTCCAGGATACCGCCCCCCTCCCGCCGCGCGCCCGATCTGCTGCGCTCGCCCTCGGACTCGCGCTCACCCTCATCGCGGTGGTCAACCTCGCGCCGCGCCTCGGATACTTCTCGGGCGACGCGCTGATCCACGTCATCATCGCCGAGCAGGCCGCCGCGGGGCGGTGGTTCGAGTTCAACCCCGGTGAGGTGAGCTCGGGCACCACGTCGTTCGCGTGGACGGCCCTCGAAGCGACGCTCCTCCGTCTCGGCGGCCACGGGCTGATGCTTCGCGCGGTGCCGCTCATCGACCTCGCGGGGCTCCTCGCGACGGGCGCGCTGGTCCGCTCGCTCGCGCTGCGACTGGGCGCCATGCGCCTCGCGGCGCTCCTCGGTGCGGTGGTCTTCGTGTCGATCCCCGCGGTCACCTACAACGCCGTGCTCGGCATGGAGAACATCGTGTTCGCCGCCGCGGCGTTGCTCTTCATCGACCGCTGGGCGGCCTCTGCGCGCGCGCCCCGCTCCGCCGCCACGCTCGCGGGCCTCGGCGTGACCCTCGGGCTCGCAGCGCTGCTCCGCCCCGAAGGCGCACTGCTCGGCGTCGTCCCCCTCGTCGACGCCCTCACGCGACGCGCCGAAGCGCGCACGGGCGCCTCTGCGTCGCCCATCCCCCGGTCGGTCATCGACTGCGCGGCGGTGGGCGCTGCGGCGCTCGTGGTGATGACACCGATGCTGCTCAAGCACCACGCGATCACCGGACACTGGACGCCCGGCTCCGGCCTCTCTCGCGTGATGACCGCGCGCCGCGACGCGACGTCGCTGCACCTCGGGCCGCTGTGGGTGTACCTCGGCACGCTCTCGCGCTTCGTGATCTACGCCCCGATCACCGCGCTCGCCCTCGTCGGCGCGCGGCGCACGCCGCCCGAGGAATCCGCTCGCCTCGCCCGCCGCGCGATGCTCGCCGCGCTCGCGGGTGGGCTCGTGCTCTACACGCTCATCACCGGCGCGGGCCACGTTGGACGGTTGACCCAGTGGCTCTTCGCGCTCGTCTGCGCGCTCGCCGCCGCGGGCCTCGCCCCCGCGTGGGAGCGCCTCGCCGCGAGGCCGCGACTGCGCGCGCTGGTCTTCATCGCGGGCGCCCTGATGCACCTCGGCCTCGTCGGCGCCGAGACGACCTTGCGCCTGCTCGACACGACGCAGCGCCACGGAGGCGCCGACTTCGCGTCGCTCGAAGCGGCGAGGGCGAACCGTCGCGCGACCACCGACGAGACCCTGCGGCTCGTGTGCGGGGGTGGGTGCTGCCGCAACGGCGTCGCGCCCTCGCTGGGGTTCACCGAGGTGCAGGCGCGCTTCGCCTACGACGCGAGGCTGCGTGTCGTGTCGTTCGATGGCAGGACGACGGCCCTCTCAGGCACGTCGCGCAGGGTGAGCTTCGACGATCGCGCGTGCCCCCACATCGGAGAGATGCTCGACGACCCCGACCTCGTCGCGGTGCCCGAGCCGCCGTACTTCCAGTTTCGACATTGCCCGATGGACCCCGTGGGCCGTCTGCTCACCACGGAGTGGAACGCCGCCTCTCCGCGGGCTCCTGCGGGCTGGCGGTGGGAGCCTCGACTCCCGGGCTGGGTGCGTGTTTGTGAGCGGTCGCCCGCGGTGACGCGGTAGCTTCGCGCGCGGTCAGAATCGAACGGCGACGGGGGCGGGGCGGGTCATGGTGGTGCCGTCACCGAGCTGGCCGAGGTCGTTGCGACCCCAGCACATCACCGAGCCGTCACGGCGCAGCGCGCAGGTGTGTCCGCCTTCGAGGGGAACGTCGTTGGGGCTGTGCGCGGTGATCTGCGTTACGCCGCTGAGGCCCATCACGGCCGCCGGGGTGGCTTCGAAGGGCGAGGGCGTTCCGCGACCGAGTTCGCCGAGGTCGTTCTTGCCCCAGCACGTCACGCTGCCGTCGCCGAGGAGCGCGCAGGTGTGGCGGTAGCCGACCTCGATCTGCGAGGCGCCCGCGACGCCTGCCACCGCGACGGGCGTTGTGACCGCCACGGGTGACGGAGCCGACGCGAGGGTGCCGAGGGCGTTGTCGCCCCAGCACGAGACCATTCCGTCGGAGCGCAGCGCGCACCCGTGCCAGACGCCGATGGCGACGCTGGTCGCGTTGGTGATCCCCACGACGGGCGTGGGCGAGAAATGGTCGGTCTCGTCGCCCGTACCGTGACGCCCGCGGAAGTTTCTGCCCCAGCACACGATCTGCCCGCTCGTGCGAAGGGCGCAGCCGCTCTGCGCGGCGGTGAGGCGCGTCGCGTCAACGATGCCCGGCAGCGCCACGGGAGACGTATGCGCGTCGCCGGTGGCGCCGAGCCCGAGCTGTCCGTTGCCGTTCGTGCCCCAGCACGACACGGCTCCGCCCGAGCGAATCACGCAGAAGAAACCCGCCCCGCCGTCGATCGAGGTGGCGTCGTTGATGCCCGCGACGTCGCGCGGCGTCGACGCGAAGTTGAGCTCCTCGAAGGTGCGACCGATGCCGAGCACGCCCGAGATGTTCGCGCCCCAGCACGACACCTGCCCCGAGCGGCGCCGCACGCAGGCCGCGTTCGAGCCCGCCTCGACCTCGACCGCGTCACACACGCCGAGCACCTCGACGGGCCGCGACGACGCCGTGGTCGTCCCGTTGCCGAGCGTGCCGTACGCGTTGGCGCCCCAGCAGAGCACCGACCCCGACGCGCGGCGCGCGCACGAGTAGCTCGACCCCGTCGTGACCTCGACGACGGTACAGCCGTCGCCCGTACACGGCGCGCAGGGCGTCGGCGTCGCGTCGCCCGCGTCGGTGACGTCGCCCGCGTCGGTGACATCGCCCGCGTCGGTATCGGGTGAGACATCCGACGTGACGTCGGGGCGGCTCACGTCGGGCGTCGACGCGTCGACGTCGGAGCTCACATCCGAAGGCGTGCTGGCGTCGCCGACCACGACGTCAGACGCCGCGTCGCCCCGGGTGCCCGAAGCCTCGGAGCAGCACCCTACGGCGCCCACTCCCCCTGCGATCACTGCGAGCTGAATCCATGATTTCATCGCGCCACCACCTCGACGGCCCACCCACCGGGTGACCGATCCGGTCCTATGTTGCCAACGTCCCTGCGCGAGATTCAACGGCGACGCGAATCGAGGCGCGACGACGCGCACTGCACCATCGGGGGGATGGACCCGACGCGCGCACCAGAGTAAGACGCGAGGCACGGACGCGGCTGAATCCACGCCCCGCGCGCTGCAACCCACGAGATCGTGAGCCCTACACCTTCCGCGCGCGCCGCGACACCGACCTCATGACCATGACCGTCGACGCGCCGTTGGATCAAGGCTCTCGTCGCGACCGGGCGCGAATCATCGCGGGCGAGGCGTTCCTCTTCGTGGTCCTCAGCGCGTGGGCGTGGAAGGTTGCGGTCCCCGAGCGCGTGGACGTGCTGCCCTCGGTGTTCGCCGAGCTCGGCATCCTGACGATGGCCGTCGTGGCGCTCACCACCCGAGACCCGCTCGGCACGCTCCGCCTGTCGAACCCGGCGCTCACGATGGTCGGCTGGATGTTCTACTACTTCGTCAAGCCGACGTTCACCTGGCTCGAGGGCTACCGGATGATCTACGAGTCATCCTCGACGATCATCCTCGACGCGTCGATCGTCACCGAGGTGCAGCTTCAGCACTGCTATTTCATTGGTGCCTTCTTCGCGGCCTACCTGCTCATCGCGCCGCGCCGCGTAGCGCTGCCCATCTTCACCGCCAACGATCAGCCGCGCCTCCCGGTGTCGTGGTTCATCGTCCTCGGCCTTGCGCCCTACGTGAGCACGGTGATCGAACGCATCGTGACGACGGGAAGCATCCTCCCCTCGGCGAGCTACGGAGAGGCCGTCGCAGCCGAGGCAGACACGCTCTTCGTGTCGCGCGCCGAAGGCGGAGCGAGCTACTTCCTCACGCAGGTGATTTCGAAGGTCTGGTACTTCCCCCTGATGGCGTTGGGGCTCGGGTACGGCGTCCTGATGTCGAAGTACGTGTCTCAGAAGCGCTGGCTCCGCGTCGCCGCGATCTTCGCGCAGGTGCCCGTGCTGCTGCTCCTCGGCAGCGGTAGCCGCTCGGGAACGATCTACCCGTTTCTCCTCGCGTTCATGATCGCCGACGCTCTCGCGGGCCCCTTCCGCTGGTGGCGTCTCACGCCGCTCATGGCAGTCGCGCTCCAGGCGTTCGACTTCTACGGCTTCTTCCGAGGCCACCAGCAGGAGGGCTTTCAGGCCGGCTTCGAGTCCTCGATGCGCGACATCAACGCAGCCCCCGACACCAAGATGAGCGAGGACGCCACCATGCTCACCAAGGAGGCGTACTGCATCTTTCTCGTGAACCACGGCCGCGAATACAAGGGCATCGAGTACTTCGGCGAGCAGCTCCTGCAGCTCCTACCTGCGCAGCTCGCGCCCGAGAAGATGCGCATCGTCAACACGGCCGACTTCCTCTCGAACGAGCTCATCGGCTACGGGCGCTACGCCTCGGGCGTCGCAGGCACGATGGTGGGCGACGGTTACTTCATCGGCGGCACGCTCGGCGTCATCGGGCTGGCGGGCGTGCTCGGCCTCATCTTCGGCGGCGTGGTGCGCTGGGGGATGGCAGGCGCGAACGGTCATGCCGTGCTCTGGCGCTACATGCTCATGCTGATGATCTCCGTCCAGTCGACGCAGTACATCCGCGCGGAGCTCAGCGTCGTGCTCGTTCAGATCCTGTATTACGTCGTGATGCCCGCGCTCGTGATGCGAGTGCTGAGCGACTCGAGGGTCATCTCGGGCGCCGGGTGGGCGCGCCGCCTCGCGACGATTTCTCGAAACAACTCCTGAAGCGCGACGCTGCGACAGGGCTTCGCCTTCGCGGAGGAGATGCCGCGCTACTTGACCGCTTCGATGAAGAGGCAGAGCCCGAAGCGGTCGCCGAGCGCGCGCACGAGCCACCGCGGATAGAGCGCGAAGAGCGCCTTGTGCAGCGGGTGCTTGTACTTGTCTGACAGGCGGAACTTCAGCAGGTCGCCGAACGCGAGCTGCGTCCACACGTCGGCCTTCGAAAAGTCGCCGAAGAGCGTGCGGGCCTCCTCGACGGTGTAGACCTTCGTGCCGGGGCTCTCGAGGTACTGGTACACGGCCCAGCGCGGCGACTTCCACGGCTGGCCCTTGAGCGCGCAGTGCAGCGCCCAGAGCATGAGCGTGGTCCACGACTCGAGGTGATAGACCATGATGAGCGCGGTGCCGCCGGGCTTGAGCACGCGGTACACCTCGCTGATCGCGCGCACCGTGTGGGGGCTGTGGTGCAGCACGCCGTACGAGTACACGATGTCGAAGCTCTCGTCGGCGAAGGGGAGCTTCTCGGCGTCGGCGCGCTGCACGTCGGCGGTGAAGCCTTCGAGGGCGACGCGCTCCTTCGTGAGCTCGACGCCGCGCTCGGTGAGGTCGACGCCCGTCGCGACGGCGCCGTTGCGCACCCAGTTGATGAAGTCGGTGCCCGCGCCGACGCCCACCTCGAGCACGCGCTTGCCGCGGCCGCGTTCGAAGCGGGCGAAGGGCTTGATGTAGGGCTCCCACTCGTAGCGCTCGCGCTCGATCTGGTCGAAGAAGGCCTTGCGGTCCTCGCCGTCGACGCCGCGCGTGCCGCAGGTCTCGGCCTCCCAGTGTTCGCGCACCGAGGTCTTGAGCGTGTCTACGGGTTCCATCGTTCTCCTCCAACGCGTACGGGAATCAGGTGGATGCGAGCGGTCCGCGTCGCATTCAGTGCATCAGATCTGTGGGGAGTGATCGTGCGCTCCGCGGCGACGCGCGGGCGCTGCGGGTCTCAGGCGCTCTCGCCCGAGGCGGGAGAGTCGCTGGAGGCCGTCGGGGTCGCGGGCGTCACGGCGACGTCGCCCTGCGCCTGCGGGTTGTGGAAGAAGCGCGAGTCGATCCACTCGGTGAGCGGCGCGGCCACGTAGATCGAGCTGTAGGTGCCCGCCACGACGCCGACGATCATGGCCCACGCGAAGTCGCGGATCACGCCCGTGCCGATGACCGCGAAGGCCGCGACGGAGAGCACCACCGTCGTCGACGTGAGGATCGTTCGAGAGAGCATCTCGCTCACCGAGATGTTGATCACGTCGAGCATGCGCGCGTTGCGCTTGCGCGCGAGGTTCTCTCGGATGCGGTCGTACACGATGATCGTGTCGTTCATCGAGTAGCCCACCACGGTGAGAATGGCCGCCACCGTCGAGATGGTGACCTCCTTGCGGGTGATGACGAAGAAGCCGAGGGTCACCAGGGCGTCGTGCGTGAGGGCGAGGATGCCGCCCGGCGCGAAGCGCAGGTCGAAGCGGAAGGCCACGTAGATCATGATGAACACGATCGAGTAGGCCACCGCGCGCACGGCCGCGTCGCGGAGCTCCTTGCCGGCCTTGGGAGACACCCAGACGCTCGCGTTGAGGCGGCCGTCGACGCCGACGCCGCCCTGATCGCGCGAGCCCGTGAGCTGGCGGAAGATCCGGTCGCCGACGCCGATGAGCGGCACCTGCCAGCGGTGGTCGTCGCGCGCGCCCATCTGGATCGCCGCGTCGCCGCGCACATTGGCGCCCGAGTCTCGCAGCAGGCTCGCCACGTCGGTGGCGGTCATGTTGCCGCCGTTGATCTGCACGACGAGGTGGTCGCCGCCGGGCGAGAGGCGAAAGTCACCGAGGGAGCCGCGGTCGGGCGAGGCCGTGAGGCGACGCTCGACCTCGCGCTTGATCGAGTCGCGCTCGACGTTCGAGAGCGACTGGGTCTTCTCGACGCGGATGATGTACTCGTTGGGCCGCGCGGAGTTCTGCGTGGGCACCACCTCGGGGCGGTCGTTGCCCATGCGCTCGAGCGCGTGACGGATGTCGTCGGTCGAGACGGGGCCGTTGAACTGCACCGTGAGCTCGGTGCCGCCGAGGAAGTCGATGCCGTACCGGGGGCCGGGCTTCCAGATGAGGATCGCAGAGATGACCGCGGCGATGATCGAGAAGGCGATCCAGTACTTCCGGATCGACATGAAGTCATAGATGCGGTGCTGTGTATTGATTTCCATCGTGGAGCCTCTACGCAGCCTTCCGCGCGCCGACGCCGAGGAGGGACTTCACCTTGAGGCCCTTGACCAGCCAGTCGAAGACCACGCGCGTCGCGAAGACGCCGGTGAACAGGTTGGCGATGATTCCGATGAGGAGGGTGACGGCGAAGCCCTTCACGGGCCCGGTGCCGTACTGGAGCAGCACGATGCCCGAGATGAACGTCGTGATGTGGCCGTCGAAGATGGCCGTGAACGCGTGGTTGTACCCCGCGTCGACGGAGGCCCTGATCGACTTGCCCGAATGGAGCTCCTCGCGGATGCGCTCGTTGATGAGCACGTTGTTGTCGACGCTCATGCCCACGGTGAGCGCGAGCCCCGCGAGCCCCGGCAGCGTGATCGTCGCGCCGAAGAGCGCGAGCGCCGAGAGCTGGAGCAGGAGGTTGACGAGCACCGCGGAGTTCGCGATCCAGCCCGCCGCGCCGTAGTAGACCGCCATGAACGCGAGCACGAGGCCGATGCCCACGAGCATCGCGCGCTGCGCGTTGCGGATGGTGTCAGACCCGAGCGTCGGGCCGATGTAGTCCTGCTTGCCCTCGGAGAGCGGCGCCGGGAGCGCGCCCGCGCGGAGCACCACCATGAGCTCGTTGGCCTCACGGAGGAGCGCGCGGGGGTCGTCCGCGCCGAGGGTGATCGACGCGTTGCCGCCCGAGATGCGCTGACGGATCACGGGGGCGGAGTTCACGCGCTCGTCGAGCACGATCGCGAAGCGCTTCTTGACGTTCTCGTTCGTGACGCGGTCGAAGACCTCGGCGCCGCGGCGGTTGAACTGGAGCTGCACGTAGGGGTGGTTGTCCTGCGGGTCGAGGGCCACCTGCGCGTCAGAGATCATCGAGCCGTCGACCTGCGCGACGGAGAAGACCGTGTACGTGCGCCACGACTCGGGCGAGCCCGGCGGCGCGTCGGCGTTGCGGTCAGCCTTGCCCATGAGGAGCTGACGCCCCTCGGGGATGAAGGGCCGCAGCGCGTCGACGTAGGTCTGGAGCTTCTGCCGCGCGTCGGCGCCCGTGGAGACGAGGTACGACGCCATCACGCTGCGACCGCGGCCCGCCGTGGTCGACTCGGTCTGGATGGTGATGCCCGCGGGGAGCGCGGGAGGCGTGGCGCCCTCGGTGGGGGGCGTGACGCCCGAGGGAACGTGACCCGACGTGAGGTCCTGGAGGATGGTGCTCTCGTCGTCGAGGATCTTGAACTCGAGGCGCGCCGTGCGACGGATGATGTCGCGGATGCGATCGAACTCGGCCTGGTTCTGACCGGGCACCTCGACGACGATGGTCTCGCCGCGCGCGGTGATCGAGGTCTCCTTGATGGCGAGCTCGTCGACGCGGTTCGAGATGGTCTCGACGGCCTGACGGACGGCCGTGTCTTCGAGCTGCGAGACCTCCTCCTGGCGGAGGCTGAGCGTCACGGTGTTGCCCGAGCCGGTCACGCGCACGAGGCCGCGACGCGAGAGGAAGTCCGTCGAGATCTTCGAGACGTCGGCCGCGTCGGTGAAGCGGACGTTGAACTGACGGTTGTTCGGGAGGGCCGTGAGGGCCACGCGGCGCGCGAGCTGGGTGACCTCGTCGGGCGTGAGGCGGTCCTGCCCGCGGTGGATGCGGAAGTCGCGCGCGAGCTGCTCGCGGACGTCTTCGATCTGGCGGTTGCGGCGCTCGCCGATGGCCTGCCCGATCTGCACGTCGTAGGAGAGCCGCGCGCCGCCTCGGATGTCGAGGCCTTCGTTGAGACGGAAGGGGATCTTCGCCTTCGCCCAGGGCGTCGCGAGTCCAGGAATGTTGGGCCACAGGATCACGAACGACGCCACGATGGACGCCAGGACGAGACCGAGCCGCCAGTACCAGCCACGGTTCATCGGCCGCTCCTCCCCTTCAGGACTTCTTCTCGGCCGAGGCCGTCGACGTGGAGCTCTCCACGGACTTCTCCGCGGGCTTCTCGTACTTCGTTTCGATGGACGCGCGGGTGAACTTCATCCGCACCTTCTCGGCCACCTCGAGGACGACCTCCTGGTCGTCGATGCCCGTCACCGTGCCGATGACGCCGCCGCGCGTGACGACCTTGTCGCCCTTGCGGAGCGACTTGTTCATCTCCTCCTGGTCCTTGCGCTGCTTGCTCATGGGGCGAAACACCATGAGATAGAAGATCACGCCGAAGAGCAGCAGCGGGACCATGCTCCCAAAGGGCGACGGCGCCGCGCCGGGGGCGGCTCCACCGCGAGCCGCAGGCGCGTGGCCCTCGGGCGAGGCTCCCACCTGCGCGATGAGGTGGACGAACGGACGCCCCAGGAGGGCGCTCGACAGGGACGTTTCGTTGGGGATCATCGGTGCCTTGGGCGGTGTCTCGCTCAGCGCCCCCGAGTGCGACCATCGGGGCGCTGCGATGAAGAGTTGTCGCGCGGGTTTCGTGTTTGCGGGCGTGTCGTCGTGCTGCCACCGCGGGACAGACCGCGGACGTGAGCGGCGCTGCTAACACGCGGAAACCCGCCCGGTCAACAGTGCCTCTATGCCCGCGGCGGGGCCGTGAAGCCGCCTGTACCCCGGTGGTAGACTCTGCCCGTGAACCTTCAGGGCCTCCGGGTTGTTCCTGTGCTTTGCGCCCTCGCGGCCTGCGGCGACACGAAGCCACCGGGCGACGTCCCCCCCGTCGACGGGAGCGTCGTCACGGGCGTGGAGCTCGGCACCGGCCAGCTCTACTGGGAGCCCCTCGCCGCGACGGGCACCCACGTGGAGCTCATCCACGGCCCGCAGGGCGGCTACCACATCTTCGGTCGCGTGCGCTTCACCGCCCCGACCTCCGACGTCTACGTGAGCTTCCGCGTGACGCCCGCCACGGGCGGCGCCGCGCTCAACGACCCGACCGAGCGGCTCCACCTCGTCGAGGGCCGCGGGCTCACGCGCACCGCGACGGGCTGGGAGAGCGCCAGCGCCCTCCTCGTCGTGCTCGTGAACATCCGCGGCCCCGCGGAGGTCGTCGGTCGCAGCGTGCGCTTCGAAACCGCCATCGCGCCGTCGCCCGCGACGCCCGAGATCCCCCCGGGCACGACCGCGCGCGAGGTGCTCGTCGTCGACAAGACCTGACGCCGCGGCGCGCGGAAATTCCTTGGGTTCACAACGAAGATTTTCCCCGGCCCAGAACGCGCGTGAACACTGGTGGGGCTTTCGATTCGAGTGTTAGACTCGCGCCGTGGCTGCAAACCTCTACAAGCCTCGCCCCACGACCTCGATGCTCCGGGCGCAGGGTGCCAACCCGGGCGACGTGAACCAGAACCTCCGGTCGCTCAACCCCGGCTCCGTGGTCATGGGTCGGTACACGATCCAGAAGGTCATCGGCCGCGGCGGCATGGCGACGGTCTACCTCGCCAGGAACCAGGAGACCGAACGCCTCGTCGCCCTCAAGATCCTCGACCCCGAGATCTCGAACGACCCGAGCTACGTCGAGCGTTTCCGCCGTGAGGCGAGGGCCGCGGGGCGCATCCGCAGCGACCACGTGGTGGCCATCTACGACCTCGGCACCGACGACAGCGGCACGCTCGTCCTCGTGATGGAGTACCTCGAAGGCCAGACCGTGCAGCAGGCGCTGCGCAACGGTCGCCTCCCGCT
Source organism: Myxococcota bacterium (assembly GCA_052035985.1). GTDB lineage: Bacteria > Myxococcota_A > Polyangia > Polyangiales > CAISKJ01. The sequence continues at coordinate 41,413 of JBPOHC010000549.1, read as the reverse complement.
CCAGCGCGCGATGATCCTCGGGCGTCAGCTCTGCGAGGGCCTCGCCGCCGCGCACGAGAACGGGGTGATCCACCGCGACCTCAAGCCCGCCAACCTCTTCGTCGAGAAGCTCACGGGCGGCGCCGAGAAGCTCAAGGTGCTCGACTTCGGCATCTCGAAGCTCGCCGAGGCCTCGTCGCAGGAGCTCACGCGCGCGGGCCAGACGCTCGGCACGCTGGCCTACATGGCGCCCGAGCAGATCCGCGGCGCGGTGAAGGGCAACGACCCCCGCCTCGACCTCTACTCCGCGGGCGTGTCGCTCTTTCTGATGTTCACGGCGAAGCGTCCCATCGACGCTGAAGACACCGTGCAGCTCCTCCAGGCGGTGCTCGAGAAGCCGCCGCTGACGCTCGCGCAGGCCGCGGGCGTCGAGTTCCCGCAGGCCGTCGAAGCCTTCATCGCGAAGGCGCTCCAGAAGGACCCCACGCGTCGGTATCAGTCGGCCCTCGAGATGCGCGACGCGCTCCTCCAGGCCGCCCACGACGCGCAGGTCGACGCCATCGCGCACTTCTCTTCGCCCACGGGCGCCGCGCCCGCGATGACGCAGCCCTCGCGGCCCGTCGAGCCGATGCACACCCCCGCGTCGGGCGTCGCGACCATCATGGAGGCCGCGCCGACCTACACGCCTCCCTCGGGCGTCATCGTCGCAGGCCCTGATCCGTCGGCCCCCGTGGCCCCCCTCACCCTCCCGTCGTTCGACGATGACGACGAAGAGGGCAAGACCGAGGTCCGCGCGCCGGGCGGCATCCAGATGACCGCGCCGTCGTCTCCGCTCCCCCTCGCCGGACGTCGCCCCACGGGCATCAACCTCCCCGCGGCGGGCGCCGACGGACGCGTGCCCGACGGCCCTCCCTCGTCGCCGATGCGCGCCCCCACGATGGCCCCGCGAGGCCCCGGCGCGAACAACCAGCCCACGCTCCCGCCCAACCGCGCGCAGACCATCCTCGGGGTGCAGCCCGCGCCCGAGATGCACCACGACGCGCCTCCGGGCTTCGGCGACTCGCCGCCCACGCAGGCCGTCGACATCTTCGGCGGCCCCCCTCCGGGCTACGCCCCGCAGCCCCAGGTCTCTGGCATCGTCGCGCCGCAGCCCGCCTTCGGGATGCCGCCCGCCCCCGAGATGCAGCCCCCGGCGCCCGCCCCCGCGCCCAAGCGCTCGCCGATGAAGGCCCTCCTCCTCGGCGCCTCTGCGCTCTCGCTCGTGCTCATCTCCGTCGCGGGCTACGTCGCCATCGGATCGCGAAACTCCACCGCGACGCAGAGCGCCGCGCAGGCGTCGATCCGCGCGCACGCGCCGGTCGTGCCCCCTCCCCCCGTGGCCGCACAGCCCGCCGCAGCGCAGCCCACCGCAGCACAGCCCGCCGCAGCGCAGCCCACCGCAGCGCCGCCCACCGCAGTGCCGCAACCCACCGCAGCGCAGACGCCGGAGCCCAACGTCGCGCAGGTGCTCAACCCCGCGCCGACCGCCGCGCCCGAGCCTCCCGCGGCGCCCGTCGCACCGACGCCCGAGCCCCCCGCCGCGCAGCCCGCGCCGACGCCCGAGCCCCCCGCCGCGCAAGCCTCGAACGCGGCCCCCGAAGCCGCGCCCGAGCGTCCGCATCGCCCGCGTCGCCCGCAGCCTTCGTCGCAGCCCGCGGCCGCACGCCCCGTCGCCGCGCACCCCGTCGCGGCGGCCCACGTGGCGGCGCCTCAGCCTGCGCGCCCGGCGCGACCGCCCCGCGTGCGTCGCGGCCCGATCACCGACATCCCCTTCTGATCGCGTCTATTCTCCGCGATCCACGACGCGACGACACTCCAACCTTGACGCTCGACGGGCGCATAGAGAACATCGCGCCGTGCGTCAAACGCTGCTCTCGATTCCGCTCGCGCTCTCGTTGTCGTTCGCGACCTTCGCCGCGACCTCGACCGCGCTCTGTCAGCCCGCTCCCGCCGAAGACCCCGCGCGCGTCGAGGAGGCGCGCGCACGGTACCGCGAGGGGCTCCAGTTCTTTCAACGGCGGCAGTTCCCCGAGGCGACCGTCGCGTTCGAACGCTCGTTCCGCATCCGGCCTCACCCCTTCACGCTCTACAACGCCGCCGAGGCGCGCATGCGCGCGGGCGATCCGCAGGGCGCGCTCCAACAGCTCCGCGACCTCCTCGCGATGACCAACCCCGCGCCCGAGGCCGACCTCCAGGCCCGCGCGCGCGCCCTCGCGCAGCAGATGGGCGAGCAGAACCTCCAGGCCACCCCGCACGAGTCGCACGAGTGCCCCGCGTGCCCCGCCTGCGCCGCGGCGCCCGAGTGCCCCGCCGCGCCGCCGCCGATGCGCGTGACCACGCAGGTCTCGCCCGCCGCGTGGGGCCTCGCAGGCGCCTCGCTCGCCCTCGTCGGCGTCGGCGCGGGCTTTCTCGCCGTCGCCGTCGACAACTCGAACACCTACGCCAATCCCCTCGCGCCGCGCGTGCTGCAAGAGCAGCTCAGGGATCAGGGCGAGACCTACCGCATCGTCGGCATCGTGGGCCTCGCGGCGGGCGTCGGTGCCGCCGTCGGCGCCGTGTGGATGTTCACCCACCCCCGTCGCGTCGAAGAGCCCGCGCCCACCGCGCGACTGCGCCTCGACGTAGGCCCCTCGGCCCTCACGCTCAGCGGCACGTTCTGAGGACGCCCGGACGCGGACCGCGGGAGAGCCTCGACGCGAGGCGCCCGCGCGACGCGTTCCGTGCAACGATCACCCGACCATGACGCGAACCTCCACCGCCCCTCGCGCGCAGGAGCCCATCGAGTCCGCGCTCGCGCGGCTCAACCGCGACGCCCCCAAGGCGCTGCGCATCGAGCGTGACAAGCCCGTCGCCTTCGGCGGCCACGCCATCGAGCGCCTCACGCTCGGCAACGGGCTTCGCGTCCTCGCGCTCGTCGACGCCAGCGCGCCCGTGGTCTCGTACAACACCTGGTTCCGCGTCGGGTCGCGGCACGAGCGCAAGGGCAAGACGGGCATCGCCCACCTCTTCGAACACCTCATGTTCAACGAGACGAAGTCGCTCCCCGCGGGCCGCTTCGACCAGCTCCTCGAGCGGGCAGGCGCTGAGACCAACGCCGCCACCTGGAACGACTGGACCTACTACTACGAGAACATCCCGCGCGATCAGCTCGCCCTCGCCGTGCGCCTCGAGGCCGAGCGCATGCACAACCTCGTGCTGCGCGAGAAACCCGTCGCAAGCGAGAAGGAGGTCGTCGCCAACGAGCGCCGCTACCGCGTCGAAGACGACGTCGAGGGCGCCATGAGCGAGAAGCTCTGGGAGCACGCCTTCCGCAAGCACCCGTACCACCACCCCACGATCGGGTGGATGGACGACATCCTCAACTTCACCCCCGACGACTGCCGGGCCTTCTATCGCACGTGGTACGCGCCCAACAACGCGACGCTCGTGCTCGTGGGCGACCTCGACATGCACCGCGCGCTGCCCCTCTTGCGAAAGCACTACGGGCACCTCAAGCCCGCGAAGCTCCCGCAGGTGCGGCTCCCCACGGAGCCCGAGCAGACCGAGGAGCGCGTCGTCACCCTCACCCGCGCGACGCCCACCGACAAGGTCTCCGTGGGCTACAAGTCTCCGCCCATGGCCCACGCCGATCACGCCGCCCTCAGCGTGCTCACCGAGGCCCTCACGGGCGGGCGCTCCGCGCGCTTCTACCGCGATTTCGTGACCGAGCGAGAGATGGCCTCCGACGTCTCGGGGTGGACCTCCACCTTCCGCGACCCGGGCCTCTGGGAGGTCTCCGTCACCGCGCGCGAAGGGGTCACCGTCGAGCGGCTCCTCTCGGCCCTCGACGCGGGCATCGACGGGCTGCGCATGCGCCCCATCACCGCCGACGAGCGCGACCGCGCCGTGGCGCGCATGGAGCTCAACTTTCTCCGCAACCTCGAGACCGCGGGCGGCAAGGCCGAGCAGATCGGCTTCTTCGACACCGTGCTCGGCGACCCCGCGGGCGCCTTCGCGCGCCTCGACGCCGTGCGCGCCGTCTCCACGCAGCGCATCGCCGAGGTGGCCGCGCGATACCTCTCTCGCGCCCGACGCACCGTCGTGAAGGTGCGCGCCGACCTGTCGTCGGAGGCCGCGTGAAGCACGCTCCCGAAAAGCTCTCGAAGCGCGTCTTCACCGCGGCGTCGCACGACCTCCCCATCGTCGACCTCTACATCGTCACCGACACGGGCACGGCGCACGATCCGAAGGGCCGCGAGGGCTCGCTGCACCTCTGCCTCCGCGCGCTTCGAAGGGGAACCGCGCGGCGCACCGCCCACGAGATCGACGCCCTCATCGACCGCCTCGGCGCCGAGCTCAGCACGTCGGCGGACCCCACCACGTCGATGCTCCACGCGACGGTGATCCGCCGCAACCTCGAGCCCTTTCTCGACATGATGCACGACATCGTGACGGCGCCCGCGCTGCCGACGCACGAGGTCGCGCAGGTGGCGCGAGAGATCAAGGCCGAGATCATCGACACGCGCGACGACGACCGCACGCTCGCGGGCCGCCACTTTCGACGCGCGCTCTTCGAACACCACCCCTTCGGGCGCCCCTCGCAAGGCACTCCGCGGAGCATGGAGCGCCTCGGCCGCGACGACGCCCGACGCGCCTGGAACCTCTCGTTTCGACGCAGCAACGTGCTCATCGCCGCGGCGGGAGACATCCGCCCCGCGGAGCTCGAGGCCTTCGCCCAGCGCACCCTCGCCGCGCTGCCCGACACGCGTCCGCCCGAGCGCTCCGTGCCCGAGCCCGTGGCGCCTCGCGGACGTCGGCTCGTGCTCGTCGACAAGCCCGCGCGCACGCAGACGCAGATCTATGTGGGCGGCCTCGGGTCGCACCCGCGCGACCGTGATCACATGGCCTTCACCCTCGCCAACACCATCTTCGGCGGGACCTTCACCGCGCGCCTCATGCGAGAGATCCGCTCGAAGCGGGGCTGGTCGTACGGCGCGTCGAGCAGGCTCGGGCGAGACCGCGTGCGCGACGCGTGGTCGATGTGGACCTTTCCCGCGGCGGCCGATGCGCCCGCGTGCGTGGCGCTTCAGCTCAAGCTCGTGGAGCGGCTCGTGGAGCGGGGCGTCTCTGCGAGGGAGCTCGCCTTCGCGCGCTCGTACCTCACGCGGAGCTTCGCGTTCGAGACCGACACGGCGTCGAAGCGCCTGTGGCACGACCTCGACGTACGATTGCTCGACCTCCCGAAGCGCTATTTCAAAGACTATGTCGAGCGCGTGGAGGCCGTGACCCTCGACGAGGTCAACGCGGCGATCCGTCGGCGCATCGACCCCGAGCACCTGGTGATCACCGTCGTGGCGACGGCGAACGAGCACCGCGCCGCCCTCGAACGCGGCGTGAAGGGCCTCGACTCGACCACCGTCGTCCCCTTCGATACCGACTGAGTCCGCCGCCGTGGAACCGTTGCGCCGCGGCGCGCGGGCGTGGTACCCGCACTCGCCGTGGTGATGGCTCGACTCGCCGGGTTTCGGAGCGTTCGGGGGCACGGCGCGGCCGTAGAGCTCCTTCGTCACGCCGTGGAGAACGACCGCGTCTCGAGCGTGTACCTCTTCGCGGGCCCTTCGGGCGTCGGCAAAGACCGCCTCGCCCACGCGCTCGCGCAGGTGCTCAACTGCCGCGCCCCGAGGCCCGACGGCGACGCCTGCGGCGAGTGCGACATGTGCTCGAAGATCGCCCGCGCGGTGCACCCCGACCTCATCGTGCTGCAACGTGAGTTGAAGGACCCGCCCAAGGACTCTCCCCGCGACACCGTGAAGGACCGCGAGGAGGCCGAGCGCATGCGGACGAAGCGGCGCGAGGAGATCCCCGAGAGCGAGCTGCGCCCCAACATCACCGTCGAGCAGATCGAGGAGCTCCTCGCGCGCATGCCCTTCAGGCCCCACGAGGGCGCCACGCGCTGGGTGATCTTTCGCGACGCCGAGCGGCTCCTCCCCGCGGCGGCCAACAAGCTCCTCAAGACCCTCGAAGAGCCCCCGAAGGACACCCACTTCGTGCTCGTCACCGCGCGCCCCTCAGCGCTCCTGCCCACCATCCGATCGCGCTGTCAGACGCTGCGTTTCGGGCTCCTCAGCGCCGATGATGTAGGCGCCGTGCTCCGTGAGGGCGCCGACGAGTTCGGCCTCGACGCGGGCCACATCGACGCCCTCGTCGCGCTCGGTGACGGCTCCGTCGGACGCGCGCTGGAGTTCAAGAACCAGGAGGCCCACAAGGAGCGTCAGGCCGTGGTCGACGACATCCTCAACGCCCTGCGCGCGGGCGTTCCCGGGAGCTACGTCGCGCTCGGTGAGCACGTGAAGTCCATCGACCGCCACGAGCTCGACACCGTGCTGCTGCTCCTCCAGCGACACTTTCGCGCGGAGGCCATGCAGAACGCGAGCGCCAAGCCCCGCCACGCCTCGGCCAACGCCGCGCGCGCAGACATCGTGCGAGAGACGCAGACCCTCCTCGACGGGAGTTCGAACCTCAACGCGCAGCTCGTCCTCGAGGCGATGCTCGTACGGCTCCGCGAGGTGCGATCGTGAGCAACACCGACGACCGCGAGACTCCGCGCCCTTCGAAGCCTCCGAGCGCGCCGCAACCGCAGAACGCGCAGCAAGCGCAGGGCGCGCCGCAAGCGCCGAGACCTTCGAAGCAGCCTCCGCCGCAGCAACAATCGCAGCGTCCGAGGCCCTCGCGCGCGCCCGACGCGCCGCAATCACAGGGTCCGAGACCGTCGAAGCCGCCGCAGGAGGCGAGGCCGTCGCGACGTCCGCCTGAGGAGCAGCCGAGGCCCTCGAAGCGTCCGCCCAACGAGCCCTACCGCCCGTCGAAGGGACCGCCTCCGCAGGGCCGTCGCAACGACGATCAACGGCCCTCGAAGCGTCCGCCTGGACCGCAAGGGAACCCCTCGATTCCGAGGCCGCCGCGCGTGCCCGGCGAGGCGCCTCCGAACGCGCAGGACCCGCGTGGACGCGGTCGTCCCGGTCAACCGCCGCAGACGCAACGACCTCCGCAACAGCCGCAGCAACAACAGCGTCCGCCGCAGCAGCAACAGCGTCCGCAGCAGCAACCGCAGCGTCCGCAGGGGCCGCGGCCCGGCGATGCGCGCGCGCCCGAGCGACGTCCCAATCCGCCGCCGCAGGCGCAGCAACAACCGCGTCCGCAGCCTCCGCCCGCAGCGCCTCCGCGCGCTTCGCAGCAGCCGCAACCGCAGGCACAGCCCGAGCCCGTGAGCGAGGCGCCGAAGCGCGTCTACCTCCCGCTGAGCGCGCAGTCGGCGGAGCTCGATCCGCTCGGTGAGCCCGAGTTCCCCGAGTACGACTGGCCTGAGGGCGCGACGCTCGCGGGCGTGGCGATGGTGCGTACGCCCGACGCCTCGCGCGCGACCCCCGTCGACGCAGGCAACGCCGTGCTGCGCAAGGGAGACACCGTGGTGCTCGAAGGCGAGCGCGGCGTCGACCTCGCGGTGGTCACCTCGCCACCACGCAGACAGATGGTGTCGGCGCGGTTGCCTCAGAGGGTGCTCCGTCGCGCGGGCGAGGCCGACCTGCGCGCCGAGGCACGCATGCGCATCCGCGAAGCCGACGCGACGAAGATCGCGGCGAAGGTCGTCCACGAACTGAAGCTCCCTGCCAAGGTCGTGCGGGTCGAGTGCGGGCTCACGGGGGCTCGCACGGTCGTTCATCTCGCGAGCGAGGAGCGACTCGAGCTCCGTGACGTGGCGCGTGCGCTCACGACGGCGCTGCGCGGGCGCGTCGAGATCCGTCACGTGGGCGTGCGCGACGCCGCGAAGAACCTCGGCGGCGTGGGGCCGTGCGGGCTCCAGCTCTGCTGCAACACCTTCCTCTCGGAGTTCGCGCCGGTCTCGATCCGTCACGCGAAGGATCAGGGCCTCGCGCTCACGCCGCAGCGCGTGTCGGGCGTGTGCGGTCGGCTCATGTGCTGCCTCGTCTACGAAGACGCGTTCTATCGTCAGCAGCGCGCGCTCTTTCCGAAGCAGAACAAGCGGGTCATCACGCCGAAGGGCGAGGGGCGCGTGCGCGACGTCGACGTGCTCGCTCGCACCGTGCGGGTGCTCTTTCCCGACGGAGGGGTCGAGATCTTCAGCGTCGAGGAGGTGCGCTCCGCGACGGCGCCCGATCCCTCGCGCGCAGGAGCGGCCGCGCCCGAGGCCGCCGACGACGACGGCCCCGAAGAGGTCGCCGACAAGGCCGACGCTCCGCCCGAGTCGTAACCAGCTTTCGCGTGCGAACGCGCGGTGACGCGGCTATACAACTCCCCCCTCGCGCGGAGGAATCACACAGCCATGAGCCGCAGCTTCTACGTCACCACGCCCATCTACTACGTGAACTCATCGCCCCACGTGGGCACGGCCTACACCACCGTGGTGGCCGACGCGCTCGCGCGCTTTCACGCGCTGCGCGGAGAACACACGCACTTTCTCACGGGCACCGACGAGCACGGGCTCAAGCTCGAACGCGAGGCGCAGCGCAGGAACATGGCCCCGCGCGCCTTCGTCGACGAGATGTCGGGGCGCTTCCGCGACCTCTGGCCGAAGCTCCTTTGCCGCCCCGATGATTTCATTCGAACCACGGAGCCGCGGCACGAGGAGGGCGTTCAGCGCTGGTGGCAGCGCTGCGTCGACAACGGCGACATCTACCTCGGCTCGTACGAGGGCCTCTACTGCGTCGCGTGCGAGGACCACAAGACCGAGAAGGAGCTCAAAGATGGCAACCTCTGCCCCATCCACGAGCGCCCCGTCGATCGCGTGCAGGAGGAGTCGTACTTCTTCCGGCTGAGCGCGTACGGCGATCGGTTGCTGGCGTTCTACAAGCGCAACCCGAGCTTCGTGCGGCCCGAGACGCGGCTCAACGAGGTGGTCTCGTTCGTCGAGGGCGGCCTCAAGGACCTCTCGGTCTCTCGCACCAGCTTCACGTGGGGAATCCCCGTCCCGGGCGATCCGAAGCACGTGATGTATGTGTGGTTCGACGCGCTCTTCAACTACCTCACGGCGGTCGAGAAGGCCGACGGCACCAGGGCTCCGTGGCCCCCCGACGTGCAGCTCGTGGGCAAGGACATCCTGCGCTTTCACGCCGTGTACTGGCCCGCGTTCCTCATGAGCGCGGGGCTCAAGGACGAGGAGCTTCCGCGTACCGTATGGAGCCACGGGTGGCTGCTCACCGACGGCAAGAAGCTCTCGAAGAGCGACGCGAAGCAGACGCAGACCCGCGGAACGACCGATCCCGTGCGCGTGGCCGAGTCCGTGGGCGCCGACGTGCTGCGGTACTTTCTGCTCCGCGAGGTCTCGTTCGGGCAGGACGGCGAGTGGTCGGTGCCGGCCCTCGTCGCGCGCGCTCGCGCCGACCTCGCCGAGACCGTGGGGAACCTCCTCAACCGCGCGCTCCCCTTCGCGAAGCACTTCGACGGAAAGGTCCCGCACGCGCCCGCGGAGACGCTCACCGACGCCGACCGCGCGCTCGAAGCGCTCGCCGCGAAGTGCGCTTCTGAAGCCGCCGATGCGTGGGCCGAGCCCGCGCCGCACAGGGCCCTCGAAGCGACCATCGAGCTCGCCCGCGCGGGCAACCGCTACTTCGACGAGAGCGCCCCGTGGAAGCTCGCCAAGGCCGGAGACCTCACCCGTCTCGCCGCGGTGATCTATCACGTGCTCGAGCTCGTTCGCGCCGTGGCCGTGATGCTCTGGCCCGCGACGCCTTCGAAGAGCGACGCGATCCGCGCGCAGCTCGGGCTCGATCCGCTCTCCGCGCACCTCGACGCCGACCTGTGGCCGCTCACCTGGGGCGGGCTCGCGCCGCACAGCGCGCTCGCGCCGGGTCAGCCCGTGTTTCCCAAGTACGATGTGCAGCAGCAGGCGCAGATCTTCAAGGACCTCGACGTGGCGACAGAGACCGTGACCGAGAGCACCGAGAAGAAGCCCGAGAAGGCCGAGAAGAAGCCCTCGGAGAAGAAGCCCGAGAAGGCCGCGGCTCCCGAGGTTCCGCCGGGCCCCATCACGTACGACGAGCTCATGGCGAAGGTCGACCTGCGCCTCGGCAAGGTGCTCACGGCAGAGCGGATTCCCCGCAAGGACAAGCTCCTCAAGCTGTCGATCGACCTCGGCGAAGAGGGTGGACCTCGCACCATCATCGCGGGCATCGCGCTCGCGTACGCGCCCGAAGCGCTCGTCGGCAAGCAGGTGGTGGTGGTCGCGAACCTGCCTCCGAGAGACTTCGGCGGAGGACTCGTCTCACACGGGATGCTCCTCGCCGCGGGTCCCTCCGACGGCCTCTCGCTCGCCTCGTTCGAGAAGGAACACGCCCCCGGCACGCGCGTGAAGTAACGCACTCACCTTCGCTCAAACGCCCTCACGCCCGAGGGATCGTTCGGTACCGCACCATCATGTTCGGTCTCCCTCCCCTCCGCAGGAACTACGACGCCGCGATGCGCGACCTCCGCTCGTCGAAGCCCGAGGTGCGCGCCTCCGCGGCCCACGACCTCGGCATGGTCGGAGACGAGCACCCGCGCGCCGCCGCCGACGCGCTCGCGCCGCTCCTCGACGACACGTACTCCGACGTCCGCCGCGCAGCCATCGCCGCGCTCGGTACGCTCGGCGCGCGACACCTCTCCGACCGCATCGCCGATCGCATGGACGACGGCGACAGCGACGTCCGTCAGCACGCGGTGGTCGCCCTCGCGGAGGTGGGCGGCGCGCGCGCGCTCGAACTGCTCAAGAGTTCGCTCCAGAGCAGCTACGCAGACGTGCGCTTTCAGAGCCTCCTCGGCGTGCTCTCGCTCGACGCGCGAGAGGGCTTCGCCGCGGCCATCGACGCGCTCGCCAGCGACGACCCGTGGATCGCATCCGAAGCCGCCGAACAGATCGGACGACTCTTCGCCACGGACCCCGATCACCGCACCGAGAACTCGCTCGGTCCGACGGAGCGCACGCGCGCGCTCGAGGCCCTTCGCACGGAGCTCGACGACCCCGCGCAACGCGTCGTGGTGTCGTGCGCGATCGCCCTCGCGCGCATGGGCGAGACCGACACGCTGCGCGCCCTCTGCGACTTCGTACGCAGCCCGCGCGCCGTCGACGGAGCCGACCGAGAGGCGCTGCTCGTCGAGGCCATCGACCTCCTCGGCGCCGTGACCGGGGAGGCCGTGCGTGACGCGCGCGAGGCGCTCTCGGTGGTGGCGTGGCGGGTGATCCCCTCGCCCGAGCGCAACGTCGCCCGCGCGGCCCTCGCGAGGCTCGGTGATCCCCGCGCGTGTGAAGAGATCCTCGGTCAGCTCCGGTCGCTCATTCCAGGGAGGCGCGAGGCGGCCGTGAGGCTCGTGCGCGTGGCGCGCTTGAAGGGCGCCGAAGGGGCGCTGCTCTCGATGATCGACGATGGAGGCGTCGAGCTCCCCATCGTGCTCGACGCGCTCGGTGTCGTCGGGAGCGAGCGTTCGAAGGCCACGCTCTCGCGGCTTGCACGCACCGACGCCCGCTCGGAGATCCGCGACGCCGCGCGGCGCGCGCTCACGCGCATCGAGGAGACGCAATGACCGAACGCGCACCGCTCATCGACTCGCACTGCCACCTCGACTTCGCCGACTTCGGCGCCGAGCGCGAGCAGATCCTCGAACGCGGACGCGCCGAGGGCATCGTGTGGTTCGTCACCATCGGCTCGGGACGCGGCGCCGAGAGCGCCCCCGACGCCGTGGGCCTCGCAGACACGCACCGCGACGTCGTCGCCACCGTGGGCATCCACCCCCACGACGCGATCGCCGCGACGCCCGACGCCGTTGAACGCATCGAGAAGCTCGCGTTGAAGGAGCGCGTCGTCGCCGTCGGTGAGGTCGGGCTCGACTACCACTACGACCACTCGCCGCGTGAGGTTCAGCGCGAGACCTTTCGGCGCTTCGTCGCGATGGCGAGGGCGGTGAAGAAGCCCCTGGTGATCCACACGCGCGCGGCGCCCGAAGACACGCTCGCGATCCTTCGCGACGAGGGCGCGCGCGACGTCGGCGGCGTGATCCACTGCTTCAGCGAGGACGCTCCCTTCGCGAAGGCCGCGATGGACCTGGGCTTCGACATCTCGTTCTCGGGGATCGTCACGTTCAAGAAGTCCGACGACCTGCGCGCGGCGGCGAAGACGGTTCCGCTCGACCGGATGCTCATCGAGACCGACGCGCCGTACCTCGCGCCGATGCCCATGCGCGGCAAGCGCAACGAGCCGTCGTACCTCGCGCGCACCGCGGCGCACCTCGCGGGCACGCTGGGCCTCGCCGAGCGCGAGCTGCGTCAGCGCACCACCGAGAACGCGATCCGCCGCTTCGGTCTCGACCGCTTCGCGCGGTGAGACGCGCTCGGTCGTTCGGACACGTACGATCGCTTGCGGCGAGACACTGAACAGACGTACAGTCTCACTCCATGAGCGAGCGATCTCTCGCGCCGGTAGGGCATCCGTACGAAGAGCCGCAGCCTCGGGCGCCGAGCCCGATGGACTTCACCGAGGACCAGAAGCAGCTCATTCGCGACTCCTTCGCGAACGGGGCGAGCGACGCGGAGTTCGCGGTGCTGCTCGAAGTCGCGCGCGCGCGGCGGCTCAACCCGCTGCTCAAGCAGATCCACTTCGTGCAGCGGTGGGACTCCGAGAAGCACCGCATGGTGTGGGCCTCGCAGGTCTCGATCGACGGGCTGCGCGCGCTCGCGGAGCGCACGGGGCTCTACCAGGGGCAAGACGAGCCCGAGTTCGTCGACAACCCCGACGGCACGCTGAAGGTCTGCAAGGTGCGCGTGTGGCGCAAGGACTGGCCGCGCCCCGCCGTGGGCGTCGCGTACTGGAACGAGTACGTGCAGACGACGCGAGACAAGCAGACGGGCAAGACGCGTCCGACGGCGATGTGGGCGCGCATGCCCCACGTGATGCTCGCGAAGTGCCTCCCGGGCAACGCGCAGATCGAGACCGACATCGGGCCGGTGCGCATCGCCAACATCGTGAATCGCAAGATGAACGTCCGCGTGCGGAGCGTCGATCTGACGACGGGACGGCAACTGTGGGCGCCCGTCGTCCGCGGATGGCGCAACGGGGGTACGGACACATGGGTCAAGCTTCGGGTGCCCAACGGGACGCACGGCAATCGGTGTCTGCGCCTCACGCCCGACCACCCGGTGTGGACCTCACGCGGATGGGTTCTGGCTGGGGCCCTCCGCGAGAGCGACCTCGTGGCGGTCGCGTCGCCCACGCTGTCGCGCGGCGCCGAGCAGGTGCTGCTCGGGAGCCTCCTCGGCGACGGCTCGCTCCACGGCCGCAGGACGCTGGCGACGACGCCCCATTTCGTGGAGACGCACGCAGACCGGCAGGCGGAGTACCTCCGTTGGAAGGCGCGCTCGCTCTCGAACCTCGGCGCCCGGATCACGCAGGAATCAATCACCGTGCGCGGCCACACGCACGCGGTCGTCAAGCTCCGCACGAAGGCGCTCCCCACTCTCTGGTCGCTGCGTCAGGAGTTCTACGGGACGGGCCGCAAGCGGCTCGATCGCAGCGTCCTCGATCGACTCTGGGACCTCGGCGTCGCGGTGTGGATCATGGACGACGGCTCGCTCAAGGCGGACCGTCGCTGGCCTTCGCGGCCGGTCCTGAGGCTCTACACGTGCTGCTTCTCGATGGAGGAGCACGACGAGATCGTGCGCTTCTTCGCGCGTCGGTACGGGGTGCGGGCGAAGGTACTCCGCGCGTCGAAGAACCCGTACGTCGTGTTCTCTGCCGACGACACCGAGAAGCTTCGAACGCGCCTGCGCACCTACCTCGTGTTCGATCCGCAGCAGAACGACAAGCGCTGGATCGCCGATGACATCGAGCCCGGCGCGCCCGACGGCGTCGTGTACGTGCCCGTGCTCTCGGTGGAGCGGTACAAAGCCGGCTACCGCGAGGGGCGCTACGACATCGAGGTCGAAGGCACCCACACGTTTCTCTACAACAACGTGCTGGTTTCGAACTGCGCGGAGGCGCTGGCGCTGCGAAAGGCCTTTCCAGAAGACATGGCGGGGCTCTACACGACCGACGAGATGGCGCAGTCGCAGCCCGACGCGCAGTCGCGCAACGCGCAGCCCGCGAGGCCCGACAGCGCGCAGGCGAGCGCGCGCGTGACGCCCATCGACGGAGGCTCTCGCACGGAGCTGCACATCCACGCGTCGCTCCCCGCGGTCGCGTCGAAGCCGCGCGAGGAGCACCCGAGCCACGCGACGGTGAGCGCGCCCACGGTGGTGAGAACCGTCGAAGCCGAGCGAGCGCCCGCGCCCCCTGCTGCGCCCGCACCCACGGCAGCGCCCGCGAATGACACCGCGCCGCGCAAGCCCTCAGACCCGTGGATGGACTTCTACGGATGAGCGCCACCTCGCGCACCGCCGATAGATTGCGCGAACGCGCGCGTCGGTGTCATTGCCACCCTGCATGACCGCACAGACCTCACCGTCGCCTCGCAAGGCCGCCATCGGGTTCATCTTCGTCACGGCGCTGCTCGACGTGATGAGCCTCGGGCTGGTGATCCCCGTGCTGCCGAACCTCGTGAAGAGCTTCGTCGGCGGAGACACCGCGGAGGCGTCGCACTGGGTCGGCCTCTTCGGCACCTCGTGGGCGCTCATGCAGCTCATCTTCTCGCCCGTGCTGGGGATGGTCTCTGATCGCTACGGGCGACGACCCGTGATCCTCGTCTCGGTCTTCGGTCTGGGCATCGACTACGTGCTCATGGCGCTCGCGCCCGACCTGCGGTGGCTCTGGCTCGGTCGCATCATCTCGGGCATCACCGCCGCGAGCTTCTCGACCGCGGGCGCGTACATCTCCGACGTCACGCCGCCCGAGAAGCGCGCGCAGAGCTACGGGATGATGGGCGCCGCGTGGGGCATCGGCTTCGTGCTCGGACCCGCGATCGGAGGCGCGCTCGGAGACATCTCGCCGAGGCTTCCATTCTGGTGCGCGGCGGCCTTCTCGATCGCCAATGGCTTCTACGGCCTCTTCGTGCTGCCCGAGTCGCTCCCCGCCGATCGCAGGAGCCCCTTCCGTTGGAGCAAGGCCAACCCCCTCGGCTCGCTGCGTCTGCTTCGAAGCGCGCCGGGGCTGCCGACGCTCGGCGCGGTGGTGTTCCTCTTTCAGCTCGCGCACAACGTCTTGCCGAGCATCTTCGTGCTCTACACGGGCTTTCGCTACCACTGGACCACGCGCGACGTGGGCGTGATGCTCGCCGCCACGGGCGTCGCCAACATCATCGTGCAGGCCACCCTCGTGGGCCCCGTGGTGAAGCGACTCGGAGAGCGCGCGGCGCTGCGCGTGGGGCTCCTTTCGGGCGCCGTGGGCTTCGCCATCTATGCGCTCGCGCCGACGGCCACGACGTACTGGATCGGCCTTCCGTTCTTCTCGCTCACGGGCTTCATTCAGCCCGGCGTGATGGGGCTCATGACCCGACGCGTGAAGCCCACGGAGCAGGGTCAGCTCCAGGGCGCGAGCGCGAGCGTGATGGGCGTGACGGGGCTCATCGGCCCGGGGCTCTTCACGTCGATCTTCGCGTGGTCCGTGGGCGACGGACGCGCGCAGCACATGCCCGGCACCGCGGTGCTCGTCGCAGCCGCGCTCATGCTCATGGCCTTCGTGGTGACCATGCGCGTCGAGAAGGAACCGCCGCGCGGATCAGCGTAGCTTCGGGTGCGCGTCAGGGCCCGGCGTGACGGGCTCGGCGACGCGGATCTGATGCGCGAGGTCGATGGAGGGGCGCACGTCGTCGAGGCCGTAGCCGTGCCCCGCGAGCACGTCGCGATAGACGACCGTGTGCAGATCGGTGAAGCCCTCAGAGAACTCGATCTCCTGACCGTCGACGGTGATCGAGCGGAAGGTCGCGCGGCCTCCGGGCTCGGGCGTGAAGGGCAGATCGCGCTGCTCGACGGAGAGGAACCACCGGACGCGCGCGCGCTCCAGGGCGATGGTGCCCGCCATGCGACGGGGCTGCTTCAGGTGTACCTCCTGCGACTCGACGTCGCCGAAGAGCCACACGAGCAGGTCGAAGAAGTGAATCCCGATGTTCGTGGGGACGCCGCCGGACTTCTCGATGGAGCCCTTCCACGACACGTCGTACCAGGCGCCGCGCGAGGTCACGTAGGTGAGCACCACGTCGTGCGGCGTGCGCGGCGACTCGGCGCGAAGGCGCGCGCGAAGCTCGATGAGCTTGGGGTGCGCGCGGAGCTGGAGCACCGTGAAGATCCGACGCCCCGTCTCGAGCTCGAGCTCTCGCAACGGGTCGAGGTTCCACGGGTTGATGACGAGGGGCTTCTCGCAGATGACGTCGGCGCCGACGCGTAGCCCGAGGCGACAGTGCGCGTCGTGGAGGTAGTTGGGCGAGCACACCGTGAGGTAGTGGACCCTGTCGGCCTCGACGCCGCGTCGGAGTTTTTCGAGGTGCCGATCGAAGCGCTCGACCTCGGTGAAGAAGCGCACGTCGAACGAGTACTGGTCGAGGATGCCGACGGAGTCCTTCGGATCGACCGCGGCCACGAGCCGGTTGCCCGTGTCACGGATCGCGCGGAGGTGTCTCGGTGCGATGTATCCGCCGACGCCCGTGATCGCGAAGTTGCGGCTCACGCGAAGGTCCCTACGAGCGCGCGCGCCTCGACGATGTTGTCTTCGATGGCGCAGTAGGTCCAACCGCCGTAGCGGCCGATCGAGTGGACGCCGCGCTGACGCAGGTGCGCCGAGAGCCGCGAGTGCTCGGTCATCGACGCGCGGGTGATGTGCACGTACGCGGGGTCCATCACGACGGAGTGCTTCGAGACGAGCGCGTGTCCGTCGGTGACGCCTTCGCGCTCGAGGTCGGCGAGCACGCGCGGGAGCATCGCGTCGGCGTCGACCTCCGCGCCCGCGGGATAGCCCAGCTCGACGTAGACGCTGAGTCGGTCGCTGTCGAAGATGTTGTCGTAGAAGCCCACGCGGTAGAACGACGTCGCGCGGTCGGGGTAGTAGGTCCAGTGGACGTCTTTGGGTCCCTTGCGGTCGAAGCCGAGGTTGAAGACCAGGACCTTGTTCCACGAGAAGACCGCGGGGTCGTGGTCGAGGCCGCACAGGGCGACGAGCTTGTTGAACGGGGCCGACGACACGAGGCGCTCGAAGCCGATCTCGCGCTGCGTGGTGCGCGCGACGCGCGCTTCGAGGTCGACGGAGACGAGTCGCTCGTTGAAGGCGATGGCCTCGGGGCGGACCGCGCTCGCGATGGCCTTCACGTATTCGATGGCGCCGCCCTCGGGGTACGTGAAGGTCGCGTTGTAGCTGGAGTTGTCAGGCGTCCGCATGTTGCGGACGATGTCCGTGAGGTTCGCCGTGGGGAAGAACCTCCCCATCGCGTCCTTGTCGAGCGCGGCGAGGTCGCACGCGTAGAGCTTCTCGTTGTAGGGGATGAGGAACTTCTCCGCGATGGCCCGCCCGAAGCGGCCGAAGAGCATCTCCTTGAAGCTGTTGTGCTCGCGCGACGCGCCGCCCTCGGTCTGCGCGAAGTAGAGGTCGTGCAGGCAGTCGATGAACTCCTCCTGCGGCAGCTGGTGGATGTTCTTCTGAAAGGGGAAGTCGACGTCGCGGCCCTTGTAGCGAATGAACGACCGCTTGAGCACGCGACGGATGCGCTGCCCCGGCATCCGATCGCAGAGCCAGCGCTCGATCTCGGGGTGCTTGAAGTGAAAGAAGTGCCCCGAGTAGTCCCACACGAAGCCGTCTTGCCTGACGGTCTTGCAGTACCCGCCGATCTCTCCGTCGGCCTCGAGGATGAGGTACTCGCGGTCGCCGAGCGCTGCGGCCGTCGCCAGGCCGCTCACGCCTGCGCCCACGATGAGCGTCTGGATGGTGTCCATAGAGGGCCCGCGACGTTACAGGTTTGAGCGCCCCGCGAGAAGCGTCGAGCGCGCCGCGCCGCCGCCGAACGATCAGCGCACGATCTGGTCGACGGCGCGCTGCGTGGCCCGCGTCATGGCCCTGCGCACGCAGTCGCTCTGGCCTTCGGGCGTCGCGGCGCTCGGCCCCGACAGGGTGACCGACGACGTCGACTCGAACTCATACTCGCGGCCCGGCGAGGTCGACACCACGATCGACACGCTCGCTTGCACGCTCTCCGCCGAGGCGCGCACGGCCTGGATGTTCGCGTCGAAGACGTGCCCCTGCGGCCCTCGCGCGCGCGCGCCTCGCTGCGTCGCGCCGGTCGGAGGCGTCGTGGTCACGTCAGCGCGCCCCGCGAGGGCCGCGGCGATCGCGTCGTGCGCGGTCGAGGTGAGCGCGGGGCCGCCGACGCCCGCGTTGTTCACCACGGCGCCGAGGCCGACGAACACCTGACGGCCCGCGCCCTGCGACGAGATCACGGCGCCGATGTCGCCGCGCGTGTGCGAGAGCGCCACGGCGGTCGCGACGCCCGCGCCGAGCGTGAGCAGCGACGCCGCGGCGACGACGTTGATCCAGCGACGTTGTCCTTGAAGCTCCACGCGACCCTCCGATCGCGTGAGTACATCCTCGCGGGGCGCGCGATGTCAAACGACGCAGGCGCGTTGCGCGTTCGCGCGCGTCGAAATCGCGCGTCGCGCGCGCAGAGAAATACCCTCGAATTCCACACGTCAGCGACGCTTGTCAAGGGAGGGGGGTGGGTCTGTTCTTCGCGAAAGCGTTGTGATACTTCGCCCCTCCGTGGTTGCCGCCGATGCGCGAGAGACCTGCCGCGCGGCGGATTCGGAGTGACGGTGTCGTTGATGAACAACTCCACGCTGAAGACCTACACAGTGATCCTACGACCCCCGGTGAGCGCCGCGGGTCGCTCGCGTCGCTGGAGCGGTCACTGCCTCGACCTCGACCTCGGCGTGTCCGCGGGGTCGGCCTCCGAGGTCCGCATGCGCCTCGCCACCTCGATCGCCGCCGCGGTCTCGCCGACGCCGCGTGGGGCGCGCGGTCGTCGCGGCACGAGCGACCTCTCGCTGTGGGACGTGGCGCGCGCCTCTCCCATCGTCACGCGGCAGACCGTCGAGACCGACGCGGGGCCCATCGAGGTCCGCTACGTCCAGCCGCTCGAGTCCGCCTGCGCGTAGTCGCGGCGGCGCGCCGTCGGCGCTTCACAACGGACGAGCCCAACGCGTAACGTCGCCGCCTCGCATGGCACGCACGCCGCTCACCGCACGGCTCTTCGACACGCTCCGCGACGCGCTCCGCTTCGAGCGCGACGGCCTCTCGAACGCCGTCGGCGTCGAGCGACGCGACGAGGCGCGACACCTCCGCGCCACGCGCCGCGAGGCCCTCGCGCTCGGCGCCGCGACCCTCGCCGCGTGCGCTTCGAACGTCACCGCTCGCGTTGTGCGCGCGCCCGCCGCGAGGACCGTCACGGGCGCGCCGCGGGTCACCATCGTGGGCGCGGGGCTCGCGGGTCTCACGGCCGCGTGGAGGCTCAAGCAGGCGGGCCTCTCGCCCGTGCTCTACGACGCCTCGGGGCGCGTGGGCGGCAGGGCCTTCACGCTGCGCGAGCACTTCCCCGTGCGCTGCGAGCTCGGCGGGGAGCTCATCGACTCGAGCCACCGACACGTCCGTGACCTCGCGCGCGAGCTCGAGCTCGACCTCGTCGACACGATCGCCGCCACGAGCGCGTTCGAACGCGAGCGCTACGTCGTGGGCGCGGTGCGCTACACCGAGGCGCAGCTCCTCGAGCTCTTTCGTCCGCTCGTCCCCGCGATCCGTCGCGACCTCGCGGCGGTGGGCGAAGGGCCCGTGACGCACCGCCACCACACGCCCTCGGCGGAGTCGCTCGACGCGCTCAGCCTCGGCGGCTGGTTCGAACGCAACGGCGTGCACGGGGCGCTCCGCGCGATCCTCGAGGCGGCCTTCGTGAGCGAGCTCGGCCGCGAGCCCTACGAGGTGAGCGCGCTCGCGTTCCTCTCGATCGTCGGGCAGGACACCGATCGCCTCGCGCTCTTCGGCGAGAGCGACGAGCGCTTCACCGTGCGCGAGGGCGTGGGCGCCATCGCCGATCGACTCGCGACGAGGCTCGGCGCCGCCGTGGTGCTCAGCCACAGGCTCGCCTCGGTGCGCGTCGGCGACGACGACGCCGTCACCTGCGCGTTCGAAGTGGGCGCCGGCGCGCGCGACGTGACCGCCGACCGCGTGGTGCTCGCGCTGCCCTTCAACCAGCTCCGTCGCTGCGAGCTCGGCTTCGAGATGCCGACGGCGAAGCGGAGGGCGATTCAGGAGCTGCCCTACGGCACCAACGCGAAGGTGATGATCTCGACGCGAGGGCGCCCGTGGCGCGACGCGCGCGCGACGGGCACGTCGTTCAACGACGGCGGCGTCTACCACGAGAGCTGGGAGTCGACGCGAGGCTACGAGGGCGACGTCGCGGTGATGACCTCGTACACGGGCGGACGCCTCGGCGTGAGCGTCGGAGAGAGCAACCCCGAGGCGCAGGGGCGTCGCTTCGCGGAGGCGCTCGACGCGGTGTTCCCCGGCACGGCGGCGGCGTTCACGGGGCGCGCGGCGAGGATGCACTGGCCCGGCGCGCGTCACTTCGAAGGCAGCTACTCGTGCTACGCGCCGACCGATCGCGTGCGCTTCGGCGGCACCGAGTCCGAGCCCGTGGGCGGGATCTTCTTCGCGGGGGAGCACACGAGCCCGTGGCAGGGCTACCTCAACGGCGCCGTCGAGTCGGGCGAGCGCGTCGCCCGCGAGGTGCTCGCGTCGCTCGGGATTCGCGCGGCGCAGAGCGCGGGGCGCTGAGCGCGCCGACGCGTTGACAGGCGCCGCCGCCGAGGGACATCGTCGCGCCATGTCGACATCGTCACCACTCAGCGCGCCGCCCCCCGAGGTGGTCGGCCCCGACGTGTCGTCGATCGTCACGGAGGACGACGCGCCCGTGGACAACATCTACTCCGAGAAGCAGCAGCGCCTCCTCACGGAGCCTCTCTACGCGGGCTGGCCAGGACCTCCGCCGGATGAGAACGGCGAGGCGCGGCCCTTCGTTGCGATGGCGAACGTGGGCGTGTTTACGACGGCTCACCAGCCGCCCTCCGTGCCCGACGTGCTCGTGAGCCTCGACGTCGAGATGCACGGCGACGTGCACGCGAAGGAGCACCGCACGTACTTCGTGTGGGAGTTCGGCAAGGTCCCCGACGTGGTGATCGAGGTGGTTTCGAACGCCGAGGGCGGCGAGCTCACGAAGCGCAAGCGGCACTACCGCCAGATGCGCGTGACGCACTACGTGGTGTGGGACCCCGAGCTGCACCTCAGCGACGCGCGGCTCCAGGCCTTCGAGTTGCGCGGGCAGCTCTACGTCCGCACGGAGCGGGTCTGGTTCGAGGGCCTCGGCCTCGGGCTCACGGAGTGGACCGGCGAGTACGAGCGTCTCACGGACCGCTGGCTCCGCTGGTGCGACGCGAAGGGAGCGCTCGTCCCGACGGGCGCCGAGCGAGCCGAGAGCGAGCTTCGACGCGCGGACGGGGAGCGCGCCCGCGCGGACGGGGAGCGCGCCCGCGCGGACGGGGAGCGCGCCCGCGCGGACGGGGAGCGTGCTCGCGCGGACAGCGAGAAGGCCCGCGCAGAGCGCCTCGCGGAGAAGCTCAGGGCGCTCGGGATCGACCCCGACGCGTAGCGGAAATGATCTTCGCCGCGCCGCCCGAGCACGGGGCGACGCGGCGAAGAAAAATCCCTCTCAGAACAAGATCAGAACTCGATGGGCGCGCCGCCCGCGGGGACGAGCTGCGACTCCCGCGTGAGGTTCACCCTCGCGACACGCGCGCGCTCGCCCGTGAGCACGAAGGGCAGCGTGCGGTCCTGCCCGAGCACGCGGATCGTCACGCGCCCCTGGATCACGCGCCCCGAGGCGCTTGCGCGTGACACCTCGATCACGTGCTCGCCCGTCGAGAGACGCGGGAGCCCGAGCGCCTCGCCCGTGCGATCGGTGGCCTGACGCGCGGTGATGCCCGAGCGTCCGCCCTGCCACGAGAGACGCACGCCGCGGGGGTCGATCACGGCGACGTCGAGGTCTTCGCCGCCGTCCCAGGTCGCGGTCACGGTCATCTCTCCGCGCACGTCGCCGTCGCTGGTCGAGAGACCCGTGGTGGCCTCGCCCTCGACGCGCGCCCGGAGCGTCGCGTCGCTGATCGACGAGAGCAGCCGAGAGACCGACGCGGTGCGCCCGAGCGCGCGCTGGCACCGCACCGCGCGGGCCTGCGCAGAAGCGTCTTGCGGCCGCACCTCGGCGATCGCGACGCGGTACGCGCACGCCTCGTCGGCCTCGCCCGCGCGCTCGTGGAGGACCGCCATGCGCTCGTGCGCGGCGACGTCGTCGGGTCGCACGTCGAGCACGCCCGCGAGGATGCGCACCGAGCGCTCGCGGTCACCCTGCCGCGCGGCGAGGTCCGCGGAGCGCGCGATCGCGTCGGCGTCGAGGGGGTTGCGGCTCGTCCAGCGCGCGGCGAGCGCCACGGCGTCGTCGACCTCGCCCGAGAGCGAGAGCCACTTGAGCGCGTCGCGGTGACGGTCGCGGCTGTCGGGCATCTCCATGAGCGACTGACGCGCCCGCTCGGCGCGCGCGGCGAACGCGGCGTCGGGGCCGTCACCCGAAGGCGCCGTCGCGATGGCCGCGCGGCGCACCCAGATGCGACGCATCCACTGTCCGCCCCGCGCGCGAGGCATCTCGCTGATGCGCGACGGGAGCGCGCCAGAGACGACCGCGCCGGGGCCGCGACGCGCGACGGGCGCGGGGGGCGGCGCGTCGGCTGCGGCGCCCATGTCGTCACCCACGCCTCCGAGGCTGTCGACGGTCGACCTGCTCGCGTGGCCTCGCGTGCCCATGCGACCGAGCCCGTAGCCCGACCCGGCGCCCGACCCGGCGCCCGCCTCGCGCTCGCTCGCAGCGCTCATGTCGGCCGAGGGCGCGTCGGCGTCCAGCGAGGTCGGGGGCGCGCCGGGGACCACCGTGGACTCCGACGCGGCGTCGCCGGTCCACTCGACCTGCGCGGTGTTCCGCTCGACGCCGAACGCGCGGAACATCGCGGGGCTCTCGAGCACGAGGAGCGAGGTGTAGCGGCTCGCCACGCGGAAGCGCTGCGACAGGTCGAGGATCTCCGCGCGCGCCGTGGGCCCGCCGTTCGCTTCGAGGTCCGCGATGCGCGCCGACGCGTAGAGCCTCGGAACGAAGGCATTTCCAGCGCTCGACGAGAGCGTGAGGTTCACCGGGTAGCGCGCCTCGAAGGGCTCTCCGCCCACGGTTCCGCGCAGCACCACGTCGCCGACGACGGTGGGAGACGTGACGTGCGCCACGACGAGCGCCTCGGCGCCCGAGCGCAGCGTCGCGAGCTTCGCGGGCGCGGCGTCGACGAGGCCCGCGGGGAGGATCACCTCGGGGTTGCGCAGCGCCACGCCGTAGGTCGCTTCGAGGACTGACATCGCCGCAGCGTGCACGCGCTCACCGGGGACGTACGGCACCACCGCGCCGCCGCCTCCGCGCGCGAGCGCGCCGAGAGACTGCGCGTCTGCGTCCGATCCGATGGCGACCGCGGTCACGGTCGTGTGTCCCTCGGGGATCGCCTCGGCCACCTCGGCCGCGATGCGATCGGGGCGCCGCCATCCGACGCTCGCGGCGCCGTCGCCCACGTACACGATACGCACGTCGCGGCCCGCCTCGGGTCGTTCGGCCGACGCGCGCACGGCCGCTCGCACCTGCGCGACAAGATCGCTCGCGCCCGCGGGCTCGACGGCGGTCAAGAAGCGCTGCGCCTCGGCGGCGCCCTCGTCCGAAGCGGCCTTCATCACGCCCATGGCGCGGCATCGGGTGTCGCACGCGAGCACGGTGAAGCGATCTCGGCGGTCCATCTCGGAGACCGCGGAGGTCACCAGGCGCGTCGCGCGGGCGATGCGCTCGCCGACCATCGAGCGGCTCGCGTCGACGACGAACACATAGTCGCGCGGTCGCGCGTCTCCCCAGCGCGGGAGCGTCGGACGCAGCGCGAAGGCCGCGTACGGGCGGTCGAGCGACGGCGCGTCGACGTTGCCCGCGGGCTGATACGTCCACGCGGTGAGCGGCGCGCGCGCGTCGGGGAGCGAGTACTCGACGAGCAGATCGCCCGAGGGCACGAAGCCCTGCTGAGAGAACCCCATGCGCTCGGCGCCCACGGGAACATCGGTGCCCTGCGTGGGCGTGAGCGGATAGCCCGACACGCGGAGTCCGCGCGCGCGCTCGTGACCGAGCACCTGCACGTCGAGCGAGAACTGGTCGACGCGCGTGCTGCCGTCGGGGTTGTGCGGCAGCGGGTACACATAGCGACGCACGCCCGCCGAGGGCGCCACGGTCTGCGTATACGAGATCGACACGCGGCGCGTGCCGTGAGCGGGGATCGGGAAGATGCGGAGCTCGAAGCGTCCGCCGCGCTGCCACTCGAGGAGCGCCGGGTCGTGCCACGGACCGGGCACCCAGACGTACTCCTCGCGCGTGGGCTGAGGCGTAGGCGTCGCGTGACGGATCACGCCGCGCCAGATGGCCGCCGCGCGGTCGCGCTCGACGAACGATCCCGGCTCCATGCGGCCGTTGACGTCGAGCGAAAGCGTCTCGACCTGCGCCTCGGGCGGGAGCGGAAAGCGGTACACGCCTTCGAGCTGCTGCGCGGTGTCGTTGCGAAACACCTCCTCGATCTCGGTGCGCGCCACGTTGCCGACGATGCGCACCTTCACCGAGTGCGTCGCGAGGTGCACGGCCTCATCGCGCTCGTTGGAGCTCCCCGGCCTGCGCGCGCGGAGCTCGCCGATTCCGACGACGGGCGCGTCGGCGGCGTCGGTGTTGAGGTCGGCCCACGAGACCGCGCTCGCGAGGTCGACGGCGGGCGCCACGGTGGGCCCCTCGCCGAGCGAGAGGAGCCCCTCCTGCCCGGTCTTCACCTCGACGTTGTTCGACTGCGCGCCGAGCTTCACGACGCCGCGCGTGACGCGCACGCTGGTGCGATCGGCCGTGGCAGAGAGCGCGAAGCGGGTGCCGAGCACCTCGATGGGACCCGAGGGCGTGGCGATGTGCGCCGCCGCGTCGTGGTCGACGTGCGCGACGTCGGCCACCACGTTGCCCGTCACGAGGTTCGCGGTGCGCGGCGCGCGCGCGTCGAGCGAGAGCTCCGTGGCGCGGTCGAGCACGAGCACCGAGCCGTCGTCGAGCACGAGGCGCGCGCGGGTCTTTCCATCAGTGCGGAGCCGCGATCCAGCGGGGAGCGCGGTGCGCTCGGTCACGGGCGCGAACGACTGCGCGCCAGGGAGCATCGCGTCGATGCCGCCGGTCGCGTCGGCCGAAGCGCGCAGCACGCGGTCGATGCGCGCGC
Organism: Myxococcota bacterium; assembly: GCA_052035985.1. GTDB lineage: Bacteria > Myxococcota_A > Polyangia > Polyangiales > CAISKJ01. The sequence goes on along the minus strand of JBPOHC010000549.1, from coordinate 16,050 downwards.
TCCAGGGCGCGATCGCGGCTGTGGAGGGGACGACGGTGTCTTCGGTCTTGGGCGCCTTGGGATCACGCAGCGCGATCGCGCCGACGGCAGCAGCCGCGGCCGCGAAGAGCACGCCGACGCCCGCGATCCACGGCGCGTGCGAGCGCAGCGACGGACGCGCGGGCCCCGCGGTGCGCGCGATGTCGAAGGGCCCCGGCGCGGGCTGAAACACCTGCGGCGATGGCGCGTGCGATGCCTGCGAGGGAAACACCTGCTGCGCGACGTACGGTGCGGCGGGCGCGCTCTGAGGTGCGCTCTGAGGTGCGCTCTGCGGCGTGAACGGAGCGGCTTGCGGAGGCGCCGCCTGCGTCGATGCGGTCGCTGCGGGCGCGGTGTTGGCTCGCGCGTCGACGGCGGCGAGCAGTCGCGCGGCGAGGTCGTCTCCGGTGGGTGCGGCGTAGTCGGCGCCCGCGCGAGAGACGGCGCGCGCGAGCTGGCGGGCGTCGTGGCGGAGGTCGCGGCACGCGTCGCACGAGGCGAGGTGCTGCGCGGCCTCGGGGCTGAGGTCGCCGTCGATCCAGGCGACGAGCTCCTCGCGGAACCGCGCGCAGAGGGGCAGAGGTTCGGTCATTGAAATCCCCTTGTCACAAGGTGTTCTAGAGTTCGTCGGGGAGCAGCGCGCGGAGGCGTTCGAGGGCGCGGCTCACGCGCTTTCTCGCGGCGGCCTCGTCGATGCCGCAGGCGTCGGCCACCTCGCGGAACGACAGCTCGGCCTCGTAGCGGAGCACCAGCGCGTCACGCTCCGAGGGCTTGAGCTCTTCGAGCGCGGCGCGCACCCGCTCGGCCCTGCGCCGCACGGCCAGGAGGCTCTCGGCGCCCGGCGCGCTGTCGACCTCCGAGTGGACGAGCCGCAAGCGCGCCTCGCGGCGTTGCCGGGTCTCCTGTCGTCGCGCGCAGACGTGCCGCGCGATGCCGTAGAGCCACGCGCGCACGGTCGACTCTCCGCGAAAGCCCCGCATCGCGTCGTAGGCCGCGAGGAGGGTCTCTTGCGTGGCCTCGTCGGCCTCGGCCTGCGAGCCGAGCCACGCCATGCAGAGCCGCCCGATGGAGGCCCCGTGAAGGTGAGCGCACGCTGCGAGCGCGGCCCTGTGATCTCCGCGCGCGATGGACGCGGCGACCGGATCATCCGGCAGTGGTGGTGTCAGCATCTCCGCGCCCATCATCGCCCTCATGTGGCGACGACCGCGTGGGATGTGACAGGAAATCGTTCGGAGGGGAGCGAGAGGAGAACCCCGAGCCGCGACGCGCTCGGGGAGCGGGCGATCAGCCCTTCGAAGAGGCGCGGACCACGAGCGCGCTCACCGCGCCGCCGTGATCGATCGCGGGGTGCTGCGCCGACTCGCCGCCGCGCAGCAGGAACCAGTACACCGCGAACGCGAGGGCCGCGATGATGGCCACGGTGATCACCATGTTCATCGGGCTGCTCTGATCCTCGGCGGGCTTCTCGGCGGCCTTCTTCTCCTCGTGCTTGGGAGCGTCGGCCTTCTTGACCTCGGGCTTCTTCTCTTCGGGCTTCTTCTCGTCAGCCTTGGGAGCGTCGGCCTTCTTCTCCTCGACGGCGACCACCGCGGGCTTCTCGTCGGCCTTCGCGGCCTCCTCGACCTTCGCGGGCTCTTCGGCCTTCGCGGGCTCTTCGGCCTTCGCGGGCTCCTCGGTCTTCGCGGGCTCCTCGGTCTTCGCGGGCTCTTCGGCCTTCGCGGCCTCCTCGGCCTTCGCGGGCTCCTCGACCTTCGCGGCCTCGGGCGCAGGCTTCTCTTCGACCTTCGCGGGCTCCTCGGCCTTCGCGGCCTCGGGCGCGGGCTTCTCGTCGACCTTCGCGGGCTCCTCGGCCTTCGCGGCCTCGGCGGGCTTCTCCTCGACCTTCGCGGGCTCTTCAGCCTTCGCGACCTCGGGAGCGGCGCTCTCGTCGACCTTCGCGGGCTCTTCAGCCTTCACGGGCTCGGCGGGCTTCTCCTCGACCTTCGCGGGCTCCTCGGCCTTCGCGGGCTCGGCGGGCTTCTCGTCGGCCTTCGGGGCTTCGACCTCGATCGGGCGCGTCGACGGCGGCGGCGGAATCGACGCGGTCTTCGTCGTCACCGAGCGGACCGGCGGCGTGCGAACGGGCGCGGCCTTCGGCGCCTCGGCCTTCGCGGGCTCAGCCTTCGGCGCTTCGACCTTGGGCGTCTCGGCCTTCACGGGCTCAGACTTCGGGGCCTCGACCTTCGCGGGCTCGGACTTGCGCGCGTCGGGATCCTCGATGGTCTTGAGCTTCTCGAGCGCGTTGTCGATCTCGCTGCGCGTGGCGACCTTGGTCGGTCCCTCGTCGGCCTTCTTGCCCTCTTCGCGCGCGACGGCGAGCGCCTGCTCGAGCATCCCCGCGGGCGCGGCGACGCCCATGATGGTCGCCTTCTGCGTGGGCACGGGCGCGGCGTCTTTGCGGGGCGCCGACTCGTTGACCTGACGGAGCGCCTCGCCGAGGAGCGCGTTCATCTGGCGCATCATCGTGCGGTCAGCGTCCGGGGGCATCTCCTTCGAGGGGTTGGTGGTGCCGAAGAACGCGCTGTGCGACTCGCCCGTGCCGCCCTGGGTCGGAGGCACCGTGGCGCCGGTGCGGATGTTCTCGAAGTGCGGCCCCGCGTCTTCGCCCTTGAGCGCGATGATGCGGTCGATGACGGGCTGCGAGACCTCGTCGATCTTGAGGAAGCGGATGCCCATGCCCGCGGGGCTCTCGGCGGTGGCCTCGGCCTCTTCGCGGCGCTTGACCACGCGCCCCACGGCGGAGATCACGGGCGAGGAGTCTTCGAGCAGGATCTCGACCTTGAGCAGCGTGCCCAGGGCCGGGGGCTTCGCGCTCTTGATCCACATTCCGCTGCGGGAGATGTCGCGCGAATACTTCTCGATGAACTCGTCCAGCGTGCGGCTCTTGTACTTGGCCCGCAGCACCGGGGCCTTGACGCGCTGGTCCTTCTTCGTGTCTTCCGCCATGGGATCCATCATCTCCGACGCGCCGCCAGTCGTTCGCCGCCGCGGGAGTCTTGCAAAGCTCCCTTCGGGCTGGCGACACCCCTGCGGGCGCGCGGCCATTCTTGCAGAAGGACGCCCCCGAAAACCAGTTCAGAGTGAGCGACGCCCTTCGAGAGCCCTGCCGAGGGTGATGGGATCGACGAACTCGAGCTCTCCCCCGTGCGGCACGCCGCTCGCGATGCGCGTCGTGGTGACCCCGATGCCCCGGAGGGCCTCGGCCAGGTAGAGCGACGTGGCCTCTCCCTCGACGGTGGGGGGCGTCGCGAGGATCACCTCACGGATTCCCTCCCGCTCGATGCGATCGAGCAGCGGAGCGAGGGGAAACTCCGCGGGCCCGACGCCCCCGAGCGGATCGAGGAGCGCGTGGAGCACGTGATATCTCCCCGCAAAAACCCTTGCCCGCTCGATGGCATCCGCGTCCATGGGCCGCGCCACCACGCAGAGGATGTCCGTGGCGCGCCGCGGGTCTGCGCAGAGGGCGCACTGCTCGCGGGAGGTGTACGCCCCGCACGAGGCGCAGCGGCGGACGCGCGTCGAGAGCGTCGCGAGGCTCTGCCCGAGGGCCTGCGCATACGCAGCATCCGAGGTGAGCATGTGAAACGCGATGCGCCGCGCGGACTTCTCGCCCACGCCGGGCAGCCGCACGAGGAGCTTCACGAGGTCTGTGATCGGATCGCCGCCGTCGTCCATAGGGGAGGGACGCGCACTCTATCAAACGCGAGCGCGCGAGGCGACGACGGGTCTCGCGGGAGCGGTCAGACGAGGCCCGGGAGCTTGAGGCCGCCGGTGTGCTTGGCGACCTCCTTCTCCATCTCTTCGGCGGCGAGCTTGAGGGCGGAGTTCACCGTGGCGGCGATGGCGTCCATGGCGAGTTCGCGGTCGGCGGCGAGGAGCTCCGGATCGACCTCGACGCGCGTGATCTCGCGGCCGTAGGTGCTGGTGACCTTGACCTTGTCGTTGGCGCCCGAGGCCGTGACGGTGCGGTCCTTGTTGGCCTTCTGGGCCTCCTCGACCTTGCGCTGGAGCCAGGCCGCCTGCTTCATGAGTTCGTTGATGCCACCGCGAAACTGCTGGATCGCCATCGTATCGCCCTGCCTCTGAGGTTTCGGAGGGCGGTCGTATACCCCAATTCCGCGGTGGAGCGGAATGGTCAGATCCCGAGGCCGCCGAGGCCGAGCGGATCCTCGGGCGTGCTCGCGCCCGTGCTCGGCGTCGTGGGGGTCGCGCCCGTCGCAGCGGGACGCCCGTTGGCCCCTCTGCCCGCGGCCGCGTTGGCAGCGGCGGCAGCGCCCGCGTCGGCGTTCTCGACCACGCGGATCTTGCCCGTGATGCGGTCGGCGATGTTGCCGTTGGAGTCGCCCGTGATGGTGCCCGTGTTGGGCTGCGAGAGGTCGAGGGTGACGGCCGAGCGGCGCGCGGTCTTGGTGGGCGCGTTGATGCGCAGCGTGGCGATCTGCGCGAGCGTGGTCTGCTCCTCGTAGACGAGGCAGAACGCGCTGAAGAAGGTCGTCTGATCGATGAGGTGCAGGTGCGTGGTCGCGTCGCGCCACTCGACGTTGGTGAGGCGCGTACCTTCCATCACTCGGCGACCGGGGCCGAAGAGGGCCTCGAGCTGCGTGGTGAAGTCGTCGAAGTTGATGCGCGCGCCGTTGGTGTTGCGCGCCTGAACGCGCTTCCACAAGCGGTCGTTGATGAAGAGGAAGAACTCGCGGTTGCCGCGCGAGTCCTGGTACACGAGCATCGACTCGTTGTTGCTGTGCGTGTACTCCTGGCCGATGAACGACGAGTCCCACTGGCGGTGGTCCTGCGCGCCGTCGAAGACCACGTAGGTGCGCTCGAGGGCGCGGATCTCGCGCTGGCGCTCGTCGATGAGCCGGTACTGCTCGACCTGCCCGAGGTTCTTCATCCTCGGCGCGTAGCTCGCCCTGATCTGCTGGCGAAACACCTCGAGCACCTGGTCGTGGTTCATCCCCCAGCGGAACAGCCCGAGCTCCGCCGCGATGCGCTCGGACATCGGCGGCTCCTGCGAGCGCGCCGCGGCGGGCGGCCGTCTGGCCCCTGGCCTCCGAGGCTGCGTGAGCCCCGAGACCGCGAAGACCGACGTGGTGAACGTTGCGAGGGCGATGAGAGCGAGCTTCCGCATAAGTCCTTCTCGTAGGTGGCGGCGGCACTATACCGCAGGGCCCGCGGCCGCAAGCGGCCGATGAGCAATGCCTTCCGACGGGCGCTTCCCCGCGAAAACTTCACGCGCCGCACACCGCGCGTGATTTCGTGCCCCGAGGCGCTCTCTGGTAGCGTCGTCGCCGTCGCATGGCTCGCCCGCTTCGCACCCCGCTTCTGATGGTCTCGCTCGCGGCCCTCTGCGGCTGCGCGGTCGGCGAGACCACGGGAGGCGAAGCGACTGACGACCGTGGGGGCTTCGCGGACTCCCCCTCCATCGACCTCTCCGTCGACGACGTCACCGACGACGCGCTCATCACCGACGACCTCACAGATGACGCCGACGACGCCGGCGATGACGCGCTCGACGCTTCGGAGGAGAGCTCCGACGCGCCTCCGGTGACCGACGCGGGTGACGCGGCCGATGAAGACGCGGCCGTCACGGTCGACGTTCGATGCACGGGCGCGTGCACGCCGGGGATGGTTCAGGCGTGCGGGAGCTGCGGGCTCCAGCGCTGCCTCGACGACTGCCGCTGGGGAACCTGCGCATCGGAGGGCGAGTGCATGGCGGGCGCGACCCGCGCGTGCGGCTGCGGGATGCAGACCTGCTCGCCGACCTGTTCGTGGGGTGCATGCGCGGGCGGCGGAACATGCACGCCAGGAATGACCCGCCCCTGCGGCAACTGCGGGACGCAGACCTGCACCTCGGCCTGCGCGTGGGGCACCTGCACGGGCCAGGGCGTCTGCGCAGCGGGCGCCACGCAACAGGGATCGTGTGACGCGTGCTCGCGGCAGACCTGCGGAACGAACTGTCAGTGGGGCGGCTGCGCGCTACGTCCGGGCAACGCGTGCGACTACCGCAGCGGCACCAACAGCCGCTCGTGCAGCGCGTGTGCGTGCGGGCGTCAGTGGTGCCTCAACACGTGCCAGTGGAGCACGTCGTGTACGTCGTGCTGCACCACCTGCGGCGGCTGTCAGTAAGGGGCCGAGATCGCCCCCGGCGTCCTCACGGCCGCCGGTCCTGGGGGGACGTCAGCTCGCTACGCGGCGCTCCAGCGCGAGCGCGACAAACCGGCGGCCGTAAGGACGCCGGGGAGCGCTCCGCGGCGCACTCTCCGGCGCCTGCGAAACACACCGGCGGCCGTAAGGACGCCGGGGAGCGCTACGCGGCGCACTCACCGGCGCCGATCGACACCTTGAATCCGCGGTCCTCGCCGATGTCGAGGAACACCTCGTCGGCAGTATTCGCGTCGAGCTCCGCGAGGTCACCGAGGACGGCGTTCACCGACTCGGCCGTCACGCGCGCGAAGAAGCTCGACGGCTCCTCGGCCTCTGCGCGGTCGCGCTCGTAGAGCTTCAGCAGCCGCGCCACGGCCTCGTCGACGCGACGCGCGGGGATCTTGATGATCTGCCTCCCGAAGCGCGCGCCCCGGTCGTCGAAGCCTCCGCCGAGGTGGAGCTGATAGACCGGCGCGGAGCGATCTCCGACCTTGCGCACGGCGCCGTGCCACCCGATGTCGGCGATGTGGTGCTGACCGCACGAGTTGGGGCAGCCCGAGACCTTGATCACCGCGGTCTTCGCCGCCGCGATGGTCCCTGCGAGCGAGGCGTCGCCTTCGAGTCGCGCGGTGATCGACGCGCCCACCTGTCGCGACGCGGTCACGGCGAGGTTGCAGGTCTCGGCGCCGGGGCACGTGGTGACGTCGCTCACGGTGCTCGCGCCGGGGTTGGCGAGCCCGAGCGCAGAGAGCTCCGCGTGCAGCGCCGGGAGCTTGTGGTGCGGCACGAAGCGGATCGCGAGGTTCTGGTCGATCGTGGTGCGCACGGAGCCCTCGCCGTACTCGACGCAGAGGCGGGCGAGCGCGCGGAGGTGCTCGGCGGTCACGCGTCCGAGCGCGTGGCGAGAGATCACCGTGGTGTAGCCGGGCTGCACCTGCGTGAAGGTGTTGGCCGCGCGCCACGCGAGATAGCCCGGGCCGCGCGCGCTGCCGCGGTCTCCCTCGGGGGCCTCCGTCGAGGGAGCTGGAGGGGCGGGAGACGGCTCCACGACGCTGAGGTCGAGGGGGGTTCCGCCGCGAGATTTCACCTCGGCGTAGGCTTCACGGAGCGCCTCGACGAAGCGGTCGCGCCCCATCTTGCGGAGCACGTACTTGAGCCGCGCGCGGTGCTTGTTCTCGCGGTTTCCATGGCGGTCGAAGACGCGCACGATGGCCTCGACGGCGTCGAGGACGCTCTCTGCCTCGACGAAGTCGAAGAACACCACCGCGCTCTCGGGCGTGGTGCTGAGGCCCCCCGCGGCGAGCACGCGGAAGCCCTTGCGGCCCTCGACGACGCGACCCACGAGGCCCACGTCGTTGATGGCGCCGAAGGCGCAGTCCTTCGGGCCGCACGAGAGCGCGATCTTGAACTTGCGCGGCAGGCTGTTGGCCCACGGCGCGCGGAGTAGAAAGCGCGTCACGGCCTCGCCGTAGGGCGCCACGTCGAAGGTCTCACGCGAGTGCACGCCCGCGAAGGGGCAGCAGGTGACGTTGCGCACGGTGTTTCCACACGCCTCGCGCGTGGTGACGCCGCCCTCGTGGAGCACGCGCATGGCGGCCTCGGACTCGGCCAGCTTCACGAAGTGAAACTGGAGGTTCTGCCGCGTGGTGACGTTGGCGTACCCGTGGCCCCAGCGCTCGGCCACCTCGGCCATCGCGACGAGCGCCCCGGGCGCGGCCACGCCCTGCGGGAGCTTCACGCGGATCATCTGCTCGCCCTCCTGCCGCTGTCCGTAGACGCCGCGGGTGAGGCGGTAGCGCCTGAAGTCTTCGGGCGAGATCTCGCCGCGCTCGAAGCGCCCGAGGGTCTCGACGAACTCGTCGATGTCGCCCGCGTCGCTGAAGCGCGGGAGGTAGGGTGAGGTGCTCATCGTGTGAAGGACTCCATCAGACTGAAGGGACTCGCCGCTTCTCATGGCGCCAGGTGACCGAGCTCTCGGAGGCGCGCGAGCACGCGCTCGACGGATGTCTCGACGGCCTCTCCCTCGGTGGAGAGGCGCAGCTCGGGATGCTCGGGGGGCTCGTAGGGGTCGCTCACGCCCGTGAAGCTCGGGATCTCGCCCGCGAACGCGCGCTTGTAGAGCCCCTTGACGTCGCGGTCGGCGCAGACCGCGAGGGGCGTGTCGACGTACACCTCGACGAAGTCGCGGATCGTCTCGCGGCACCACTGCCTCGCCTCGCGGTACGGTGAAATCGCCGCCGTGATGACGAAGACCCCGTTGCGCGTGAGGAGGTGCGCCACGTACCCGATGCGCCGCACGTTCACGTCGCGGTCCTCGCGCGAGTACCCGAGGCCCCGCGAGAGGTGCGTGCGCACGGCGTCGCCGTCGAGCACCTCGACGCGCTTGCCCAGGGCCCGCAGCCTCGGCGCCAGGGCCTCGGCCAGCGTGCTCTTGCCCGCCCCCGAGAGCCCCGTGAACCAGATCGTCGCGCCGCGCTCCGTGGGTCCCGTCACCGTCATCGCTCCGCCCTTCGCCTCTACCGCCGCATCGCCGTGCGCCCCGACGCGCGCTTCGTGTATCCTCGCCCATCGCAGGCGGCGCACGCCTCACGCCTCTCCTACAATGGAGACTTCTCTTTTATGGCGAAGACCGACACCATGTCAAACCCTCGCGGTCGCCCCACCGCGGCCGACGGCGTCGAGGGCGACGAGATCGGCGCGGCGGAGCTCACGCGCCGCGTGGCCGACAACCTCCGCGCGCTCCGCAAGCAGCGCGACCTCTCGCTCGACGACCTCGCGGCGCGGTCGGGCGTGTCGCGCGCCTCGCTCTCGCAGATCGAGACGAGCAAGACCAACCCCACCATCGCGATCCTCTGGAAGATCGCCGCGGGCCTCGGCGTCCCCTTCGCTTCGCTCCTCGGAGAAGAGCGCGTCGAGCGCGTGCGCGTGCTTCGCCGCGGCGACGCCCAGGTGCTCCGCTCGGCGGATGGTCGCCTCGAGTCGCGCCCCCTCACCCCCGCGGGCGCGTCGCCCATGGTCGAGTGCTACGAGCTCCGCCTCGCCGCGCGCTCGACCTCGCAGAGCGACGCCCACGCCCGCGGCACCTGCGAGAGCCTCACGGTGCTCACGGGCTCGCTCAAGCTCCACGTCGGCGACCAGGTGGCCGAGCTCTCGGCGGGCGACTCGGTGTACTTCGAAGCCGACGTCGCCCACGCCTACGAGAACCCCGGCCGCGTCGAGTCGCGCTACGTCAACGTGATCATCTACGGGCGCTGACCGCGGCGCTCGGCGCTTGCCTTCGGCGCCACTCTCGTCCACTCTACTGGACGAGAGTTCTTCTTTGTCAGATCCGTACCGAGACGCGAAGACGGGTGACGCGCCGCTCATCGAGGTGGCCGCGGTCACCAAGTCGTGGCCGAAGGAGGGCGGCGGCGAGGTCACCACGCTGGCCTCCGTCGACCTCACCATTCAGCGCGGGGAGTTCGTGTGCCTCTGCGGTCCGTCGGGCTGCGGCAAGACGACGATCTTGAACCTCGTGGCGGGCCTCGAGATGCCCTCGCGCGGCGAGGTGCGCGTGCGCGGCGAGCGGGTGACGGGCCCCGGCGCCGACCGCACGGTGATGTTTCAGGAGAGCGCGCTCTTCCCGTGGCTGACGGTGCGTCGCAACGTGGAGTTTCCGCTGGAGATGGGCGGCGTGGCGAGGCGTGAGCGCGACGCGCGCGTCGAGCGGTACCTCCGCATGGTGCACCTCTGGCGGTACCGCGAGAGCCACCCCCACGAGCTGAGCGGAGGCATGCGTCAGCGCGTGGCCCTCGCGCGAGCCCTCGCCAACGACCCCGAGATTCTGCTCATGGACGAGCCCTTCGCGGCCCTCGATGCGCAGACGCGCGACGTGCTCCACGCGGAGCTCGAGCGCATCTGGGTCGAGACGCGAAAGACCGTGGTGTTCGTCACCCACAACGTCCGCGAGGCCGTGCGCCTCGGAGACCGCGTGGTGATCATGGGGACGCGACCGGGGCGCGTGAAGCGAGACCTCAAGGTGAGCCTCGCGCGGCCGAGGGAGCCCAACGACCGCGACGTGGCCTCGCTGTCGGGCGTGGTCGAGCGCGAGCTCAAGATCGAGATCGAGAAAGTGATCCGGGAGGAGCTCGACGATGCGTGGTCACCTGCGGGGGATGGTCTTCCTCGCGATTCTCATCGCGGCATGGGCGACGGCATCTAGGTTCGGGGAGTCGTACCTCTTCCCCGGCCCCGACGACGTCGCGCGGTCGCTCTTCGATGGCTTCAAGTCGGGGCTCCTCGCGCGCGCCGTGGCGAAGAGCATGGCGCGCCTCCTCGTGGGCTACTCGGTCTCGCTCGCGGTGGGCGTCGCCCTCGGCTGCGCCCTCGCCCGCGTGAAGATCGTGAAGGAGACCGTCGGGCTCCTCGTGCTCGGACTCCAGGCCGTTCCGTCGGTGTGCTGGCTGCCGCTGGCGCTCTTGTGGTTCGGGCTCAACGAGATGGCCATTCAGGTGGTGGTCGTGCTCGGTTCGCTGCTCTCCATCGCGGTCGCCACCGAGAGCGCGGTGAACACCGTTCCGCCGCTTCTGGTGCGGGCCGCGCGGACTATGGGCGCGGGCGGCGCGAGGCTCTGGTGGCGCGTGATCCTCCCCGCGGCGCTCCCCGGCGTGCTCTCGGGCGCGCGCCTCGGGTGGACCTTCGCGTGGCGCTCGCTCCTCGCGGGCGAGCTGCTCTTCGTCTCGGGCGGAATCGGTCAGGTGCTCGAGTTCGGCAGGGAGCTCCACGACATGGCCCTCGTGCTCGCGGTGATGTGCGTGATCATCGCCCTCGGGCTCGCGTCCGATCACCTCCTCTTCGGCCGCCTCGAGCGTCGCGTGCGCAAGGTCTGGGGCCTCGATCGGCTTTGATTTCCCGCGCGCCGCACGCTCTGATAGCGTCGACACACTGATGAGCTCACCGCGCCTCACCGAACTCCTCGACGCCCCCTCGACCCGCATCGCCGACATCGCCGCGTGGCTCGACGCGCGCTCCCACGACGAGCGCGTCACGGCCACGCGAGAGCTCACGCGCGCGCAGCAGCGCATCCTCTACACCCGCGCCTCGCTCGCCCCCGCGATCACGCTCGAACACTTCGTCCCGAAGGATCGCCCCGACCTCACCGAGGTGCGCCACCACGGGCGAAACACGCTCCCCGTCCCGACGTCGCTGCGCGTCTTCGAGAAGCGCTTCTGCCGCCCCGGCGACGGCTCGCAGCGCCTCTTCGGCTACAACGAAGGCGCCTCTCGCGGATGGATCGGCCCCGGCTACTTCGTCGCCCGCCCCACGAAGGAGAACCCCGTGTGGGCCGCGCGCGGCGACATCGTCGTCGACTACTTCATGGTGCCCGACGGGCCCGTCGCAGAGACCTGGCCCGCCGTGGTGCCCAACAGCCAGGGCCTCCAGTGGTTCGTCTACAACGGCACGCGCGACTTCATGCGCCGCGTGTCGGAGCACGTCTCCATCGGCGCGGCCTTCAAGGGTGAGCGCGCGCTCGGGCACTACTTCGTGCTCGTACGCGAAGACGTCTGAAACCCCACGGCGTCCTCACGGTCGCCGGTTTGTCGTACGCGGAGGGGGCTGAAGGGCCGCTTTTTTCGCGCTACCCGCGGGCCCGACGGCGCCTGTATACCCGTCGCAACGCCAATGCTGAGCACGGTCCCCTTCTACCGCGAACCCCTCGGGCTCCTCACCGACCTCTACCAGCTCACCATGGCCTACGGCTATTGGAAGACGGGCCACGTCGAGCGCGAGGCGGTGTTCCACCTGCACTTTCGCAAGCAGCCCTTCGCGGGCGGATACGCCATCGCGTGCGGGCTCTCGGCGGCCGTCGACTGGCTCGCGTCGCTGCGCTTCACCGACGACGACGTGGCCTACCTCGCCACGCTCACCGGCAACGACGAGCGTCCGCTCTTCGAAGCGGGCTTTCTCGATCACCTCCGCGCGATGCGCTTCTCGTGCGACATCGACGCGATGCCCGAAGGGACCGCCGTCTTCGCGCAGGAGCCCCTCGTGCGCGTGAAGGGCCCGCTCATCCAGTGCCAGCTCGTCGAGACGGCGCTGCTCAACGTGGTGAACTTTCAGACCCTCATCGCCACCAAGTCCGCCCGCGTCTGCGCCGCCGCGCAGGGAGACTCGGTGCTCGAGTTCGGACTCCGCCGCGCGCAGGGCATCGACGGGTCGCTCTCGGCGAGCCGCGCGGCCTACGTGGGCGGGTGCTCGGCCACGTCGAACGTGCTCGCGGGGAGGCTCTTCGGCATCCCCGTGAAGGGCACGCACGCGCACTCGTGGGTGATGTCCTTCGGCGACGAGCTCGAGTCGTTCCGCGCGTACGCGAGCGCGATGCCCAACAACTGCGTCTTTCTCGTCGACACCTTCGACACGCTCGAAGGCGTGCGCAACGCGGTCATCGTCGGCAAGGAACTCCGCGTCCGAGGCCACGAGCTCGCGGGCATCCGACTCGACTCGGGCGACCTCGCGTACCTCTCCATCGAGGCGCGCAAGATCCTCGACGAGGGAGGCTTTCCCAAGGCCGCGATCGTGGCGAGCAACGACCTCGACGAGCGGCTCATCACGAGCCTCAAGACGCAGGGCGCCACCATCGGCGTGTGGGGCGTCGGCACCAAGCTCGCGACCGCGTACGACCAGCCCGCCCTCGGCGGCGTCTACAAGCTCGCCGCCGTGCGCGACCCCGGAGGCCCCTGGCAGTACCGCATCAAGCTCTCGGAGCAGGCCGCCAAGATCTCGACGCCGGGCATTCAACAGGTGCGGCGCTACACGCGCGACGGCCTCTTCGTCGCCGACATGATCTACGACAGCGCGAGCGAGCACACGACGCACACGCTCGTCGACCCGCTCGATCCCACGCGGCAGCGGAGCTTCGACCCCGACTCGCCGCACGAGGACCTCCTCGTGCCCGTGATGCGTGACGGACAGATGGTCTGTGCGCTCTCGACCGCGACCGAGGCGCGCGCGCGCACGGCCTCGCAGGTCGCGTCGATGCACGCGGGCATCCGACGCTTCGACAACCCGCACCAGTACCCCGTGGGGCTCGAGAAGAACCTCCACGACATGCGCACGAGGCTCATCCTCGAGGCGCGCGGACACTCGCACAAGACCGAGGCGTGACACCATGAGCACTCCCCTCTGGCAGCACACGGCGACGACCCTCTCGGCGATGCTCGAACGCAAGGAGGTGTCGTCGCGAGAGGTCGTCGACGCGCACCTCGACCGCATCGCGTCGGTCGACGGCGCGGTGAGAGCGTTCACCGAAGTGTTTCGCGAGGGCGCGAAGGCCGCGGCCGACAAGGCCGACGCCGAGCGCGCGAAGGGACGCGCGAGAGGTCCGCTCCACGGGCTCCCCGTGAGCGTGAAGGAGTGCTTCGACTTCGAAGGCCGCGCGACCACGCTCGGCATCCCCGCGTTCCGAGAGCGCATCGCGACGAGGGATGCCGCGATGGTGGTGGCCCTCCGCGAAGCGGGCGCCGTGGTGCTCGGACGCACCAACCTCTCGCAGACGATGCTCTTCGCCGAGAGCCGCAACCCCATCTTCGGTCAGACCTCGAACCCCTTCAGCCTCGCGCACACGCCCGGCGGATCGTCGGGCGGAGAGACCGCCGCCCTCGCCGCGGGAATGTCTCCCCTGGGGCTCGGAACGGACATCGGCGGGAGCATCCGATCGCCCGCGCACTTCTCGGGCGTGACCGCGCTCAAGCCCACGCTCGACCGACTGCCCGCGCGCGGCCAACGCGCTGGAATCCCTGGCCAGGAGGTCATTCGCGGCGTCTGCGGCCCCGTCGCGCGCACCACCGAAGACCTCTGGCTCATGCTCCGCTCGCTCGACCCCGCGAGGCTCACGGCCCTCGACGGACGCGTCCCTCCGCTCGCGTGGCAAGACCCCTCGCAGGTCGCGCTCGCGCCGCTGCGCGTGGGCTTCTACACCGACGACGGCATCCTCGCGGTGTCGCGCGCCATCGTGCGCGCCGTGGACTTCGCGCGAGACGCCCTCGAAGCGCGCGGGTGCCACGTGCGCCCGTACACGCCGCCCGACGTCGCGAAGAACATCTCGGACTACCTCTCGGCGTTGAGCTCCGACGGCGCGAAGACGCTCCAGGCCGCGATCACGGATCAAGCGGACGTCGACCCGGTGCTCGTGCCGTTGCTCAAGGGTGCGCTCCTGCCCGCGCGGGCTCGCCTCGCCCTCGCGCGCGCCGCGGAGCTCGCGGGACAGCACAAGAGCGCGATGCTCCTCCGCGCCGTGGGCGAGAAGTCCGTCGCCGAGCTCTGGAAGCTCACCGACAGGCTCCGCGCCGCGCGCGCGACGCTGCTCGACTCGCTCGAAGCGAACGGCATCGACGTGATCGTGTGCCCCGCGTACGCCACCCCCGCGCTCCCCCACGGGATGTCGAAGAACTTCACCCTCGCCTCGACGACCGCGATGCTCTGGAACCTCCACCAGCTCCCCGCGGGCGTCGTCCCCGTGACCCGCGTGAGGCCCGACGAGACCTCTCGGCCCGCGTCGCGGGAGCTCGTCGAGCGTCACGCCGCGAAGGTCGACGCGCAGAGCGCGGGGCTCCCCGTGGGCGTTCAGGTCGTCGGCCGCCCGTGGGCCGAGGCCGCCGTGCTCGCCGTGATGCGCGCCATCGAAGACGCCGCGCGCGAAGACCCGTCGTTCCCGCACACGCCCGTCACGCCTCGCTAGACCGCGGAGGTGCCTCTCATGCTTCGACACGCAGCAATCCTCGCGGCGCTGATGGTCGCCGCGTGCGAGTCAACGACCGCGACGCCCCCTGACGCGGCGGCCCCCCTCGACGTCACGCGCGATGTCGCCGACGCCGCGACCGACACCGCCGACGCGCCCTCCGACGCGCGCCCGGCGAGCGACGCGCCCTCGCGCTGCGTGAACGGCACCGCCCTCCCCTACCCCGAGGCTCCGTCGACTCCGACCGAGGCCGCGCCCATCGCCGACCTGCGCTTCGAAACGCCTACGGGCGCAGTGAATCTCCGCGACTGGTACGCGCCCTGCGCCGCCGCGCCGAAGCTCCTGCTGATCCGCACCTTCGCGGCCTGGTCGGGCCCCTCGCAGCACGCCGCCGCGCACACGCAGCGGCTCCTCTCGCACCCGCAGGCCGATCGCGTCGCGCTCCTCGATCTGGTCGCGCTCGGCCCCGACAACACGCCCGCCACGCTCGCCGACCTCGCCGCGTGGAGGACGCGCTACGACGCGCAGCCCACGACGCTCGCGATCGACCCGGGGTACCGCTTCCGCTCGCTCTATCTCAGCTTCGGTGATCCGCCGATCTACACCTTCGTCGACACCACGACGATGCGCGTCGTCGGCGTCATCACGCGTCCGTCGAGCGTCAACGTCGCGAACGTCATCGCCCGCTCGCTGGCCGCGATCGACGGTCGCCCGCGCCCCGCGCCCAACACCGAAGGCCCGTTCGACGGGCGCTTCAACCGCGACGAGTGGGAGCTCATTCAGGCGATGCGCGCCCCGACGGCGCCGCCGCCCGATCCGACCAATCGCGTGGCCGATGACCCTCGCGCGGCGCGCCTCGGCGAGACGCTCTTCAACGACACGGGCTTCTCGTCGAACAACATGGTCTCGTGCGCGACCTGCCACGCCTCGGCGACGCTCTTCACCGACGGCCGACCGCACGGCCTCGGCGTCGCCGAGGGAGGCCGCAACACGCCCACGACGCTCCTCGCGCCGCACGCGCGCTGGCTCTTTCTCGACGGCCGCGTCGACACGCTCTGGGCGCAGGCGATCGGCCCCATCGAGAACCCCATCGAGATGCAGTTCACGCGCCTCGCCGCCGTGCATCGCATCGC
>JBPOHC010000935.1:0-6530 GCA_052035985.1 Myxococcota bacterium | reverse complement strand
GCGCTCGATCAGCGGCACGACCGCAAGGGGCGCGGAGCGTACAATCTCCTCGGCGCGTTGGCCGACTTGACGGACGACGCCGAGGAGGCTGCGCGCTTCATCGCGCTACGCGGCGCGGTCTTTCCCGACGGGACGCTCAACGTGCTCAAGGCGAGCTGGCGCGGCGAGGCGGGGAACGCCCTCACGGTGAAGGAGCGCGTGCTCGACGACCGCGATCAGGCCGCGGGCTTCAAGGCGATCCAGCTCCCCGGGCGCGCGACGTTGCTCGACCGCGTGCGCGAGTTCGTCGACGCGGGACGCAAACTCGGAGCGATCGAAGACCGCCGCGCCGCGCTCAACGCTCCGACGGCCGAGGTGACGACGAGGAGCGGCACGGTGGCGGCGCGCAACCGCTGGTGCTCGGTCGTGGGCACCGCGGTGCGCCTCGCCGACGACGTGCTCAGGCTCGACGCGACGACGCGCCACGCGCTCTTCGGCGCGCTCGACGAGGCCGAACGCAAGGGGGATACGCGCGAGCTGGGGCGCCGCCCGGCCGCGGCCGATGGCGAAGAAGGCGGAGAGACGCCCAAGAACCCGTGAGGGTGATGCCGGGATCGGTTCGAGCGCGTCCCCCTTCGCGCGCAGACCGGTCCCGGGATCGGTCGCAGGGTGAAGCGTCCTCGCGTAGACCGGTCCTGGGATCGGTCGCAGGGTGAAGCGACCCCGCTCAGGCCGGTCTCGGGATCGGTGCGTCGCGAGCGACGTGACGCTGGAACGCACCCCGCAGGCGCTCCCGCAGACGCGTCCGGTCGAGGCGTCGACGCGACGTGACGGGTGATCTCCCCGGAATCACCGTGTCGCCGCGCGTTCGTGTGTGGAACGCCGCAGCGGCTCTCGTCACGACGGCACGCGCATCGCAGAGCCGTCACGGCGGAGGTGTCATGATCCGACGCTACGTCCTCGCTTCGATGCTCGCCCTGCTCGCTCCCGCGATCGCGCTCGCGGAGACCCCCTCCCTCGACGCGGGGCTGGGGTGCGCGTACCACCGCGACTGCCCCTGCGGGATGTTCTGCTACTCGGGCTTCTGCCGCACGGCATCACCTCCCGCGAGCTTCACCATGTGCAGCGTCGACAACGACTGCAACACCGCGTGCACGGGCACCGTGTGTGTGAGCGGACGCTGCGAGAGAGGCGATTCCGGCCACTCGTTCGTCCCTGATGCGCCCGACGCCACCGTGGCCCCCGACAGCACGGTGAGCGATCCGCCCGTCGACGCAGCGCACCCGATCGATGTGACGACGGAGTCTGATGTGCCCGCGCGGCCCGCCGATGTGTCGCGCCCGAACGACGTGACGATCGATGCATCCACGGGCTCAGACGGATCAACGTCGACGAGCTCCGACGGATCGACCGCCTCACCCGCGCCCGAACCCGAGGGTGGCGCGTCGTGTGCCACCGCCCCGACTCGCGTGTCGTCGCGCGCCGGAGCCTTCGGGCTCGCCGTCCTCGCGATCGTGGCCCTGCGTCGTCGACGCGCGCGGGCGTGACGCGATCGCGACGACGCGACCCGCGATGGCAGCGTCGTCACGAGCGCCGCTGTTGGAGGGGAGGACCGTCGACGCGCATGAGTGCAGCCGAGCGCAGACGCGCGCTCAACGGCAGCGACCCGCCCCCGAGCGCGTGACTCAGGCGGTTCGCGCGCGACTACCGATCGCAGAACGTGGCGGGGTTGAAGTCCGGGACGTGCTCCGCGAACCACGCCCACACCTCCGTCATCTCGGGCGTGAGCTGGCTGGGGTGGTTGTACCGGATCGTGGTCGCGTCGCAGGTCGAGCAGAGCCGCACCGTCACGAAGGGGTAGCACTCGTTGAAGCTCACCATGCCGTGCGGGAGCCCCGTCACCGAGGCGCGCGCCCACCGCGCGAAGAGCTGGTTGGCGACGGGCTGCGGGAGGCGATTCACGATGTCCGCGGTGGGCACCATCGAGAAGGGCGCGAACTCCGTGGTCGCGCGCCACGCGAAGACCGCCCCCTCGGCCTCGACGAGCACCGCGGGGCCCGTGCCCGCGACGCCGCCAGGCGATTGCCACGCCATCACGGCGCCGAAGTAGCGGTGGTCTTCGGGCACGTCCGAGGCAGCGTCGGTCGTTCCGCCGTCGGCCTCGGGGCACGGGCCGCGCTGGCTGTAGCGTCGATCGGGCGCGCAGCCTCCTCTCCCTTCGAAGGTCCTCCCGTCGCAGTCGCAGTACCGGAGCACCACAGGGAGCATGTCGCAGCCCTGCGCCTCGACGCAGCGTCCGACGATGCTCTCTCCACACCCGGGAGGCATCTCGCAGCGCAACCCCGAGGGGCAGTCCGCGCTCGACTGGCAGCGTCCTCCGGCTTCGGGCGCGACGTCGCCCGGCGCGTCGATCGTGACGTCCGGCGCGTCGATCGTGACGTCCGGTGCGGAAGCGTCGATGACAGAAGGCACGTCTCGCTCCGTGCCCGCGTCGCCGCGCACGGTCTCGGCGCAGCTTGCGAGAAGAAGCAGCGGAAGCAATCGTGCGCCCACCGTGTTCATGCCTCGATCTTCTCTCACTCCTCGCGCTTCGAGTCCAAACCGCTCGACCTCGCGGCGGTCGAGGCGCCGGCCGCGCAGTTTCGCGAGCGATCGGCCATGTTCGCGGATTCTCGCGGACACGACCTCGTTGCGCTCTGTCGCCGCGTGCATCCGCATCGATGCGGAGCGCGCCCTCGGAGTCTTCACGCACGCGCTCCTGCTCGCTTCCCTCGCGCGGGTCTCGGCGAGAAGATGCGCGGGTGAATCGTCGCCACCTGCTCGTCGCTGCGGCCGTTGCGCTGACCGCCTGCGATCCATCGGTCAGCGCGACGCCCTCGCCCGATGCGACGTCGGACGTCTCCCTCGATGTCACGCGCGTGGACGCGTCGAGCGACCTCGCCCCCGAAGCGGCCGTCGCAGACACTCCGTCGGAACTGCCTCGCGACGCTTCTCCCTCAGACGCGCTCCCTGACGTCACCTCCGACACGCCCTCGGACAATGCTCGCGACGTGCCCGCTGACGCAGCGCTCGATGTCGCCGCCGACGCCTCGATTGACGCGGCGCTCGATGTCGCCACCGACGCCTCAAACGACGCCGCGCTCGATGCGCCCGCCGACGTCGCCACCGACGCCTCGCTCGACGCCGCGCTCGACGCCTCGCTCGACGCCTCGCTCGACGCACGCGCGGACGCTGCGTTCGACACGACAGACGCGTCGACCGATGCGCCCCGCGACGTCGCCTCCGAAGCCGCCTCCGACGTGCTCGTCATCGACGCGCCGCCGGGCGCATGGCGAAGCGCGCTCCTCCCCGACTCCTGGGTGCCCCTGCACGCGGGCGGACGCGCCGACGCGATGGGGCGCTCGCTTCAGGACTTCTCCTTCGCGGGCTATCACCGCGGTGACGCGCCTCCGTACGGTCTCGGGACCGTCGTGCGAACGGTCGATGCGCGACTCGGAGACGGCGTCACCGACGCGACGGCGGCCATCCAGGCCGACCTCGACGCGGCCTGCGCCGACACGACCCCGGGCCTGCGCGTCGTGCGGATCCCCGCGGGCACGTATCGCTTGCGATTCCCCACGGCGACGCCTGCGACGGACGCGGCGCTGCGCGTGGCGTGTTCGAACCTCGTGCTCCGCGGCGCAGGACCCTCGACGACGCGCCTCTGGCTCGACGACCCCACCAACGCTCGAACCCGCGCGATGATCCGTGTGGCGGCGCGCTCGTTCAACGCCTGGTCGGGCGCCGGGACGACGCTCCTCACACGCGACGCTCCGTCGCCGACGCGCACCGTCGCCGTCGCGAGCACCGCGGGGTTGTCTCCCGGTGATTTCGTCGCGGTGCGCACCGACCTCACGGAGGCATTCCGCGTCGAGCGCGGCATGGACCTCACGCTCGCGGGCACCGTCGTTTGGCCCGCGTCGACGGCGCTCGGGCTGCTGTACCTCCGTCGCGTCCGTTCCGTCGATGCGATGGCGAGCACCGTGACGCTCGACGCGCCCACGCGCTACGAGCTCCTGCGACGCGACAACGCGAGGCTCTACCGCCCGACGGGCGCGCTCGAAGAGGTCGGTCTCGAGGAGTTCTCCATCGGCATGACGGAGCACGCCACGAGCGCCGCGGGCACGCTGCCGGGGCCTCTCGGTGACAACGACACGGGCTACGACGTGCCGGGCACGGCCGCCTACGCGGTGCACTCCTCGACGGGCATCCGCGTCGACGTGACGCACGACGCGTGGATCCGCCACGTCGAGACCTTCGCGCCGACCGGCAACACGAGCGGCGCCCACGTGCTCTCGATCGCGCTGTGGCTCACGGCGGGCACCTCGCGGGTCACGGTCGACGGGTGCAACCTCGCGCGGCCGCAGTACCGGGGCGGCGGCGGCAACGGGTACCTCTACCTCGTCGAGGCCGGAGACAACCTCGTCGTCGACTCGGTGGGCACCGCGGGCCGCCACGATTTCATCACGGCCCACATCGCGTCGAGCGGCAACGTGTTCCTGCGGGCGCGGTCGGTCAACGCGCGCTTCTCCGACGACGCCCACCGGCTGCTCTCGCAGGCCAACCTCTACGACAACGTCGCGCTCGACGGCGCGTGGCTCCAGGCGGTCAACCGCGGCGACGACAGCAACGGCGCAGGCTTCACCGCGACGCAGACGGTCTTCTGGAACACCCGCGTCGTCGCGGCGCACACCCGCACGCGACGCCCCGCCGACGGCTTCACCGACGGCTTCGCGGTCGAGACCGCGCAGTACGGCTGGGGCTACGTGATCGGCACCTCGGGGCCCGGCGCCGCCGTCGTCACGCGCGCGATCACGAACAGCAACTACGCGATGCAGAACCAGGGCGCGCCCGAGGACTTCGTCGAGGGCGTCGGCCGCGGCGCGACGCTCTTTCCGACCTCGCTCTACGTGGAGCAACGCCGCCGCAGGATCGCGCGCGGAGAGTGACCGCGACACGAGTCTCGCTCCCCGAAGCGCATCAGGCGGAGAGGCCGCGTCTGCGTGGTGGATTCTTCGCGCCGTCAGAAACAAAGCGCTATGGAGCCTCCGAACTGCGACCGCTCGAGTCGTTTCGTCCGTCGCAGCGCTCCCTCAGGAGGACCGAATGGCTACGACCGACACCGACCTCATGACCGCTGCCAACATCGCCAAAGACCTCGGCGTCTCCGACGCGAAGGTGAAGAAGGCCATCAAGGAGCTCGGCCTCGAGCCCGACGCGAAGAAGGGCGTCTGCAGCTACTACGGCGAGTCCGCGCGCGCGAAGATCAAGAAGCAGCTCGCGTAGCGGTCCACCACCGCGACGACGCGCCACAGGGCGGCGCCACCGTGCCAGGCGCCGTCGAGCGCAGCGACCGCGTGCGTTGCATGGGAGCGCGTCCCGGCGCTTCACGATGGATCCGTGGCGGAGTGTTGCGCGCGGAATGGGCGTGCGCGCCGTGCCGTTGCACCGCGCGAGAGGCGACGAAGGTGATCCCATGACGATGCGACGCAGCGGACTCGGAGTTCGGGCGGTGGCGGTGCTCGCGGCACTGGTAGGCGTAGGGCTCCTCGGAGCCGAGGCGTACGCGCAACCGAGCAACGGCGGGCCTCCGGGCAACGGCGGTCCCCCCGGCGGGATGCGCCCCCCGCAGGAAGCCTACGACGCGTGCAGCGGCCGCAGCGAGGGCGCGTCGTGCTCGGTGAACTTCCGCGGCACCACGCTCGCGGGCACCTGCCGTCAAGATCGTGAGCGCGCGCTCGTGTGCTTCCCCGCGCAGATGCCCGAGCCGCCGCGCTGACGCACCACGGGGCGCCCCCGGTCTGAACCGGGGCGATTCATCGCGACCCGGCGGAGTGGCCCGACCCTGACCGTTTCGATCCCGACTGCTTTCTCCCCGAGGCTTCGAAGGGGCGCCCGGTCGGCGCCTACAAGCCCTTCGGCATCGGCAAGCGCACGTGCGCGGGGCGTCACTTCGCGCTCATCGAAGCCACGCTCTGCCTCGCGATGGTCCTCCGCGTGTTCGACTTCGAAGACTCCGGCGCGCTGCGCATCGCGCCGACGGCGACGCTCAAGCCGCGCTCGGTGAGGTCAGCGCGCGTCAGGATCGGCGAGCCACGCGGCGAGCGCGTCGCCGTTGAAGTCGAGCACGACGTCACCGAGTCGTTCGGGGCCGACGAGGTCGAGGCGCGTGGCGATGGCGCGTCGGTCGTCGTCGGTGAGCGCGCGACGGAGCTTGCGCGCGATCTGACCCAGCAGCGGCGCGAGGCCCTGCTCGATGCCCCGCTCGATGCCCCGCTCGATGCCCTGCTCGATGCCTCGCGCCTCGATCGCGCGCTCATGTTCTCGCACGAGGTTCTCGGTGATCTTGAGGAACTGCTTGTGGTTCATGGCCTGATCTTCCGTTGCGGGCGCGATGCGGAGGCGCACGAGGTGAGGCAGCGCGAGGATGCGCTCGGGCGCGTCGAGAGGCAACGCGGCGAGGTCGGCGATGGCGTCACGCAGCGTGCGGCCCGCGCCCATCAGCCGCAGCA
>JBPOHC010000619.1:0-2678 GCA_052035985.1 Myxococcota bacterium | reverse complement strand
CGGGCGCTTCGGGGCCCCACGACTCACGGTTCGCGTGGTCTTCTTCGAGGACCGGCGCGCTCGCGCCCGCGAGCAGCGCCGCGACCACGACGCGCTGCCCCTCGTAGCGGAGGAACACCTGCGCGGGGGTCGTGCCCGCGTCCGCGCCGAGCGCCGCACGCTCGACGCAACGGTCGCCCGCGGTGCAGTCCATCGACGCGGATACGCTGCGCAGAAGGCTCATCGAGCGGGCGAGGTGCGGCGACGTCGGATCGCCCTGCGGAGACACATAGTCGGTCTCCTGGAACATCCCCACCTGCCACGCGCGGAGCGTCGGAGCGCCCTCGGGCGAGAGGTGATCGAGGAGCGCGTTGGGCCCGCGCTGCGCGAGCTCGGTCACCGTGCGAATCGCGTCACGCGCGGGCGGATCGCGCGGAGGCACCGGAAACGCGAGCCTGCGGTCGAGGTCTTCGACGTCGCTCGCGCGGAGCAGGGGAGCCTCGAGCGGCGAGAGCAATCCCACCTCGGGCGGCGTGGTATCCCCGGGCCTGGGCAGCGGAAAGATCGTGAGGAGCTGCGCGCCCGCGGGCATGTCCTCGAGCGCGTTGCTCCGCCCGAGGAGGTACACCCACCCCTGCGAGATGCGCCCGAACGACACGCGCGCCCCCACGGGGAAGCGCTTCACGCGGTGCACCTCGTCGCCGCGCGGATCGTGGAACACCACCCACACGTCGCTCGCCTCGGACTCCGTGCCCGTCGCCATCACGGCCGAGAAGCGTCCGTTGTAGACGTCGGTGCAGAGCGGACCGAAGTGCAGCGCGCGGCCCTGACGGTAGCGGGCGAGCGCGCGCTGTGTCTCTCGCGGACACTGTCGCACCGAGTCCACCGCGGGAGGATTCGCGCCGCCGCGACGGGCTGTTCGCGCGGCCGACGAGCCGCGACGGGAGTTCGCGACGGTGCGCTCCCTGCGTGGAGGAGGCGCGGTGCCCTCGCACGCACTCAGCGAGACGAGCAGCACGAACGGAACGAGCGAGCGCATCGGCGCGCGGACCGTATCACAACCCAACCCCCAAAAAGCACGTCGCCCCGCGCCGGTGGACAGAAGAACCGTCCTTCCAACGCGGGGCTTCGTGAGGGCTTCACGACCCGCTCGGAGCTCCGCGCGACGACCTCAACGGGTCACCGCGCGACGCTCGATCGAGCGATCAGAAGTCCATGTCGCCGCCGTGCGAGTGACCGCCGCCGGGGTTGCCGCCCGACTTCTTGTCGTCCTTCGGACGCTCGGCCACGAGCGCCTCGGTCGTGAGCATGAGGCCCGCCACCGACGAGGCGTTCTGGAGCGCGCAGCGCACGACCTTGGCGGGGTCGATCACGCCCATCTTGAGCATGTCGCCGTACTCGTCCGTCGCGGCGTTGTAGCCGAACGACCAGTTGCCCTCGCGGACCTTGTTCACCACGATGGAGCCGTCGACGCCGGCGTTCGCCGAGATCTGACGCAGGGGCTCCTCGCAGGCGCGGCGGATGATCTTCACGCCGAAGCTCTGCTCGTCGCTGAGGCGCAGGTTGTCGAGCGCCGAGGCGAGGCGGATGAGCGCCACGCCGCCGCCGGGGACGATGCCCTCCTCCACGGCCGCGCGCGTCGCGTTGAGCGCGTCCTCGACGCGGGCCTTCTTCTCCTTCATCTCGACCTCGGTCGCGGCGCCGACCTTGATCACGGCCACGCCGCCCGCGAGCTTGGCGAGGCGCTCCTGGAGCTTCTCGCGGTCGTAGTCGCTGGTGGTGTGCTCGATCTGGCCGCGGATCTCCTTCTCGCGCGCCTTGATCGCATCGGACTTGCCGTACCCGTCGATGATCGTGGTGTTGTCCTTGTCGATCTTGACGCGCTTGGCGCGGCCGAGGTCCGACAGGGTCACGTTCTCGAGCTTGGCGCCGAGCTCCTCGGCGACCACGGTGCCGCCCGTGAGGATCGCGATGTCCTTGAGCATCTCCTTGCGGCGATCGCCGAAGCCCGGGGCCTTGACGGCCGCGCACTGCAGCGTGCCACGGAGCTTGTTCACGACGAGCGTCGCGAGCGCCTCGCCCTCGACGTCCTCGGCGAGGATCACCAGCGGCTTCTGCTGCCGGGCGATGCCCTCGAGCACCGGGAGGAGGTCCTTCATGTTGGAGATCTTCTTCTCCGAGATGAGGATGTAGGCGTCCTCGAGCGAGGCCTCCATGCGCTCCGCGTCGGTGACGAAGTACGGCGAGAGGTAGCCGCGGTCGAACTGCATGCCCTCGACCACGTCGAGCGTCGTCTCGGCGCTCTTCGCCTCTTCGACGGTGATCACGCCCTCCTTGCCGACCTTCTCCATCGCCTGCGCGAGGAGCTGCCCGATGGTCTCATCGCCGTTCGCGGAGATGGTGCCGACCTGGGTGATCTCCTTCGGGTCCTGGGTGGTCTTGGCGAGGTTCTTGAGCTCCGCCACGATCGCCTCGACCGAGCGGTCGATGCCACGCTTGATCTCCATCGGGTTGTGACCCGCGGCGACGAGCTTGGAGCCCTCGCGGAAGATCGCCTGCGCGAGCACGGTCGCGGTGGTGGTGCCGTCGCCCGCGGTGTCCGAGGTCTTCGAAGCGACCTCGCGCACCATCTGGGCGCCCATGTTCTCGAACTTGTTCTCGAGCTCGATCTCCTTGGCGACGGTGACGCCGTCCTTGGT
>JBPOHC010000055.1:0-5719 GCA_052035985.1 Myxococcota bacterium | reverse complement strand
GTGCGTTCAAGTCCATCTGATGCGCAAACCCCGCTCAAAGAGGAGACCGAACGCTACACGCGTGAGGGAGGCGAGGGAAGGTGTTTCCCCCATCTGTAAGCCCCCAGCGTCGCGGTTGGCCTTCAGGTGCAGCAGCAAGTCGGCCTCGGTGTGCAGGATGGCCTGCGCGGTGGCGCGATTGCAATGCGCCGCATCGCGTGTCATCTCCGCGCCGCGCAGGTCGATCAGCGTCAGCAGGTCGCGCACGGCCGTCACCTCCTCGGGCGCCCCGGGCACGGCCGTCTGCGCCAGGAGCAGCCGCTGCTCGGTGGCCCAGATGTGGGGTGGAGGTGAACGCCGAGTAGCGCGCGCTTCATGGCGCCGAGGATGGCCTTGCCGTCGAAGGCGACGACCCGGCCGTCGAGCGGCTCGGCGAGGCTCCGCACCCTCAAGTGCAGGCACGCCTCGAGTGCGTCGGGGCGGAGGACGCGGAACGCACGGTAGAAGGTCAAGTCGCTGGGGACGCCGTTGGGCATGTCGAGGAAGGAGGCGAACCCGTCGCGGCGATCCCGGGCGAACTCCTCGACGTCCTCCCACGCGTGTAGCCGACGACCACCGCCGCCACTGCTATCACGATCACGGTCAACAGGGGGTGGTCGGTGCGGCCCTCGACGCGAGGGGCCACCATCGACTCGAAGTGCGTCGCGATCTGCAACGCGCCTGCGCCACTCGCCTTGGAACTCTGCGTGAGCCGCTCTACGGGAGCCCAGCGAAACCTCCAGCGTTGTGATGAAGCGACCTTGCGTGGCGCCCAGGCGGACGCTGGACCGGCCCCGAAGATCACGCGTTTCGGCTCCGCCGGACCGATGCCTTCACGGCCGAGCGGACGAAGAAGCCCGGTCGGAGCAAGGCCCCGCGGGGTGACGCCGGCCGCGTGCGACCCGCGGTCCCGCTGTCGATCAGCGCGGACAAGATCGCGATGGCTACGTGGCGTTGTTGCGCGCTCCTCAGCGAGCTCGCGCACGACCCCGACGCCCGCCACGACGTCGTCTCCGACGCCATGGGGCGCCCCTTCCCCCGCGACGGGCGCGCGAGGATCGTCGAGGCGTACCCCGCTGCTGCGCTCTCGATGTGGCAGATCCCCCCGACGGCTACAAGGACGCGACGGCCGACGCCGTACGGGTGCGCACGGCCAGGGACGCGGCGCGCAGGAGGTCGTTCGCGCGGTGGTCGAGGTGATCGAGGCGTCGCCTGACGCGCAGTTGCGCGAGTCCCTTGTTCGGGCGATGAATTCGATGCCGGGCGACGCCCTCCTCGCCCTCGTCAGGGAGATGCTGATGAACCCGATCGTCACCCCTCCGAGCCCCGCCTACCTCGCGCTGCGACGAGAGATCGAAGCGATCGGCGAGGCGCGCGGCGAAGCTCGCGGCAAAGCACTCGGCAAGACGCAGGGCGAAGCCGATG
This sequence comes from Myxococcota bacterium, assembly GCA_052035985.1. GTDB lineage: Bacteria > Myxococcota_A > Polyangia > Polyangiales > CAISKJ01. The sequence goes on along the minus strand of JBPOHC010000055.1, from coordinate 4,276 downwards.
CGCTCGTGGTGGTGCTCGAAGCGCGCGGGATCTCCGTCGACGACGAGGGCCGCCAGCGGGTGGCTCGATGCGACGACGTCGCGCAGCTCCGGCAATGGATTGCGCGCGCTGCGACTGCGAAGACGCTCGACGAGGTGTTCGCGCCCGCAGACGACGCGCAGTAGCGCGAATCGCTCGTCTCGCCAGATCCCGAGGCATCGAAGCGACTGAGAGCCGCGTGTTGCGCGACAAGTCCGAGCACGGATGAGGCCCCGGACGTGTGAGCCATCGGAGGTCCGCGGTGAGAACGGTCGGAGTCGACGTCGCCAAGAGCCACAAGACGACGGCGGTGTGCACGATCCGTTGGAGCGACGACGGCGCGGACGCCGATGCTCCTCAGGTGCCAGCAGACGACGGGGTGGTGCTCGCGGCGGCCAAAGGGCCCGACGTCGGCGCGATCGCATTCGACGCGCCCTTCGGGTGGCCCGTCGCGATGGTCGCCGCGGTCTCGTCGTGGCGTCCGGGGGGACGGTGGGCAAAGCCCGAAGACCACGAATTTCGGCTCCGTCGGACCGACGTCTTCACGGCGAAACACACGAAGAAGCCCGAAGCGAGTGAGGCGTCACAGGGAGCGGTCAACCGCGTGCGCGGGGCGGTGCCGCTCTCTGTCAGCGCGGACAAGATCGCGATGGCGGCGTGGCGGTGCTGCGCGCTGCTCAGCGAGCTGACGAACGCGGTCGACGCGCGCCACGAGGTCGTCACCGACGCGATGGGAACGCCGTTCTCGCGCGATGGGCGCGTCGGCATCGTCGAAGCGTACCCCGCGGCGGCGCTCTCGATGTGGGGGATACCTCGCGACGGCTACAAAGACTCGACGTCAGACGCTCATCGCGTCCGCGCGTCGATGCTCGCTGCGATCGAGCGCGCGGGCGACGACGGGTGGCTCCGCGTGCCGAAGGAAGTCAGAGCGGCGTACATCGCCACCGATCACGCGCTCGACGCGCTCGTCTGCGCGCTTGTCGCAAGGGCTGCGATGCTCGGCCTTGTCGCCGCAGTGCCCACCGACGATCGCGCCGCGGCTCGCTCCGAGGGGTGGATCGCGTTGCCGCGCCCCGACAGCCTGCATGCGCTCGCCGCGCGGAGGGCAGTTCGAGTCGTGGCGGCCTCGTCGCCGCGAGGTAGCGATCGGTGAGCGCGTTGCGCGTCGCCCGATTCAGCGTCGAGAGCTTGTAACCATGAACAGGTGAGCGCATGCGGGCGGAGCGTAGGTGATCGCTTCGCACTCCCGGGCCGATGAGATCGCGCTCAGGGCGAGCCGCAGCGGAGGTCGCGTCGCAGGCCCGCGATCTGCGCCGCGCACGCATCGATCGACGCGTTCGTCGTATCGAGGATCGCGTCGTACGCGTCAGCATCGTCGAGCTCGACGCCGTAGAGATCTCTCATCCTGCCGCGATCCGTCTCGGTGCGCGAAGCGTGCCGCTCGATGATCTCCGCCGCGGCGAGCACCGCGTGGCTTCGGAGCGTGCGAGCGCACGCGACGAGCGAGCCGTCGGTGATCCCCTGAAGAAGCGGGGCGATCGCGTCTCGCAGCGCCGTTCCCCCTTCTCGTTGCACGAGGCGGAGCGCCTGCTCGACGGGCTCGCATCGCAGGTACAGCGTGAGGATCCCCACTCGCCCCCGGCCACGAAGCCAGCGCCCGAGGTGGCCCGCGAGTCGGCTTTCGAACACGACCACGTCGCCGCGCGCGACGGTCTCCGCAGCGAGGGCGTCGATCGCCACGTCCTCGTCGGGATTCGCAGCGAGCACTACGTTGAACGCCTCGAGCGACAGCCCCCGCGACGTAGCCAGCGCGCGCACGCAGGCGCCGGTGCCGCCAGCGCAGCCCCCGAGCCTCTGCGACAGTCCGCGCGCGATCGACGATTTGCCGACGCCCGGATCGCCCGCGAGGAGCACCACCGGATTGACCGTCATCGCGTGGACGACCGCGGAGATGCGTGCGGCGCCGAGGAGCCCCTCGAAGCGTCGTGCGAAGTCTGCCCCGCTCACGGCAGCACCCGCAGCGAGCGCCGCGACGGCGCGTAGGACCAGTCGAGCAGCGACGACCAGGGGTGGCTCCCGGTGACCGTGACCCCCTCGGGCAGCGCCTCCGCGAAGGGAGCGCGACGCTCCAGTTCGAAGCGGTTGTGCTCGATCTTCGCGACGAGGCGACCGTGACGGTACGCGAGGAGGTCCTGCACGACCTCGAAGCACCTTCCCTCCTGCGCCACGTCGACGCCGGGAAAGCCCGTCATGTAGTTCACGACGAGCGCGATCCCCGCGTCGGCCGCGGCATCGATCGTGCGCACGAAGAGGCTCTTCGACTGTCGCTTGTCGATGAGCGTCTGGGCGTCTTCGACGAGCGTCTCGAGTCCGATCTCCAGCGTCCGGCAGCCCTGTCGCGCGAGCGTTCGAAGCATCGTCGCGTCGAGCGCGGGGTTGAGCTTCGTGCAGCCGCTCCACGACACGCGTCCGCGCACCAGCTCCCCCGCACGCCGGAGGAGCGGCGAGGTGAGCAGGCTATCTTTGAAAGACACATGGGCGCCTCGACGGATCGCCTCCTCGATCACGCCCTCCGCGGAAGCGCAGTCGAGCTCACGGAACACCCCTTCGGTCGCGGGGTACGTGCAGTACGCGCACCTCCCGTACGCGCAGCCGCGAGAGAGCTGGGCGGGCAGCGTGAGGCGCGCGCCGCGAGGAACACGCAGGTCGCGGAAGACAGGCACGACGCGTCCGTCGTCGCTCTGCGCGCGCACGAAGTCCCCTCCGCCCGCCGGGAAACACGCCACCGGCCACGGCCCCTTCGCCGCGATGGCGTCGAGGAGCTCGACGAAGGTCGACTCTGCGTAGCCCGCGACGAACGCGTCCGCGGCCACGGCGTAGCGCGCGTCGCTCGCGATCTCTCGCGCGAGCGCCGTGACGTGAGCGCCGCCCCACACGACGGGAACGCCAGGCCACAGCGCACGGGCGACGAAGCTCGCAGCGAGCGCCCACAGCACCTGCCCCGCGTAGAGCACAGACACGGCGAAGAGATCGGGCCGAGGCGCCTTCGCGAACTGCACGGAGATCCAGGGCCCTTCGGCCTCGGCGATCTGCCGGGCGGCGCGCTCGACCGCGTCGTGGTCCGCGCGGAGGGCGAGCAGCGCGTCCATCGAGACGCTCGCGCCCCGACCGGCGTGGCGCCACGTGCGCGTGTTGAAGCGCTTCTGCATTGGGCGCATGAGGTCGTCGTCACGGTCGTGGTCGCCGATGAAGGGCGACTGCGACCACCGGCCGGCGCCGCGGAGGTCGCGCTCGATCCAGCGGGCGTTGAGGTCGACGATCTCGGCGGAGTGTCCAGCGCGCTCTGCGGCGCCCGCGAGCATCGCGGGACCGAGCAGCGGGCCGGTGGCGTACTTCACCAGCGGAGGGACGACGAGCAGCGCCGAGGCGCCAGACGAAGACGGTCGGATGCGCACCATTGGGGACGAGGGCTCCTTCTGGATGACGCGCCGACCTGTTCGACGCTGACATCCGAAGGCCCCACCCGCGAGGGCGCCGGTTGTGACACGAAAAAGTGAGAGGCCGATCAGACGCTCACCGGCACTGTCGCCGAAAGCCCTCCGCGAGCGCCCGGAGCGCCCGGCTGTGCCGTTGCCGAACGGCCGCCTCCGTGGAGGCCAGACGCTGCGCGAGCGCGCTGTACTCGAGCCCGTCGAAATCGCGGAGCTGGATCACCATCGCGTCGTTCAGCTCGAGGTTGCAGTAGGCGTTCTCGACCGCGCGAACCCGCTCGTCGTAGATGGCCTGCTCCTCGGGGGAAGGCGCAGGGCAACGGAGCGGCGCCTCGTCGTCGACCGGGATGGAGCACCACCGTCGACTCCGCGTGCTTCGAGCCCGGTTCAAGACGGAGCGCGCGAAGTACGCGTGCAACTCTTCGATGGGGCTCTGCTCGTGCCGCAGGCAGACGGCGAGCAACGTCTGCTGCACCACATCGTACGCGTCGTCGCGGTTGCCGAGCACGTTCGCCGCGCGATTCACGATGTCGCCGTAGCTGTAATCCCGCTCGAAGTCGGGCGCGTGGAGCAGCTCGATGCACGCGGCCATCTCGCGATGGTCCTCGCGCACCGGCGCGTTCGCGTCGGGGAGGACGCCCGCCTGGAGGCCCGCGGCGCTCGTGCGCGCCTCGCCGCGAAGGCCGCAGAGGGAGTCCATCCCTGGCCGCTCGCAGAGTTGCGTCGCGTGTTGCCCGACCGGCCTCACGCTCGACCGCGCGACCGCG
>JBPOHC010000805.1:0-4634 GCA_052035985.1 Myxococcota bacterium | reverse complement strand
GCTTTGCCCGGGGGGGTTTTGTAGTGGGGGGGGGGGGGGGGGGGCGCCCGGGGGGGGGGGGGGGGGGGGGGGGGGGGGGGCGGCCCGCCACCTGCGCAGAGGGAGGTGCGCGTGAATCACCACGACTCCCGTCGTCCGACGTCGTGGATGTTGCCTGCTCGTCGTTGAGCAAGAGCGAGCAGATCGCTCAACGCGCGAGGTGTCGGTCGAGCGGAGCGCGCGACATCGGTGACTCGGGGCGTTGGAGCGCTTGTCCACCTCATCGAACGACGCCCGTGGTCACGAGGGCGGACGGGAGCGTGCGATCGCTCCAGGCGCGAATGAGGCGCTGGCGGGGGACGGCGCGTCGAGCGTGACAGTAAACGTCTCGTCCCACGAGTCCGCTGCTTGAACAACTTCCCTGAGCGGGCCGACTCTTCGGGTGCTCAATGATCTGGTAGGCGTACAGACGATGCCGTCGTCAAACGACGTCCCGAGGAGCTGACACCTCAAGAATTCTACGAGCGTCAGGTCCACCCGCTCGAAGACCGCATGAACGAGCCAACAATCTTCAAAACGCGTATCAACGACGCGCGCTCGTTGGAATCCAACGTGGGCCATTTTGCAACCTCTGAAGGTTGCACGATCGATCGTGACGTCGCTGAATCTGGTGAGGGTGAAGAGGAGTCCTTCTGCGACGACCTCGCGCCATACCGAGTACGACAGATCGAACCCCGACAGATCACTCCCCGCAGCGATCCCGAGGAAGTGCGTCCGTGCTCCAATCCGGTCCCACCCCCTCTTCGCTGGTGACCGTCGCATCGCGTGATACGCGTCTGCATAGCGGCCCGGCGACTGCAACTCCGGCTGGAAGCACACGGCATCCCCGAACCGCAATCCCGCCATCAGAAACACGTTCGCGAGCGCGATCCCATGAACATCGCCGGGACGCATCGACCAGGCGCGCGCGGTCTGCACCGTAACCTCCCCGTCGGCCTCGTCCAACAGGCGTCGGTAGACCGTTCCGAGGCGTACGGAGAGGCGCTCGAAGTCTCGCTCTGGAGCCTTCACCCGACCATCGTCGAAGAACGCTCGCCAGTCCCCTCCCATGCGCCGCAGGAAACGCTCGACACCCGACGACAACACCACGGGACCGAAGCGCTCGATCCACCGCACGGCCAGTTGCGTCTCACCGAGGCGGGGATGGCGCTCGCCGAACTCGTCCTCGTCCTCCGCGACGAGCTGTGCGATCTCCGCCGCGAGGAACTCCGCCGCGAGGTATTCGCCCAACGTCTTGTGAAGGAACTCCCACGCCTGAGGTACGCCCTCGGCCGTGCGTTGCGAGATCTCGATGATGAGCGCTGTTGCGTTCGACTTCGAACGCGCCGCATCTACTTGCACCCCGAGCGCGACCATCGCTCGCTGGAGGTCGTCGAGATGAATGAGCTCGCGCTCCGCCTGCACCGCTGCGAACCCGAGGATGCGCAGCAGGCGGCGCAACTCCCGTGACGAGAAGTCTCCCCGTTCCTTCTCATGCCGCTCGCAGACCTCGTGAACGACCCGATGGTAGACGCGCGCGAGGTCGAGCTCCCCGTCCTCGCCTTCAAGCGCGATCCCCTCGAGGTCGAGCAACGCGAGCAGTCGTAGCGTCATCGGCTCGTGTAGCAGCGCGTCCAGCGCGTCGTCGTGCTCGTCACCAGCGTGTTCGTCGCGCTTCTTGTACCGCTTCCACTCGAACCGACGCCCCGTTGCCTTCGACCAACGATCGCTCCACGCAGCCACCTGCGCATCCTCGAAGGGAAGCAGCCGCAGCACCCTCGCTCGTGCCGGGAACGCGGTGTCTTCACGCGAGAACACCGTGTCGCGACCGAAGCACACGACGGCGTGCACCCGCTGGTCACGTAGGAGCGCGTCGAGCCTGAGGAAGAAGCTCCCCAACCCCGTGCGCGACGCCTGGATCAGCTCGTCGAACCCGTCGAGGAGCAACACCAACCTCGGCGCCCGACGAAGCACCGCCGCCAGCTCCCCGTCCGACTCCGCCAGCACGCGCTCGACCTCGGCGAGCGGATCACCCTCCGGACGGACGCCGCGCAATCGGATCAACACCGGCTGCAGCAGCGTGTCCTCCGCGAGCTCCGAAGCGAGCATCCGCGCGAGCGTGCTCTTGCCCGACCCCGGACTTCCAACGACGAAGATGAGCCCTCCCTCGACACTCGTCGCGAGCGATCGAAGCATGGGCCTCGGATCGATCGCTGCGGGAGCCTCCTCTTCCCCTCGCTTCGCAGACCGTCGCGCCAACGAAGGGCGCGTGGCCCCCTCGCCCGCCGCTTGCTCTTCGCGGTAGTGGTGTGGGACGTAGATGCTCCCGAGCGGCACACGGTACTGCGCGGGCAAGCCCCAGATCGGTTCGTCGCGGAGCGCGCGAAGTCCGTCGCGATAGCGCTTCCACGCGTCATAGCCTGCGGGCGCGAACGAGTACGGATGAACATGCGCAAGCGCCCTGTGAATGCGCGGCGTCGCCCGCATCCGAGCGAAGAGCGCGGTCAGCGCAGCCCGAGCTCGCTCGTCGGTGACAGCCCCCGATAGAAGCGCGCGACACTCCTCGTCAGTCACGCGGTCGAGCGTGCCGAAGACGCGCACCTCGGGGACATCTCCCGAGAGTGTCAACGCAGCGTCCGCGGCGGTCCGAGCGTCGAGCGTCACGGCGACGCGCTCGAACCCGTCGCGAACCTCGTTGATGCGGGGTACAAGCCGACGAAGCTCGTCGAGCGTCGATTCCGTCTCTGGTACGTCGAGCGTGGGAGGCACGTCAGGGCTCCAACTCATCGAGCGCCTGCTTGTAGAGCGGAGAGATCACGTAGGTCGGCGTCTTCGCCCCGATCACCTTGGTGAGCAATCGAAACTGAAGCTCGTTGGGCGGGAGCGCCTCTTCGAACTCCACCTGCATGCGCTTGTCGACCTTCACGGCCCTGATGACCCGCGGAATCACAAGCGTGAACTCCGCTCGACCGCGCCAGTCTTCGACCTGCTCCTTCAGCCTCGCGAGCACTGTGTTGCGCGAGATGGGGCGATCGACGCCCGCCGAGAGCTCTCGGCAGAGCTGGAGGAGCATCCCGACACGCCCCTCGACGCGCTGCGACAGCCACTCGATCGCTTCGTCGGCGAATACGGGCTCGCCGTCGTTCAGTCGCGCCACGCGCAGGTCGTACACCTTGCGAAGCTCGCCAACGTCGTTCCATGCGCGGATGTTGGCGAGGAGCGGGAGGTCCTTGCCTCGCTCGTGGTACGCCCTCGTGCGCGCCGTCACGATCACAACGCAGTTCGCCATGCGCGTGAGTTCGGTGAGCTGATCGAGGAGCGCGCCGCAGACCGCAGCGTTCTCGGTCTCAGGGTCGAGCAGGTCGAGGTCGTCGACCACGAAGAGCACCCTACGTTGACCATCGACGCGGCGATGGAAAGTGAGCAGTCGGTCGATCCAGAGGATGACGTGCTCGTCGGTGCGGAGCGACACCGTCACCTTCGTCTTACGGGCTTCGGAGTGCGACTGATCGTGGCCGCGCGTCGCTTCGAACTTCGCGTCGACCTTCGGCTCGATCTCGTGCGTCCCCGGGGCGGCCGTCGAAGACTTTAGCGTGATGGACGGCGCGACGCTGAACCCCAGACGGCTCTGACGCTGCTTCGCTTCGAGGTGCGTGACCTCGAACTCCACGGTCTTCGAAGCATCCTCGATGAGAGGGAGAACTTCGTGGAACTCCTGGAGTTCATGCTGCCACGACGCCAACGCATCGTCCGTGTACCCCGGGGGGAAGTCAGGCATCGCCGCGAGCAGGCGCCGGTACATGCGCGTGAGCACCCTGCGGACGCTCATCTTTTCGCCCGCCGCGACGACGAGCGGCGTGAACGGCGCGCCGTCACGCACCACCTGCTGCACGAGGAAGCGCGTGAAATGCGACTTGCCGCTCCGACTGGGGCCGTGCACGACCAGCGGGAGCGCGGGGAGTGACGGCGCGGTGAGGCTCGCGATCGCCTCATTCTTCTCGCGCGTTCGATTGTGAAAGAGAGCCTCGATATCCGCTTCGGCGTCCGGCGGATTCGGGTCGAAGAGCATGAGCGGATTGCGCGGCATCTTTGGGGGCAGGGATGCTACTCCGTCGCCCTCGCGAATCGCAAAGATGCGTTGTTCCTCACGAGCCGACTCGCACGTCACCCGAACTTCTGGACATCGCCCCGGACACGGCGAGGCTTTGCGGACCAGTGGAGGTGTTTCGGTGCCACGATGGTATGCCCGCTCGTCGCACGGCACGCGTCGGCAGATCGCTCGCGCCGCGAGATGTCGGCGACTCGGGGCGTTGGAGCGCGTATCCACGGCGGCGGACGCCGGGGTAGCGCGCGAGGGCTCCCGCGGCGCATCGGTAGGCGAGCGCTCGACTCCGCAACGTCGCAGACGAGCGACCCGCGTCGCGCGGCGCGAGATTGCCCTTGAGCGCCCTCTGGCGTTGGATATCGTCGCCGGTTGGAGGTGTCGCAATGACGCTGAGAAATCTGACGGATGCGGAGATGATCGAGGTGAGCGCCGGGTGGATCGACGAGCGGCGCAGTCGGCGTGCGTTCGAGGCGATCCCGCTGCTGGCGGCCCTGCTGCCTTCGGTGATCGA
>JBPOHC010000539.1:0-1892 GCA_052035985.1 Myxococcota bacterium | reverse complement strand
GCCGCGACGCACGTTGCATCTGACGCTGTGGGCTGACGACGCCGGAGCGCGCGCAGCGATGCGCCGCGCGTATCCGCTGTGGCAGAGCGGGGGCACCGACGGCGACATCTACGGTGAACTCACCGAGGAGTTCGGCGTTGTGACGTTCCGTGGCCGCATCGAACCGCGCGGAGGCGCTCGCGTGACGACGTTCAGATTCGGAGACATTGACCGCGCCATCGTGACGGACATCACAGCGCGACCGCGGAAGCGTCGTCGCGTGCGTGTGGTGCGGTCGGGTGCGTGATGGGCGGTGGAGCGGAGTCGTCGGGGAGCCTCGCGCGTCGGTGCTCGCGAGCGCGTGGCGGTGGGTTCAGGCGAGCGCTTCGCGGAGCGCCGCAAGCCCGCGGTGAGACCGCACGCGCACTGCGCCGGGCTCGCAGCCCGCGATGCGCGCGGCGTCGGCGTGGTGGTGTTCGTCGAGGTGCATCAGCGTGAGCGCCTCGCGCTGCGCCGCGGGGAGCGTGGCGAGGGCGCTGCGCATCTCGGCCACGCGACGGGCGTGGTGGATGGCCTCCACGGCGTCGGGCGCGTCGCTCGCGACGTCGGGCGCCTCCTCGTGGGTGAGGTCGCCGGGGTGGCGCTTGGCGCGGCGGTAGTGGTCGAGCGCTGCGTTGCGGGCGATCGAGCGGAGCCACGCCGTGACGGTGCCCGACGCGGGGCTGTACGAGGCGCGGCTTCGGTGGGCGAGGAGCCACACGACCTGTGCGACATCCTCGGCGTCGCGGCGCCCCACGATGCCCGCGCAGACGGCGACCACGAGGCGCGCGTGGGCGCGGTAGGCGGCGGCGACGTCGAGGCCAGAGGCGGCCTCCATGTGTGCGATGGCGGCGTCGCGGCGGGCGTCGCAGATCGCGGCGAAGTCGGGGTCGTTGGCGAGAAGGGCGTCGGTCGTCATCGTGTCCATCGTGGTCTCCTGCCGGGGCTCAGCCGGCGTGTGGTCCGTGCTACCTCGCAGCCCGCCGACGCGCGGAAGGCTGCGAGGGGGCGCGAGGCCCCGTCGTGTCAGACGTTGAAGAGTCCGCCCGAGAAAAGCGCGCGCTGGAAATCGGCGTCTGACGCATCCTTCGCGGCGATCTCCTCGTCGGTTCGCGTGTCGACGAAAACGCGCCCGGCGCTCTCCGAGAGCCACACGCTGTGCAGTCCGAGGCGCTGGACTTCGTCGACGTCCGCGACGAACACGGACGAGAGACACTCCGAGGGCTCGACGCTGACGACGATGCCAGTCTCGCCGTCCACGGTGATCTCGTCGCCGATCGAGGGGAGGCGGGGTGCGCGGATGATGGTCGTCATGGTCGTCGTGCTCCGTGTTCCGCCGCGCCCTTCGCGCTGCGGTGATAGGGACTCTAGAGCGCCCGCGTCGCGCCGTCAACGAATAATCGCACGCGATCGTTAGCGGCGTGCGTTTTCTCGCGAACGCCTACGGCGCAGCGGTTTCGTGGTAGCGTCGAGCGTCCGCGCGCCTCGGACCGTCGCGGTGCCATCGGCCGCGGGGGTGGCTCACCGAGGCGCGCGGGCGTAACACCTCGGCGCGGGGTGCGTAGTAGCGGGGGAGGTGTGACAGATGACTCTCGAAGAGATCAACGAGATGATCGAACTCGCGGACAGGGGCGTCGTGTACCCGCTCACCGAACCGCAGAGGGCGAATCTGCGCGGCGGCGTGGTGAAGATGGCGCGGGCGCTCCGAGAGCAGCCGAGCGACACCGCGCTCGACGACGCCGCGCGGTACCTGCGCGCGCTCTGGCCGCAGGGCACGCGGATGATGTTCGACGCAGAGAGCGCAGGTTGCGCGTGGCTCCGATGGGAGCCGAAGCAAGGCCCCGTGATGTCGGTCTCCGTGCCCATCGTCGAGG
>JBPOHC010000548.1:0-14816 GCA_052035985.1 Myxococcota bacterium | reverse complement strand
GGCTGCGGCCGAGGACGGGCGCCGAAAACTTGACGATGGCTTCACGAAGCGGCACTGCCGCATTCCGCCCGGGGGGCGCAACTTTTCGACAACGTACGGTGCGGACGTTCAGGGTGCGGAAGACGCGGTCAGACCGTCTATCTCAAGGTCAACACGAACTCGGGCGACCCCTTCCCGTACTCGACGTCGCCCGACATGATCCGCTGGGTCGTGGGCAAGGTGCGCGAGCGCGGCGGCGAGGTCTTCGTCGGCGACCGCTCGTTCTTCGGCGACCGCAACACGCGCGGCAACTTCGAGAACAACGGCATCGCCGCCGTGTGCGACGAGCTCGGCGTCGAGCTGCACGTCTTCGGCGACCCGGCGACCGACAGCTCGGCCAACGCCGTCGACTGGATGGACCTCCCCACGGAGGTGCCCGACCTCGGCGCGCGCAGCCAGTTCTGGACGGGCACCATGCGCATCCCCTCGATGGTGGCCCAGGCCGACCACATCATCGCGATGCCCTGCGTGAAGACGCACTTCATCGCGACCTACACGATGTCGATGAAGAACGTCATCGGGATCGTGAACCCGCGCGACCGTTCGAACTCCAACAACCTCGGCAGCCACAACACCACGGGCGACAAGCTCTATCGCCAGGTGGCGTTCATGAACAAGGCGGGGCCCAACGTCTCCCTCGTCGTGCTCGACGGGTGGACGTCGCTCATCTCGGGCGGCCCGCTCCCCTCGAACGCGCCGCCCCGCGCGCCCGCGGGCTGGAGGGCGCAGACCGCCGACGCCCACGTGGTCATCATCTCGCGCGACCGCGTCGCCGCCGACCTCACGGGCCTCGCGCTGCTCAAGACCCTGTCGCCCTCGTACGAGGCGATCATGTCGACCTCCGCGCGCGCCAACCGCCAGATGTCACGCGCGCTCGCCTCGGGCGTCGGCCTCACCACGATGGACCAGTTCGACCTCTCGGGCCCCTCGGTGACCGACATCGAGCGCCTCCGCATGCTCGCCACGGCGTAGCGACAACGGCCCCAGGCGCACGCCCCGCATGACAAGCGCGGGTGCGTAAGCACCCGACGCCAACACCAACGCCCCAGCGACGAAGCTCCGAGCAGCCCGAGGGCTACCCGGCGCCCTCATCAACGACACCCCCGAGCAGATCGAGGCTACTCAAGTGCGTCCTCGACGTCGCACCCGAGTAGCCCCGAGGAACCATCCTGTCCCACTCGTGAGGTCCCCGAGTAGCTTCGAGGAAGCATCCTGTCCCATCTGCGAGCCGGTCGAGTAGCTTCAGGCTGCCTTGGGGCGCCAACGGTGAGGGCGGCGTGTCGCCTTCGGACTGCGTGGGGTGATCGTCGATGGGAGCGTTTGTGTTCGCGTCGGGTGCTTACGCACCCGCGCTTGTCGCGCGACCCACTCGACACAGCGACTTCCACCCGCAGCGCGCGCAGTCTTGCGCGGGGCCGGGGACCTCTCTCGCCAGGAGCGCCGCGTAGCTCGCCAGCGACACCGCCGCGTGGTCTGCGACGAACTCGTCTGCGAGCGTCACCAGCGCGCCCGACGCGGGCACCGCGATGTGTCTGCCCACCACGGGCTCTCGCGCGAGGCGCGACACCGCGAGCGCGTACGAGTCGAGCTGCGGGCGGTAGTAGGCCGCCCAGCGCGCGAGGTCGCGGCGCTCCATGAGGTGGGTCTTCAGGTCGACGACGTGCAGACCGTCGGAGCCCCGTACGATGAGGTCCACGATGCCGTGAAGCGCCGTCCCGTCGAGGTCGATCACGAAGGGGACCTCGCTCGAAGGCTCCTCGACCGCGCCGAGCACACCGGCCACACCGCGAAGGCTCGCGAGCGTGTCGACGATGAGGGCCGCGATGTCGTCGGCGCGCTCCTCCTCGCCCGCGGCGCGCAGCACTTCGAATGCGAGCGCGAGGTCTCCGTCACTCGACGCGTCGGGTGAGAGCCGCGCGCGCTCGACCGCGGCGTGCACCACCTTGCCGAGCCTCGACGACGTGATCGCCGTGCCGAGGAGCGTCCTCGCGGCGCGCGCGTCGGGCACGTCGCGGATCGTCACCGCGGCCCCCGAGGAGCGCGCCATCTCGTGGAGCTCGTTGCGCGAGAACCGCATCAATTTCGGCACTTCGGGGCAGTCTGCGACCTGGCACAGCTCCGACGGAGAGACCCTCGCGAGGCGCGGCGCCACCTCGTCGAGCTCGCGCGTCGGCGCCACGTCGGGCGAAGGGTCCTCGACGATCTCGCGCCACGCGCGCTCGAACGACGGATCGCGCGGCGCGTGCGGAGGCGCGAGCTTCACGCTCTCATCCGCGCGTCCGGTGATGACGGTCACGCGCTCGCCGAGCCACTCGCGCTCGCCGGGCTCCCTCGGGGGTTGCGCGACGTGAGAGGCCACGAGCGCGCGCACCGTCGGGGTCACGCCGCGTCCCTCGTCAGGCCACGCGAGGATGAGGTGATCGCGCGCGCGCGTCGCCGCCACTTAGAGGAGCCGCGACCACTCCTCGCCGAGCCGCTGCGTGCCGTCGAAGAGCGCGCGGAGCTCGCTGCGCCACCACGCCACGCCCACGTCGGGGATGAGCTGCACGCCGCACGCTTCGAGCACGCCCTCGCCGAGCAGCGTCGCCGTGTCTCTCGGGCGCACCACCTCGACGCGGGGGAGCCTCACCTGAAGCCGCTGCGCGAAGGCGTCGACGAGCACCACGGGGTACTCCATCCCCTTGGCCGCGTGGAGCGTCACGAGGCGCACGCCGTCTCCCTCGGGCGGCGCCTGCCACGGGTCCGCGCGCTCGTCGCGGTCGAGCGCGAGGAGGTAGTTCTCGAGCGTCGCGCCGGAGGCTCCGTCGAGCGACATCCCCGCGTCGCCGCCCGCGTCGAGCGTGTGCGCCCGCGCGATGAGCGCGCCGAGGTTGGCCCGCACCTGAGCCCCAGACTCCGCGTCGAGTCGCATCGAGACGCGCTCCGCCAGCTCGACGCGTTCGAAGGCTCGCTCCACGGCCTCGTGCACGGGGAGCTGTCGAAAGGCCCTGCGGCACACGGTCAGGTCGTCGTGGCACCGCGCGAGCGCGCGGCGTTCGAAGTCGCTGAGCGTGAGCGTCGCCGCGTCGGCTTCGAGCGCGTACTTCGGCGAGCCGAGCCTGCGCGCGAGGGCGAGCTGCGTCACGGCGCGCTGCGAGAGGCCGTAGAGCTCGGAGAGCAGCACCGAGGCCGCGGCGGCCGTGTCTCTCGGCGACGCGATCATGCGGAGCCAGTTGCGCGCGAGGCGTACTTCGAGCGTCTCGTAGAGTCCGCGCGAGGCGAGCACCGAGGCGATTCCCCTCGCCCGCAGCGCCTCGCTCCAGCGTCGCAGGGTCTCGTGCGTGTAGGCGAGCACGGCGCAGTCGTCCCAGCGCATCGGGCGCGCGAGGCCCGTGACGCGATCGAGCACGGGCGTGCCCGCTTCGATGAGCTCCGTGAGGCGATCGATGCCCGCGCGGACGCGGTCCTTCGCGTGCACCACGTCGACCGAGGGAATCTCTTTCGGTGCGGCGCCGCGCGCGTACGCGTTGTCGGCCGTGAGGGGCGCGAAGTCGAGCCCGTGCGCGGTGAGCAGCGGTTCGAAGAGCGCGTTGGCGAAGCGCACGAGCTCGGGCCGTGAGCGCCGCGAGCGGTCGAGGGTCTCGGGGTGATCGCCGCGCTCCTTCGCGCGACGGAGCATCGCCGCGAAGAGCGTGGAGTCGGCCGTGCGAAAGCCGTAGATCCCCTGCTTCAGGTCTCCGACGTAGTGGACCTCGGCGCCCGCGGCGCGCAGCGCTTCGAAGAGCCTGAACTGGAGCGGCGACGTGTCTTGAAACTCGTCGACCACGACGAGCGGCGTGGTCGCGGCCACGAGCTCCGCGTAGGCCGACCCCGAGGGCCCCTTGCCCGAGAGGAGGTCGAGCGCGAGGCGCTGCATGTCTTCGAAGTCGAGCGCGCCGAGGCGGGCCTTCTCGTCGGCGTAGCGTTCGAGCACATCGGCCGCGAGCGAGTACGCGCCGCGCACCCCCGTGGCGACCCTGCGGCGAAGCTCCGGGTGCGTGCGCGCGGTCTCTCCGGCGAGGCGCACGAGGGGGCCGAAGACGGGTTCGAGCGACTTCGAGAGGTCGTGGTCGGCGAGCGCGAGCGCGAGGTCGAAGGGCGACGCGTCGCGCGATGAGAGCGCGTTGCGGAGGGCCTCGTAGAACGCGTCGTCCTTCTTGAAGGGCGCGTCGGGGCGGGCCGCGAGCTGCGCGCGCGCGGCGTCGAGCGCGTCACGGAGGGCCGCGTCGAGCGCGACCTCGGAGCCGCCGGGCTGCATCGCGAGCAGCAACCGCTCGGCCGCGATGGCCCCTTCGGCGCGCACTCGCGCGGGCGTCATGGCGACGGAGCGGCACTTCTCGATGAGGTCGCGCACGAGCGCGTGGAGGCGATCGAGCGCAGTTCCGCCGTCGCCCCACGACTGCTCCGAGAGGCCGAGGCGCGCGCCGAGGAGCCCGTCGAGGAGCGCGTCGACGCTGCCGTCACCGCCCTCGTGCGCGAGCTCGGACAGGGCCGATCGTCGCAGCGCCGCGGCCTCGGCCTCGTCGAGCACGTGCGCCTCGGGAGGAACGCCCGCCGCGAGCGGATACCGCTGGAGCAGCGTGAGCGCGAAGCGGTGGATGGTCGACACCGACGCGCCGTCGACGCGCGACGCCTCGGCGCGGAGCCCCTCCGCGAGCAGCGCAGAACGCAGTCGATCTTGAAGCTCCGACGCGGCGGCTTCGGTGAAGGTCACGGCGGCGATGCGCTCGACGGGGGTGCCCGATCGCACGCGCTCGACGATGCGCTGCACGATGCGAAAGGTCTTGCCGCTCCCCGCTCCTGCGGCGACGAGCACGGGCTCGCGAGGCGTCACGCACCGCCTCCGGGGAGGCGCAGTCGGCACCCGAGGCGCATCGCGCAGCGCGGGCACGGAGAGGCGCCGAGGCGTTCGAGCTCCTGCGCGCGAGGCTCATCGAGGGGCGGGTATTCAGCCCTCCCGTCACCGAGCGCGTCGAGCCGTCGCGCGATGTCACCGAGCACGCGCTCGCGGTGCTCATCGCGGGGAGACTCCTTTGCGCGAGGGACGAACTCGCCTCGCGCGCGTGACACGGAGACCCTGAGCACGGCGGCCACGCTGGCGCCGCTCGACGCCTCGGCCACCATCGGCGCGATGGCCGCTTCGACGTCGAGCCCCGCTTCGAGGAGCGCCTTCGCAGGGCGCCGCCCGCCCGATCGCAGATCGACGAGCACGGCGCGTCCGCCCACCTCGGCGGTCTCGACGCGCATCGCGCCGGGCTTGACCTTCATGGCCTTCGCGCGCTCACCGGGAAGCGGGATCACCACGGGCTCGACGGACTCGGGCCGCGGCTCCTTCGGCGCGTCGAAGCCGAGCGAGCGACGCAGGTCGCCGTAGCGGCGGAGAAAGCGCTCCACGGCGCGACGGAGCTCCATCACGGGCATGCGCTGCGCGGCCGCGGCGGCCCAGGGGAGCTCCTGCTCGACGGCGGCGTCGATGGCGGCGCGCAGGGCGGCGTCGTCGGCGGGGCCCTCGTGCGCGTCGAGGTGACGAAGGGCCGCGTGCGCGACGCGGGCGCGATCACCGGGCGCGAGCGCGGGGCCGCGCGCGAGGCGCAGCGGACGCAACCCCAGGAGCGTCCCCGTGAGAAAGGCGTAGCGGCAGGTGAGCAGGGTCTCGAGCGATTGCGGCGTGTAGACGGTCTCGTCGAGCTTCGCGCGCACGAGGTCTCCCACGTCGAAGCGCCGGTCGGGCGCGGTCATCGCGGCGAAGAGGTCGCGCGTCGCCACGCTGCCCGAGACGCTTCGCGCGTGGGTGAGCGCGGCGGTGAGGTCTCCCTTCGCGAGCGCGTGGAGTGACTGGTCTCGTCGCGCTCGCGCGGTGCGCCGCGTCGCGCCGAGGTCGCGGTCGATGTACGCGCGCAGCGAGGGCGTCGAAACGGTCTTTCGCGCGGCCTCGGGGAGCATCGCGACGAGGTCGCGCCACGCGAGCGCCACGTCGACCTCGGCGCCGTCGACGGTGTGACGCGGCGCCACGAGCAGCACGCGCTCCGACGCGAGGGTGAGCGCGCGAACGGTCTCTCTGCGCGCAGCTTCTGCGAGCGATGCCTCGTCGGGGAGCGCGGCGAGGTCGGGCGAGAGGGTCGCGAGCCACGCGCGTTCGAGGGGCCCGAGCAAGAGGTCTCGCGGCGTCGCAGCGGGGAAGCGCCCGCGATGAAATCCCGTGATCACGAGGGTCGACGGACGGCGCTGACCGATCGCGTCGCCGGTGAGAATCTGCACGCCATCACCGCGGAGCTGCCCCGCGCCGTCGGTCACCGGACCGAGCATCGCGGCCACGTCTGAGAGCCACGCCTCGGGCTCCTCCGCGGGGAGCGCCGCGCCCGTGGCGTCCCAGCGAGCGAGCGCCGCGAGGGCGGCCTCGGAGACGCGCGACGCGGCCTCGATCCAGAGGGTCTGCGTGCGAAGGTCGACGATCGCGTCGGCGAACCTCACGGGGTTCATGAAGCGCGCGAGCGTGGCCTTCACGGCCTCTCGCAGCGCCCCGAGGCGCGCGTGCGGAGGGAGCGCGCGGAGCGGTCCCTTCGCGGCCCACACGTCGATGAGCTCTTCGGCGCGACGGCGGGTCTCTTCGAACTGCGCGAGGCGCGCGAGCTCTTCGGGCGTCGGCGCGGTCTCGTCTTCTTCGCCCGTCGCGACCGTCGGCGGCGAAGCGAACTTCGCGAGCAGCGCGCGCACCGAGGGCCAGTCTGCGGGCGTCTCGCGTCGCAGCATCGCGAAGAGCCTGTCGCGGTCGCCGCCCCACACGCCCGCGCCCGGCGCAGCGAGCACCGCGGTGAGATCGACCACGTCGACGCCGAGCCACGCGAGCCGCACCGACGCGCGAAACACCTGCCACGCGGTGGTCTCTCTCGCGGCGATCACCCCGGCCCCGTGCGCGGGAACGCCGTACCGCTCCAGCGCGCGACGCATGCGATCGAGCGCTCCGCCCGTCGCCTCGACGAGCACCGCGTGAGCGTCGGGGGAGCTCCCTCGGGCGCAGCGCTCGGCGATCCAACGGGCCACGAGCTCGGCCTCTTCGATGGGGTCGCGCGCGGTGGTGAGCGTGACGCTCCCGTCGTCGAGGAGCGCGCTCGGAGCGCCTGTTTCCAGGGCTCCGAGGACTCCGCGCGCGTGCTCGGGCGGCGTGATGTCGGGGCTGTGATCGGTCCACCCCTCGACCCACGGCGCGACGCAGACCTCGATGCCGCTCGAACGCAGCGCCGCGAGGAGGTCGCGTTCGAGCGCGGTGAGTCGATCGAGGCCGTCGACCATGAGCAGCCCGTCGAGCTTCGAATCGACGCGAGAGAGCGCCGCGACGGCCCTTCGAAGACGGCCGACGGTGTCGAGCGAACCCGACGCCATGAGCGACGCTTCGAGCTCTTGAAGCAGATCGCCGAGGAGCTCGACGTGGGACTCCACAAGCGTCGCGGCGCCGGGCGTGAGCGAGGGCGGCGACGAGGGAACGGCGCGTCCGTCCCAGTGGTGCGCGCGCAGCCGATCGATCACCGGGAGGAGCGCGAGGGCCGTGCGGAACATCCCCGCGGCGCCGTCGCCCGAGAGCACCACGGCGCGCGACGCGAGGCACTGCTCGAGGGCGCCCGCGCGGTCGTGCTCGGTGGGGCTGCGCGCGAACGCGAGGCCGAGGCGCGCGTCGAGGCTGAGCGCGAGCTCGTCGAGGTTGACGAAGCGCGCGAAGGCTCCGCCGCGGTCTGCGAGGTCGCGCTCGAGGGAGCGTCTCACGCCGTCGCGGGGGCACAGCACCCAGGCCGGCGCGTTGAAGCGGGCCGACCTCGCGCGCGCGACGATCTCGCTGCGCCACGCGCGCTCACGCTCGGGGGAGAACCATCGGGTCATCGGCGGGGGCGCGAGGCTACCACCGCGAGGGAGCGCATGGAGCTCCGGTCACGCGCTCACGCGACGTGGGCGCACCAGCGAGAGATCACGGTCTCGAGCACGGCGCCGCGGAGGGGCTTCGCGACGAAGTCGTCCATGCCCGATTCGAAGCACCGATCGCGGTCCTGCGCGAGCGCGTTGGCCGACACGGCGACGATGGGCGTGCGCCGACCGATGGAGTCCTCGTACTCGCGGATCATGCGCGCGGCGTCGTAGCCGTCCATCACGGGCATGAGGCAGTCCATGAGCACGAGGCTGTAGGTCTGCTTGCGGAGGGCCTCGACGGCCTCGCTGCCGTTCGAAGCCGTGTCGACTTCGAAGCCCATGCGCTCCATGAGCTTCGACGCGACGATGCGGTTGGCGGCGATGTCGTCGACGACGAGCGCGCGGGGCAGGGCCTCGTCGCCCTCCCTCGCCGAGCGGGCGATCGCGGGAGGCGGACGTACGCTGATCCGCTCGCGGCTCGTGGGCTCGTCGATGGGCGGCGGGATCAACATCCGCGGGGGATCGCCCTGCGTCTCGCTGAGCGCCATGAGGTCGTCGATCACCGCGCTCATCGAGTCGGCCGAGGCGCGGAGCTGCGCAAGGAGGTCTCGCTGCGTTGGCGACAGCTCGGTCGACGACAGCGCGTCGGCGAAGCCCACGACGCCGTTGAGGGGCGTGCGGAGCTCGTGGCTCAAGATCGCGAGGAAGCCCGAGCGCATCCGCAGGGCCTCGGTGGCTTCAAATGCGCTCCCGATGCGTCCCGCGCGGACGACCTCGTGGACGAAGCGCGTGGCCGCCTCCGCCGGGATGAGCTCTGGGAGCTCGCTCTCGGGGGCGAGGTCGACCGCGCATAGCGCCGAGGCGGGGTCAAAGCCCGCGTAGCGCATCATGTCGCAAAGGAACGTGATCGTGTGTCGTGCGACGAACGCCATGGCCCGAACGGAACCTCCCCGTCTGCTCGTCAGGCTTCGACCTGCCAATACCCTTGTCTGCGACGACGCCCCCGGGTCACGAGGCACCGCCTTCAGCGTGGTGCTCACTACGTCCTATTGGTAAATGTGTTCAGAACGGGATTTTTCGAAGCCAATCGTTTTTTTCGAACGATTCGGCGCCGAAGCGAAGGTCTATCGGTGCGTCAGGCCCGACGCGATGACGCTTCGCACGCGCTCGATCCACTCGTCTCGCGAGGCCGCGTCGGCGCGCTTCACCCTCGGGTGCACCGTCACGCGAACCTGCTGGCCGTACTGAATCTTCGCGGTCTTCGCGGGGAGGATGTTGCGCGTCCCCTCGATGCTCACGGGGAGGATCGGGACGCCCGCGTCTTCGGCGAGGATGAAGCCGCCCTTCTTGAACTCGCCGAGTCGGCCGTCGAGGCTGCGCGTCCCCTCGGGGGCGATCCACACGGTGATCCCGCTCTCGATGAGCCTCCGCGCGCCCTGGAGGCTCTCGATGGCCTTCGCGCGGTCTCCGCGGTCGACCTCGATGAACTCCGCGGCGCGCAGCGCGGGGCCGAAGATCGGGATGTCGAAGAGCTCCTTCTTCGCCACCATGCGCACGCTGCCGGGGAGGAGCTGGTAGAGCACGGGGATGTCGTAGTGCGACTGGTGGTTCGACATCACCACCGCGGGCGCGCGGTCTTCGAGGTGCTCGCGGCCCACGACCTCGATGCGCGCGCCGACCTCGTCGACCATGCGCCTCGACCACCACGCGATGCGATCGTCGCAGACCGCCCTCCGCGCGCGCCCCGTGACCGCCTCGAGGAGCGTCGGGACGCTCACCTGGAGGGACCACGCGGCGATGCGGGTCATCGTTCGTAGCCTCGGGTCGAACACGTCGCGCGTGCCTATAACACAGGGCGTTCAGAAGGGGTTGAGCGGCGCGAGCGGCGTCGGCTCCGGCGTCGGATCTTCGGGCACGTGATCGGGCGGCGCCGCGACGGGCGCTCGCACACGGGTGCGCGTGCGGCTGTTGTTGCGCCTCGGCGCGCCCGCATCGACAGCCCTCGGCGACGTCGGCCGCGCGGCGCCAGCATCGACCGCGGGAGGCGCGACGGCGGGCGCGACGGCGGGCTGCTGCGCGAGCCGTCTCACCGTCACGGTCACGTCGACGGCGCCGAGGCGCGTTCGAAGGGTCTCCTCGCGGCCGCCGCGCCACCAGAGCCATCCGGCGCCCTCGCGGTCCGCGAGGAGGTAGTCCATCTCGTCGACGGCGATGCGGAAGGGCACGCCGGGCACGAGCCTCGCGGCGTTCACGACGCCCTCGCAGACGCGGTTGTTCTCGCAGGGGCCGACCAGCACGGTCTCGTCGCGGGGATGCAGCGAGACGCGGATCTCGGGCGCGCTGGAGTCGAGGTCCCACGCGCCGCCCTGACGCGTCCGATCGGCCTCGACGCGCACGCGGAGCTGCACCCAGACCTCGCTCCCGGCGGTGGCCACGGGCTGCGCGGGCTCGTCGTCGCCGCGGTGCAGATACCACTGCCACGCGCCCACGGCGCCCACGGCGAGGCACGCGATCAGCACCAGCCTCCCCGCCCACGACGAGCGCGCGGGGAGCTTCTCACCGGGGTACTCGCGCGTGACCGGACCGCGCGACGGCGCCGCGGGGGTTCCGTTGAGCTCGGCCTCGAGCGCGGGGGTGGCGACGGGGTCGCCGAAGGTCCTCGCGAGCGCAGCGAGCACTTGCGAGAGGTGCTCCTGCGAGGGCGCCTGCTGGCCCGATTGGAGGAACGCGCTGTGGAGCATCGAGCGCGCGAGCTGCGGCTTCGCGGCGCCCGAGAGCGCGATCCAGAGCACCGCGGCGCCCGAGGCCGCGAGCTCGCGGAGGGGCTCCCACTGACGCCTCGCGCCGGGCGCGGTGTTGGTGACGCCGACGTATCCCCGCGCCGTCGCGGCGTCACCAGGGACGCTGGGGTCGAGGGGCAGCACGCGCAGCCCGCACAGCGTGGCGAGCTTGAGCGCGACGTGTCCCGCGGGGAGCCTCCCCACCTCGGCGCGCAGCCACGCCACCACGTCGCGCACGAGCACCGGGCCCGACGCGTCGACCGCGGGGAGCACCACGGCGGTCCCGTGAAACCGATGTATCCAGTCGAAGACGTAGCCTCGCGCGGCCTGCGACTCGAGCTGCTGCCACGAGCGCTGATAGGCGCGCACGACGTCTTGCATCGACGCCACGGGCAGGTCGTGGGGGCCCCACTCGAGCACCATCCCCGTGTGCCCGAGCGACCAGAGCAGCGTGTTGAGCTCTCCGTCTTCGTCCTTCGGCGGGCGGGGGAGCTTCGGGAGCTCGACCTCCGGCGCGACCACAGACAACCACGCGAGGAGCTCGCCCGTTCGGAGCGCGGTCTTGAGCGAGTCCCACACCTCGGAGACCTGCGCGGTGACCCGGAGCTGCGACACGGAGGTGAGCGAGGTCGGCGTGCCCGAGCCGTCGAGCGCGGTGAGCACGCCCGCGCGGGCGTGACCGTAGACCCCCATCCAGAGCGGCAGCGTGTCGGCGGCCTTCGTGCGGTCCTCTCTCGCGCGCCGCAGCCGATCGGCCCACTGCTCGTCGCGCAGCACCGGCGGCAACGATTCGAGCCACGCGAGCAGGTCTCCCGACGCGAAGAGCCCCGTGAGCGCGTCGCGGAGCTCGGGCCGCGAGAGCACCACGCGCGCGAGCGTCGCGGGATCGCCCACGCCCTGATCGCCCACGACGAGCGGCTCGCCGAGCGACCATGCCAGTCGCTTCAGGCCCATGGGCTCGCCCCTCGCCACGAGGTCCGCCGCGCCCGCCGCAGGGATCCATCCCTGGAGCCTCAACCACGCGGGGAGCGTCCCGTCGCGAGAGGCGCGCGCGAGGTCGTCGAGGGTCACGGTGCCGCCGCGTACCGCGGGCGCGATCTCACCGGGCGTGCGCAGCCACGCGGCGCCGAGCACGAGGTCCTTTCGTCCGAGCGCCCACGCTTGCGAGTGAACCGCGAGGGCGCCCGAGCCTCCGCGCTCCGCGATCATGCGGCAGTCGCGAGACTTCTGCTGGAGCTCGGGCGAGGCGCTGTTGGCGCGCAGCCACGCGAGCACCGCGCCACCCCGAACGGCCTCGGCGCCCTGCGCGGGATGTTGCAGAAGCGCGAGGGCCGCAGCGTCCATCGTCGAGGGTGCGCCCGGGAGCGCGTCGAGCGCGGTCCACGTGCGAACGGACGACTCCGCGAGCTCGTAGCCCTGCTCGACCGCGAGGTGCTTCGCGGCTTCGGCGTCGATGCCGCGTGACTCCGCCGCGGCGACGAGGCGCGTGACCTCGGCGGCGTAGAAGACCTTCGTCCCGCCGCCGATGTCTTTGAGGGCCGCCATGAGCTCGGCCACCTGGGCGCGGCGCAGCTCGGCGAGGGCCGCGTCACGGAGCTCGGCGCCCGTCGCGGCGAGCGCGTCGAGCTTGCGCTGCAACGCTCTCTGCGCGACCTCGGCGCGGGCGCGCGACTCGGCGTCACGGCGGGCCACGGCGTCGATGGCGCGGCGCGCGAAATCACAGCGGGCCGCGAAGGCTTCTTCAGGCGGAGGCGTGCGAATGAGCTCCACCGCGGCGACGTCGGGCCAGAGCGCGCGCATGAGGGCCACGTCGCTCTGGAGCGCGGCCACGATGGCGAGCGAGGCCTGGTCGGCCGCGGACTGACCGCGCTCGTCGGCGCGGACCTTCTTGCGCTTCGACGGCGCGCTCTCGGCGGGGGGATCTTCGGGCGCGGAGGCGGGTTCGAGGTAGGGTCCGTGGCGCGTGTCGGCGGGGCTCGGCGCGGCCTCTGGCGGCGGGCGTGGAGGAGCGTCGGTGACCTCCAGAAAGACGTCGCGGGAGTCGCTGCCAGACACGGGGCCGCAGCCTAGCGCAGTCGCCCGGTCACCGCGCAAGCGTCTCGGTCAGATCGCGTGGAGTGGCCGTGTGCGCACGATCTCCTCGAAGCACACGAGGTGGAGATCGTTGCGCACGAGGAGTCGTCGATTGACGTCCGGCGCCGCGCGGTCGACAGCGAAGCTGCCCGCGGCACCGAGGATCTCATTCGCCGCGCGCACAGCACCGACCGTGGATGGCTCGAAAGTCTTCTTGATTTGATTCAGAGCCCGTACGACCGATGCGGGCAGGGGCTTCAGCACGAGCTCTCTCGCTCGCTTGATGACCTCGCGCTCCGGCGGTGCGAGCTTGAGATACGGCGCGAGACGTCGGTGGAGATCGTCCTGGACCGGATGAAGCTGCTGCTTCACCTCGACGCGCGCGACCGCCTGTTCCTGCGTCTTCAGGATGTCTTCGATGGCTTTCTCCTGCGCGACGAAGGCATCCGCTCGCTCCGTCAAACGAGGCGTCTTCTTCTCGCACGCGATGATGCTGCCGATGAGGAGACGGTTGTCGATGATCTCCCCGTGCGCGTCGACGAAGCGCCAGAAGTGCCCCGTCGTCACGCCACCCAGGCGGCTCTGAAAGTAGAAGAAGTGCCCGTCGCGCTCCGGGTGCCCGAGATAGGAGCGGATCCCGTCGGGAAGCTCTTTGAGCTTGTCGTGGCCCTCGGCGAGCAGAAACTGACGCAGCACCTGAAGCATGCTCTCGGGGGAGGCCAGCTCCGCGAGGTCTTCGGTCTCCGTGAGCACGGCCCCGTCTTCTTCTCGGATCCGCTGGAGCGTGTTGAAGGTCCGAGGACTCACAGCCTCGCCCAGAACGCTCGCGTCGAGGAAGCCGTTACGGTTGATGTCCTCGATTTTCTGCGAGAGCGACTGTACGAGGCCCAGGAGCTTCTCGAGTCCGGCCTCAGGGAACACGTTGTGAATGAACAGCTCCTCGTGGTCCGAGCCGATTCGATCGATGCGCCCTGCGCGCTGAACCATGCGCGTCGGGTTCCAGTGCAGGTCGTAGTTCACGAGGTGCCCGCAGTCCTGGAGGTTGTGCCCCTCGGAGAGCACATCTGTGGAGATGAGCACGTCGAGCTCGTCGTCGGTCCCTACGGTCTCCGTGCTCTCGCTCGCCTTCGGAGCGAAGCGCGCGACGATGCGGAGGCGGTCTTTCGTGGCGACGGTGCTGTCGAGGCAGTGAATCCTCGGCGAGCCCAGGCGCTTCTTCACCTTCGCGGCCTCAAGATCCTTGCGGAGGCGGCTGTAAACGTAGCGTGCTGTGTCTCGGTAGTAGGAGAACACCAGGACTTTCTTACCCTTCAAACGAGCGAGCAGGTCGACGAGCATCGCGTACTTTGCGTCGTGCTCCTGCCCGATGCGCTCGACGTCGCGCCACATCTCCTCAAGCGCCGCGACGTCGTGGTCGACATCTTTGCGGAGGCGCTTGCGGTCGAACAGGTCGAGGTCGACGGTCGGCAACGTTTCAAGCCAGGCCCTGGCCTCATCGTCGGCTTCGATGTCCTTCATCAGCGAGGAGGGCGCCCCCTCGTCGTCCTCGTCGCCGCGCGCCAGAAGCGCCGACAGCTTTCGGAAGTCCGAGCTGTTCAGCAGGCGTCCTTCGAGCAGGTAGGTGCGGAAGGTCTTCTGGAACTCCAGCGCCCGGCGCACGCTCTTGCGGAACGCCTCGACCGACGATTCGAGCCGCTTCAAGAACCTCGACTTGAAGATTCCGACCAGCGCCTGCGCGCGCCCGAGGGTCATCTCATCAACGCTCTCGGGGTCCTTCCGGTAGCTGTCGAGGTTGTACGGCGCGAGGGTGAGTTCGCCGATGCGATCGACGATATCGCCGTAGAGTCCTTCGAAGACGGTCTCCAGGTCGTAGCGCTCCGTGCGAAGCGCCCGCTTCGGGAACTTCACCGTCTTCCCGTTGACCAGCGCATCGGGGTACGTCTCGCGAATGAAGGTGCGCGTTCGCCGGATCACGACCTCCTCGAGGAGATTGAAGAGTGACGCGGCCTC
>JBPOHC010000561.1:0-4832 GCA_052035985.1 Myxococcota bacterium | reverse complement strand
ATCCCCTACGGCGGCGACTCGGGGCGGATCACCCGCGCGACGCGGCGACCGAACGCGAGGTCGACGTCGATCTCCTCGTCGGGCTCCACGCCGCCGCGGAACCGCACCAGGCGCGTGAGCGGCTTGTCGAAGAGCGACGGGCGGCGCACGGGCGAGATCGACAGCACCCACGAGCCATCTTCGAGCTCCAGCACGCTGCCCGGCGGATACATCCCCATGCGGTTCACGAAGGCCTGGAGGAGCACCGGGTCGTAGATCGTGCCGCCCGCGGCGTACATGCGGGCGAGCGCGTCGGGCGGCGCCACGAGGGGACCCGACGGGCGGTACCGCGTGAGCGTGTCGTAGTCGTCGGCGATGTGGACGATGCGCGAGAAGAGCGACGGGCGGTGGTCGTCGTCGTGCGTGCGGTGGTGCTCCAGACACACGAGCAGTCGACGGATGCGCGCCTCGTGAAAGCCGCGCTGGCGTAGGAGCTGACGCGCGCCCGCGGAGGTGTGGCGTTCGAAGGGCGGCGGATAGCCATCCTCGTCGGCCGTGTAGCCGCCGTCGTGAAAGGTCGCCGCGACGCCGAGGTCGGCCAGCGTCGCGTCGGGCAGGCCGATCTCGCGGCCGATGAGCAGCGAGAGGGCCGACACCTGGAGCGAGTGGCGGCTGTGCGCGGGAGAGCGCGTGTCGCGCGTCGTGAGGAGGATCTCCTCGGTGCGCTGCTCCGTGCTCATGTCGACCATCTCGGTGACCATCTTGCGGACGGGCAGCGGGTTGGGGTTGCGACCGAGCGCGAGGCTGTCCCACAGCTCGCCCATCACCTGCGCCGACTGCGCGTAGACCGCCTTCACGTCGCGGTCGATCTGCTTGCGCTGCGCCTCGTTCCCCACGCGGAAGCGGAAGACGGGCTGGAGCTCCACCGTCGCCATCCCCGCGCGTTGGAGGGCCGCCTGGAGCGCGGCGCGCGGGTTCGTCGGCGCCGGGTCCGCGGCCACGGCGACCACGAGCGACTTCACCTGCGCCTCGGTGATCGGCGCGTGGAGCGTCACGCCGCCCGTCTCGTGGCGGTGCCAGAGGTGCGTGAGCTCGCGCGAGTCCTCGTTGCGCACGTCGAAGCGCATGCGGATGTCGTTGATGTAGATCTGGTCCTCGACCATCACGAGCTGCACGAGGCCGAGGAGGTCGTGGAGCCGCGCGAAGGCCGCCGCGAGCTCGCGGCACGGGGCTTCGAAAGCCCGGTTGTCGATGTGGTGGATGTGCGTCATGCGCACGGTGCCCGAGAGGAGGTGCGCCACCTGCTCGCCGCGCTCTCGCACCTGCGTGGTGAGCTCCTTGTCCTCGCCGGCGCGGGCGCGGTCGAGGGCCTTGGCGATGAGCTCCTGGGCGTCGTGGACGGAGTCGCTCATGTCGCCTTCGCCTTGAGCTCCGCGGTGACCTCGCGCGCGGCCTCGCGCAGCTCGAGCTCGCCGCGGGTGTACACCTGCTGGAGCACCGCCGTGGCCTCGGGGGTTCCGATCGCCGCGAGCCCGCGCACCGCGACGTGCCCCCGGAGGATCAGCGGCCGGAGGTTGAAGAGCTTGTTGAAGAAGCCCTTGGGGAGCGCCCAGTCCTTGAAGATTTCGAAGGCGCGCGCGGCGTCGACGCGGGCCATGGCCCGGCCGATGGGGGCCATCTCGGCGGCGGGGGCTCCGGCCTCGGCGCGCGCCTCGGCGTGACGCTGAAGCGTGGGGAACGCGCCCTTCTCGCCGCGCGCCGCGATGGTGTCGAGGGCGTGGTCGCGCACGTCGCGATCGGCCGCGCCGAGCATCATCGTGAGGAGCCCCCGGAGGTGCGCCGACGGCGCCATGTCGGCCGAGAGGCGCAGGAACTCGTTCTGCACCTCCGTGTCGCTGCCCGACATGAGCGACGTGAGGATCTGCGACGCCGCGTCGGGCACCGCGTGGGCGAGCACGCGCAAGAGGTCCGCTGCGACGGGCCCGCTGCTCGCGCGGAAGCGCTCGACGACCGACTGCGTGCGCTCGGGGAGGCGCTGCGCGATGAGCCCTCGCACGATGCGCCGGGTGTGGTCGTCGCGCTCGCTCTCGAGGAGGTCGAAGAACATCGAGAGCACGTCGCCGGGCATGCGGTCGAGGAGCTGCTGGAGGCGCTCGGGGGCCTCGTTGAGGTCCTTGGAGACCGACCGCACGAGGCGCTTGACGGCCGTGGCGTCGAAGAAGCCCACGAGCAGCGCGTCGACGCGCGCGGCGTCGCCCGGCGACTGCTCGCGGAAGCGCGACAGGTCCTCGTAGAGCGTGAGGAGCGCGTCGATGCGGTCCTCGGCGAGGAGGAAGTCCCTCACCTCGCGGACGAAGTGCTCGGTCTCCTCGAAGGCGAGCGGGTCCGTCGGCGCGGCGGCGACGTCCATGAGCTCTCGCACCAGGGCGATGGTGGCCTCGGGGAGCCGCGTCGAGTCGGCCTCGGCGCGCAGCTCCTCGAGGTGGGCGTCGTCGAGCTCGATGTACTGGAGCCTCACCGCGGGCGGCAGCCGCGGCATCGGGAGGTCGAAGTCGTCGGGCACCTTCATGCTGGCCACGTCGCCCACGCGCGACGCGCTCTTGCTGAAGATCCGGTCGACGGCCTGGCGCCCGGCGCCCGCGGCGCCCACGTCGGGCTCGTCCTCGTCGGGCACGAAGCCCTCGACGGCCTCGATGCGGATGTGCGCGAAGCCCGCCTTCCAGAGCAGCGTGACGACGTCGTCCTCGTTCATCCGCACGCCGACGAAGCGGATCGAGAGGATCTCGAGGAGCCGCGTGAGCTCGCTCCAGTCGGTCTCGCGCGTGAGGATGAGCTTCCGCACGCCGTCGCGAAAGAGGCGCAGCGCCAGCGAGCGCTCGCGGTCGCGCTCGAGGTACACGGCCTCGTTGTCGAGCATCAGTTCGAAGGGCCGAACGGTGAGCTCCATGTCTCCGTGCGCGGAGAAGTAGCGCTCGAAGGTGGCCCGCACGTCGTCGATGAAGCCCCTGACCGCGGCGTTGCCCGGGTCATAGATGAGGTACGAGCGCGAGGCCCTCGCGAGGGCGCGCATCGCGTCGCCGGCCATGCGCGTGCGCTCCGACGTGCCGAGCCGGGCCTCGGCGTCTTCGCTGTCGCCCGACGGCGCGCGAGACATCCGCTGCGCGATCTGAGAGGGCCGCTGCGGGGCCTGCGAGGGGCGCTCGGCGGGCATGGCCGAGGGGCGCTGCGACGGGCGCGGACCCTGCGCCGGAGGCATCTGCGAGGCGCGCTGCGCGGGCGGCGCGCCTTCGATCTGCGACGGGCGCTGGGCCGTGGAGGGCGGAGGCTGCGACGCTTGCGGCGGCGGGTGCGACGACGCGGGCGGCGGCGGGTGCGACGACGCGGGCGGCGGCGCCTGCGTGGGAGCCTGCGGGGCCCGGGGCTCGGGGGGAGGCCGCGTCGGGGGCGCACCGAGGGCGGGGCGCGACGTGGCGGGAGGCTTGGGCTTGCTGGATTCCACGGTGATTGCGGCGCTCCGGCGGCGGTGACACGACGCCCCGCGGTCGTCGCGGCGCCCTGATAGCGCGGACTCTACACGAAGCGTCAGCGCGTTTCGCGTTTCGCACCGGGCGTGAAGCGAACGTGACTGTTGACGCTCCCGTGGCGCACGTCTAGATACGTCGACCGACCGATGCGCCTGCGGCGGCCCGTTCGCCGAGATGAGAGGCACAGCGGCACGGAAAGAAGCCGAAGGACCATATGGCTACCCACATCACGAGTGACTGCATCAACTGCGGCGCCTGCGAGCCCGAGTGCCCCAACGACGCGATCAGCGAGGGCGACGAGGTCTATGTGATCGATCCCGAGCTCTGCACCGAGTGTGTAGGCTTCTTCGATCACGAAGCGTGTCAGGCCGTGTGCCCGGTGGAGTGCTGCCTGCCCAACCCCGAGGCGAAGGAGGCGGAAGACGCCCTCATCGCCCGCGCGGTGAAGCTCCACCCCGACGACGCGGAGCTCAAGAAGCGCGCGGCGGGGAACAACTACCCCTCGCGCTTCCGCAAGTAGGCGGACACGCGCCGCCCGGCGACGGAGGTCCTCGCGGCCTCCGCGTCGCCGCGTCGGACCAGGCAATGACCGCCCTCCGAGGACTCGCGCTCTCGCTCGCCGTGTTGGCCGCGGGTTGCGCCACGGCGACCCCGATGCTCACGCCCGTGCGGGTCCTCCGCGACGGCAAGGTCGCGCTCGACCTCGGCTCTGCGTACAGCGCCCCCGTGTGGTCTCCCGCGCTCACCGACGCGCAGGGGGCCAACGTCGAGGCCGACACCGTGCTCCGCGCGGCCGTCACCCACGGCGCGACGCCGCCCGGCGTGGTCACCTACGCCGCCGGACGCGGTGGCTTCGGCCACTCCGCCGAGGGCTCCATCGCGCTCATCGGCCGCGTCGTTCGCATCGGCGCTCGCAGGGAGCTCTATCACAGCGGCGCGCTCACCCTCGCGGGCGGCCTCGCGGGTCGCTTCGCGTTCATCTCGGGCGCCTACGAAGCCGCCACGCCGAGGCTCACCGTCG
Organism: Myxococcota bacterium; assembly: GCA_052035985.1. GTDB lineage: Bacteria > Myxococcota_A > Polyangia > Polyangiales > CAISKJ01. The sequence continues at coordinate 308 of JBPOHC010000561.1, read as the reverse complement.
ACACGTCGCGGCTCTACGGCGGCGACCTCTCGCTCGCGCTCGGCTACTCGCGCAGAGACATCTACGACCTCTGGGTCGCCGTGCGCGGCGGATACCTCTACAACGACGCCGCGATCACCCTCGCGCCCACGTCTACGCAGCCCGACGCGCGGGCCTACGCGCTCGGCGCGCACCGCATCGAGGTGGGCGTGAACCTCGGGATGCGCGTCGCCTTCGGCCACTTCGGCGCGGGCGTCGAGCTCGAGACCGTGATCGCGTACGCGACGGGCGAGGCGACGTGGTCGGGCGGATCGACCACGCAGAGCGGC
>JBPOHC010000739.1:0-8964 GCA_052035985.1 Myxococcota bacterium | reverse complement strand
AGCCGATGATCGCGGGCGCGGTGCCCGACGCCGAGCATCCGTCGGTGGTGGTGCAGGCGAACGAGACGCAGAACGTGATCCACACGGGCGGCAACAACCGCATCGAAATGGAAGACACGGCGGACCACCAGTACATCGACCTGTACTCGCCGCCCGAACACTCCGCGCTTCACCTCGGCAAGCATCACCCGCGCGGATACCACGGCGGGCACGACCACAACTTCGTGCTCACCACCGACGGCGACGGGCTCATTCACACGGGCGGAAACCTCGACGTCACCGTCGGCGGAGAGAAGCACGAGCACGTCTGCAAGCTCGTCGACGAGAAGTACGACGACACGCAGACAACCACCGTGAAGGGCGACGTCACCGAGGTCTACAAGACCAACATGACGGTCACCGTGAAGGCCATCTGCAAGGAGACCTACGGCACGCACCACACCGAGGTCGACGGTCACCGCGAGGAGAAGTGCCTCTTCCAGACCACCACCGTGAAGGGCGCGTGCACCGAGACGCACAACAGCCAGACCACCACGGTGAAGACGGTCTACATCCTCAAGTGCGCGTCGCACAGCCTCACCGTCGACGCCGCGGCCACGCACACCTACGGCACCCTCTCGATGACCATCGGCACGACGGGGCTCATCCACGACGACGTGAGCATCACCGCGAACACGATCAACGCGACGCTCACGGCGCCCGCGCGCTGCACCGTCGAGACGCAGTCGCTCACCGAGATGCTCGCGTCGCTCTTCGAGTTCGACTCGAAGTGGCTCACGATCAGCGCGATCAAGACCTCGGTGAACCAGGCCGCCGTGACCATGGCGCTCATGAAGTTCGACTCGGCGATGCTCATCTTCGCGGGCGCGGGGCTCAAGGTCGACCTCGCGGGCGTCAAGCTCAAGAACAAGGCCCTCGACGACAAGGCCAAGGGGCAGCTCAAGAACTTTCCCATCAAGGGCTTCACGATCACCCTCAAGGCCGCGCAGGTGGAGAATTGAGCGCGCAACCCCTCTTCACGCTCGAAGCCGACGGCGCCCTCCCCGCGAGCGCCGAGGTGGTGGGCTTTCACGGCAGCGAGGCCCTCTCGCGGCCCTACCTCTTCCAGATCTACGCGCACGTCACCGCGGCCGACGCCGAGGCCATCGACCTCGACGCCGCGATGTTCGCCCGCGTCACGCTCAACGTCCACCGCGACGACGGCGCGATCCGCGCGAAGTACCACGGCGTCATCCGCGCGTTCGAGCACATCCACGACCTCAGCGGCACGGCGCTCTACCGCCTCGAGGTCGTGCCCGCCCTGTGGCTCCTCTCGCTCGGCCATCACAGCCGCGTCTACACGCAGAAGCGCGTGCCCGAGATCATCGAGGAGGCGCTCACCGTGGGAGGGCTCCCCGCGAGCGCGTTCGAACTGCGCCTCCGCGGATCGTTCCGCCCCGTCGAGCACGTGTGTCAGTACCGCGAGAGCGACCTCGATTTCGTCTCCCGCTGGATGGAGCGCGAGGGCCTCTACTACTTCTTCGACCACGAGGGCGACGAGGAGAAGCTCGTCATCGTCAACGACCTCGGCGAGCACACCGCCCTCGGCGAAGGCCCCATCCGCTTCTTCGCCACGGGCTCCGGCGACTCGAGCGCCCGCGAGGCGATGGAGACCTTCACCGCGCGCCACGCCGCGAGGCCCCTTCGAAGCAAGGTCACCGACCACGACCCGCTCGCGCCCTCGTCGCCCGTGCGCGGCGAGGCCGACGCCGCGAGCAACGGACGCAACGAGGTCGTTCGGTGGTCACACAACGCGCGCACGAGCTCCGACGCGGCCCGCTACGCGCGCCTCCGCGCCGAGGAGTCGCTCGCGCTCCAGACCCTTCACTCGGGCTCGGGGCGATCGATCGACGTGGGCGCGGGCTTCAAGTTCACGCTCGACGAGCACCCCATCGAGTCCTTCAACCGCGAGTACCTCGCGGTCTCCGTCGAGCACCGCGGCAGCCAGGTGAGCGCCGCGCGCTCGCAGCAGGAGCGCCTCGGGTTCACCGAAGACCGCGCGTGGCAGGTGCGCGTCACGGCGATCCCCGCGGACAGGCAGTTCCGCGCGGAGCCCCGCACGCGATGGCCCAGGGTCAACGGCCTCGAGCCCGCCGTGGTCGACGGCCCCATCGACAGCGACTACGCGCAGCTCGACGAGCACGGTCGCTACCTCGTGAAGCTCCGCTTCGACGAGAACTCGCACACGCCGGGCACGGCCTCGACGCGCATTCGAATGATGCAGCCGCACGCGGGCGAGCCCGAAGGCATGCACCTCCCGCTGCGCAAGGGGACCGAGGTGCTCGTCACCTTCCTCGGCGGCGATCCCGATCAGCCCGTGATCGCGGGCGCGGTGCCCGACGCTGAGCATCCGTCGGTGGTGGTGCAGGCGAACGAGACGCAGAACGTGATCCACACGGGCGGTAACAACCGCATCGAGATGGAGGACACGGCGGACCATCAGTACATCGACCTGTACTCGCCGCCCGAGCACACGGCGCTGCACCTCGGCAAGCACCACCCGCGCGGATATCACGGCGGGCACGACCACAACTTCGTGCTCACCACCGACGGCGATGGGCTCATTCACACGGGCGGAAACCTCGACATCACCGTCGGCGGAGAGAAGCACGAGCACGTCTGCAAGCTCGTCGACGAGAAGTACGACCTCACGCAGACGACGACGGTGAAGAGCGACGTCACGGAGAACTACAAGTCGAACCAGGACACCGCCGTCACGAGCCACACCGAGGAGACCTACGGGTCGCACATCGTGAAGGTGAAGGGCGAGCAGGTCGAAGCCTGTCAGACGCAGACCACCACCGTGTCGACGATCCTCCTCGAGAAGCACGGGAGCCAGGACGTGACCGTGACCGGCGCCCTCTCGGAGACCACGCCGATCTTCAAGTTCGACGTGACCAACGCGTCGACGCAGCGCAACGGGACGCTCGCGTGGACCATCGCCCCCGGCGTGACCACCATCAACGCGGGCACGAGCTTCGACATGACCGCGCCGAACTTCAACCTCATCGCGGCGATGACCCACACGCTCACGACGCCCGACCGACAGGAGATGGGCATCATGCGCACGCTCCTCACGGGGCTGCACATCAAGTACGGGGTGGTGAAGACGGCCGTCACCATGTTCGCGGCGGCGGCGGCGGGCCTCAAGGTCGACATCGTCCCGGGGGTGAACTTCGGGACGTACGTCTTCAAGCTCGACCTCTCGGCGGTGAGCGTGGGTATCGCGGGCGCCAAGGCGTCGTTCAACGCCGTCACGCTCCGCGTGGGACCCATCAAGGTGAAGATCACCGGCTCGGACATGAAGGTGTGACGGAGCGACGATGAAGGTCCTCAAGCCGATGCAGCTCAGCGTGCTGCACAGGGTCTACGAGAGCGCGCCCGACATGGTGCTCACGCTCTCGGTCATGGTGTTCTTTCCCCTCGACGCGCCGCGACGCACGCTCCCCGAGATCGCCCTCTGGAAGTTCCTCCCCAAGGCCCTCGGCGACAACGTCGTGTTCGACCTCTGCATGCCCAAGCCCCGCGGCGAGGTGCTCGTCTCGGGGAGCGCCTTTCCCACCATGGCCCCGCAGGCCGCGTGTCGCGCGCGCGTCTCCATCGGCCGCGTCGACAAGACCCTCCTCGTCGTGGGCGACCGCGAGTGGCGCGACGGCGCGATGACCTCCCCTCGCCCCTTCACCGAGATGCCCGTCACGTGGGAGCGCGCCTTCGGCGGCGCGGGCTTCGCGGACAACCCCGTGGGCCGCGGCTTCGCGCCCGTGGGCGACCCCATGATGCCCGGCGCCCACAAGCTCCCCAACGTCGAAGACCCGCGCTCGCCCGTGCGAGACCGCAACGATCGACCGCGCCCCGCGGGCTTCGGCCCCCTCGACTTCACCTGGCCCCAGCGCTTCTCGAAGCTCGGCACGCACGACCAGAACTGGCTCGAGACGCGCTTCCCCGGCCTCGCGGCGGACCTCGACTGGTCGGCCTTCAACGCAGCCCCCGAAGACCAGCACATCGACGGCTTCTGGCGCGGCGACGAGCGCTTCGTCGTCGAGAACCTCTGCGCCGATCAGAGCGTGATCGAGGGCGAGCTCCCGGGCCTCGCGATCCGAGCCTTCGTCAACCACGAGCAGCCCGATGGAACGGCCTCGCTCGTCGAGGTCCCCACGCGCCTCGACACGGTGCACCTCTTCCCGTCGGCCATGCGCGGGGTGATGATCTACCGCGGGCTCCACCGCGTGCGCGAAGACGACGCCCACGACGTCAAGTGCGTGCTCGTGGGCAGCGAGCTCATGCGCGAGCCGCGCCCCGCGGAGCACTACCGCGCCGTCTTCGAAGCGCGCATGGACCGTAAATCCGGGCACCTCGCGACGCTGCGAGAGAGCGACCTCCTGCACCCGCGGCCCGACGTGAAGATCGCCCGACGCCCCGAGGAGATCAACGACGTCGAGGAGCTCGTGCGCCCCGTCGGGACCCTCTCGCGCAACATGGCCGAGCGCCGACGCGTGGAGCGAGAGAAGGCCCGCGCGAAGCTCATCGAGCTCGGCCTCGACCCCGACGACTTTCAGCCTCCGACCGAAGACGTCCCCGAGATGCCCGCGGCGCCCTCGATCGAAGAGTTCGAGACCATGCTCCCAAAGATCATGGCCGAGGCCGAGGCGCTCCAACAGCGCGCCGAGAAGGACGCGCGCGAAGGTCAGGAGCGCGCCCGCGAGGCGTACCGCGAGCAGGGCGTCGACTGGGACGAGATCCAGGCCCGCGCCATCGGCGAGCAGTCGGGGCCGCCGAAGTTCCGCGCGGCCGACGAGCTCTCTCGGCTGCGGACGATCTCGCGCGAGGCCAACGGCGGAGAGCCCGTTGCCCAGGTCGAGGCCATGCTCGCAGACCCCAAGTTCGTCGAGATGCTCAACCAGAAGCAGCTCGCGATGATGACGGGCTATCGCCGCGCCGCGCTCCATCAGAGCCCCGTCACGCCCCTCGACGTGCCGCGGAACGAGGCCCTCCGCGCGCTCCTCGCGGGCGCCCTCGCGAGGGGCGAGTCGCTCACCGAGATCGACGTCACGGGCGCAGACCTCTCGCGCATGGACCTCCGCGGCGCCGACTTCTCGGGCTCCTTCATGGAGTCCGTGGACTTCTCGGGCTCGGACCTCACCAACGTCACCTTCGACCGCGCCGTGCTCGTGCGCGCGCGCTTCAACGACGCGACGCTCGACGGCTGCTCCTTCGTCGACGCGAACCTCGGCGGCGCGACCTTCTCGGGCGCCCGCGGAAAGGGCGCGCGCTTCATCGGCGCCACCTTCGAGAAGGGCGACCTCTCGGGCGTCGTGCTCAGCGCGTGCAACCTCACCCGCGTCGACCTCCGCGAGGCGAAGCTCGACGGCGCAGACCTCTCGGGCTGCTCGCTGCGCAACCTCACCGTCATCGACGGGACCATCGCGAACGTCCGCTTCAACGGCGCCGACCTCGGCGAGGCGACCTTCCTCAACTCCTCGATCGCGGGCTGCGACTTCACCGGCGCCCAGCTCGAGGAGTGCACCCTCGTGAACGTGCGCGCCGACGGGTGCTCCTTCCGCGACGCGAACGCGCGCAACCTCCGCGTCGTGCTCGGATCGTCGTTCGAAGGCGCGAGCTTCGTGGATGCCAACCTCGACGCGGCGAGCCTCCGCGGCGCCAGGCTCCGCGGCGCAGACCTCTCTCGCGCGAGCCTCATCGCGGCCGACCTCAGCGAGGCCGACCTCACGGGCGCCCGCCTCTACCGCATCGTCGCGAAAGACTCGCGCTGGGTGCGGAGCGATCTCACCGACGCCGTGCTCCTCTCCGCGAACCTCATGAACGCCGTGATGCAGAAGGCCAACCTCACGCGCGCCGACCTGCGCGACACCAACCTCTTCGCCGCCGACCTCGCGCGCATCCGCGGCGGCGTGATGAGCCTCGACGGCGCCCTCACCACGCGCGCCCAGACGCGCCCGCGGAGGCCCTCGTGAACCGCGAAGAGCTCGAAGGGCTCGTGCGCCGCGGCGAGCTCATCACCGACCTCGACCTCAGCGGCACCGACCTCTCCAACGCGCGCCTCGACGGCGGCATCTTCGAACGCGTGCGCTTCGCGGGCTGCGACCTCCGCGGCGCCTCGCTCGAGGAGTCGACGCTCTCGACGTGCGCGCTCCCCGAGGCGAAGCTCGACGGCTGCGACCTGCACCACGCCACGCTCTACCGCTGCGAGATGCAGTCGGCCACGCTCACGGGCGCGCGCATGGCCGTCACGCGGATCATCGAGTGCGACGCCTCGGAGGTCGACCTCCAGGGCACCGAGCTCACCATCGTGACCTGGGTCGACGGGTCGCTGCGCAACGCCAACCTCTCGGGCTGCAAGCTCGATCGCACGTCGATCGTAGGCGTCGCGTCGCACGGGATGAACCTCGCCCGCGCCCACCTCAAGCAGTCGGTGCTCGTGAAGACCGACTTCCGCTCCGTGGTGCTCGCGGGCGTGCGCTTCGAACTCGCCGTGCTCCACGAGGGAGACTTCACCGGCGTCTCGCTCGCGGGCGCCGACCTCACGCTCACGCAGCTCATGGGCAGCACCATGCGCGAGGTCGACCTCCGCGGCGCCACCATCGCGCAGTGCAACTTCAAGGACTGCGACCTCACCGGCGCGCGCCTCGACGACACCAACGGCCCCTCGGCGCTCTTCATCAGCGCGAAGCTCGTCGACGCCTCGCTGCGCAACGGACGCTTCGCGCAGTCGAACTTTCAGCGCGCCGACCTCACGCGCGCGGCCCTCGCGGGCGCCGACCTCCAGCAGTGCATCTTTCACGACGCGGTCTGCGCGGGCGCGGGCATGGTCGACTGCAACCTCACCTACGCCGACCTCTCGCGCGCAGACCTCTCGCGCGCGGATCTCCGCGGCGCGACGCTGTTCCGCGCTCGCTTGCACCGCATCAACGACTCGGGCACGCTCTTCTCCGCCGGTCGGGTGGCAGCGCTGGGCGACGACCCCGAGCTCGCAGAGGCAGAGACCTGGCGCCCCATGATCGCGACGGAGCCCCGCTGATGGACAACCTCGTAAGACTCTTTCCTTCGACCGAGGCCGCGCAGCACACGGGCCGCGTGGTGAGCGCGAGCGCCGACCGCATCGAGGTCGACGTCGGCGGACGCGCCTGGGAGGCCACCCGCGCCGTGAGCTGCCTCGAAGCTCCGCGCGAGGGCGATCTGGTGCTCCTCACGACGCTCGCCGAGGGCGGCTGCTTCGTGCTCGCGGTGCTCGCGCGCGAGACGCCCGGCCATCACCTCGCGTTCGACGGCGACGTCGAGTTCGCCGTGCGCGAAGGGTCTCTCCGCGTCTTCGCGAAGGAGGGCGTCGAGGTGCTCACCGCGGGCCGCCTCGGCGCCACCGCCGACGAGGTCGACCTCAACGCGCGACGCGCGGGCGTGGCCGTGCAGGCCGTGACCTTCGTGGGTCACACCCTCGAGACCGAGGTGAAGCGCGCGCGCCACGTGGCCGAGCAGGTCGACCGCGTGACCGAGCGCGTGGTCGAGCGCGCGGGGCGCATGTTCCGCTACGTGAGCGGCCTCGATCACCTGCGCGCCGACGCGGCCGACTGGGTGGTGGCGAAGCTCCTCAACGTGCACGCGAAGACCGCGATGGTCACCGCCGACGAGCTCGTGAAGGTCGACGGCGAACAGATTCACATGGGCTGAAGAGGAGACGCGCGCATGTTCGCCAACACGCAGATGATGGGGATGGACATGGGCTTCCCCGACGTGTGCCTCACGCCGACGCCCGCGGGTCCCATCCCGATCCCGTATCCCAACATCGCGATGGGCCCGATGGGCGTGCCCGCGGCCTACACCGTCCTCTACATGTGCACGCCGGCCCACAACATGGCGACCACCGTGCCCCTCTCCAACGGCGACAACCCCGGCGTCGCGCTCGGCGTCGCGTCGGGCATGGTGATGGGCCCCGCGCGTCACCTCACGGCGATGTTCACGCTCCTCGTCGGCGGCGCGCCCGCCACGCGCATGACCAGCGTCGCGCTCCAGAACAGCACCAACTGCCCTGGGATGCGCATCGTGCCGTCGCAGGTGAAGGTGCTCCTCCTCGGTCCGTGAGCGGAGGCACAACGCGCTCACGCCGTCGAGATAACGGCGTTCGCGGGTGATTGCGCGGTGCGCGTGACCCGCGGTTGATACAGTCCGCCGCCGTGGCATCCCCCCTCTCCGAAGACCTCCTCTCGCATTGGAACGAGCCCGCCCTCGAAGCCATCGCGGGGCGCCGCGGCGCGCTCGACCGTCGTGATCGCAACGGCGCCACCGCCCTGTGGCACGCGGTGTATTTCGGCAAGCCCGCGTGGGTCGAGCGGCTCCTCAAGGCGGGCGCCTCGCTCGACGCGCACGACGTCGCGGCGCTCGATCGCGCGCAGGGCAGCGGCCACACCGTCGCGGTCTGGCAGTCGCTCCCGGCCAACGCGCCCGCGACGCCCTCGGGCAAGGGGACGCTCCTCCACACGGCCGTCGCGAGGGTCGGGTCTGCGGAGGTGATCCGCCTGCTCCTCGACCGCGGCGTGCCCGTCGACGGACGCGACCGCTTCGGCTCCACCGCCCTTCACATCGCGACATTTCGCGGCGATGCCGACGCGATCGAGCTGCTCGTCTCGCGCGGCGCCGACGTCAACGCGACCGATCGCGTGGGCTACACCGCGCTCGATCACGCGCACCTCAAGCTCGATTGCATCCGAGCGCTGCTCAAGCGCGGCGCGAAGCCCGACAGCATTCCGCGCGCGCGCTGGCCGCACAGCTCGCTCGCGTGGGGCGTCTTCACCTACGCGGCCCAGGGCAACCGCGTCGACGTGCTCAACGCGCTCCTCGACGCGGGCGCCGACGTCGCGCTGCACCCCGAGGCGCTGCCCCTCGCGGCCAAGCAAGGCGGCGAAGGCGCGGTGC
>JBPOHC010001086.1:0-2151 GCA_052035985.1 Myxococcota bacterium | reverse complement strand
TCGAAGGCATGGACGGTCCCGGCCGCGCGCTGATCCTCCTCGGGCGCGAAGACCGCGTCGACGCGACGGTGCGAGACCTCTCGCCCGACGACCTCGTCGTCGCGAGCGACCGCTGGAGCGTGTCGATCCCCGGCCTCTCGTGGACGGGTCGCTTCCCCGACCTCACGCTGCGCTGCGAGGCTCCCGCGCTCACCGCGAAGACCCACACCCGCGACGTCTACTGGTGGATGCGCGCGCCCGGGCTCGTCTCATATTTCAGCTCCTTCGGAGAGGTCTCGCTCGAGGTCGACGGCGTCGCGGCGGAGGGCCTCTCGATCGTCGAGCACGCGTGGGGCGCTGAGACACGCGCCGACGTCTTCGCCCTCTCGCCGCAGCGCTGGCACTGGGACGTCCTCTGGCCCGGCGACGCGTCGTGGTTCGCGTCGCTCTCGATCGACACGGGCCTCGGCCTCGCGGGGATGTGCGGCGGACGCATCGGAGAGAGCCCCGTGCGACGCGGCGTGTGCGGCGTTCGATGGCGCGAATGGTCGACGGAGGGAGACGTCCCCCGACCGACGCGGTGGACGGGCCAGATGCGCACGCGCGAGGGCGTGCTGCGCTACGAGGCGAAGGCCGCGACGCCTGCCTACGAGGCCCTGCGCGACGGCGGCTACATGAGCACCACGTGGGAGGGCCGATGGGAGCCGCGTAAGGGTCGGGCGCGTGACCTCGGCGGCGCGGGGTTCTGCGAGTATCGCCGCACGCCGCGGCTCACGTACTGAGGGTCTCCGCGGTCAGCGGTAGACGAGCGCCGCGAGCACGCCGACGGGAAAGGTCACGAGCGCGCCCATCGTGAGCCACCCGATGTCTCCGCCCTCGGTGTCGACGCGCGCCACGCGTGTGATCGCGCCGCCCGCCCACCAGAAGACGTAGAGCCCCGCGGCGACGCCGAGGTTGATCCACGCGCGCTCGGGGTGGCGCATCGCTGCGAACCAGAGCACCGCCGCGATCACGAACGCGGGCAGCATCGTGAGCACGCACGCGACCGCGTGGACGAAGCGGCTCAGCGGCGCCTCGATGAGCAGCACGGTGCGGAGGAGATACGAGACGACGCACATGAACGCGAGCAGCGCGAAGGCGTGCTGCACGACCGCGGGTGCGAGCGAGAGCACTTCAAGGAGCATCGGAGCCCTCCGTGGTCGCGGGACTCGCAGCAGGGGGCGCGGGATCGGTGTTGGGAGCCATGGGCGCTTCGCAGTCGAGGAGCAGGGTCCACCCGGGCCTGGTGCGCTTGCGATCGGCGAGGTAGCGGCCGAGGTTCTCGACCTCCGAGAGCGTCTCTTCGGAGAGCCCGAAGGTCTTCGACGCGAACCACGGCGGAAAGTCCGGTCGACGGAAGATGAGATAGAACCAGAGTGACATCAGCCGTCGCGGCTCGCGACCGGGGTGAACGAGCCCGCGCGCAGCGATGACGCTGGCACCCGCGAGCTCGAGCCGTCGCACCATCATCGCGAGGGTGCGCTGATACGCGCCGCGCGCGACGGAGAGGACGACCGCATCGCGACCGCAGAAGAGCGCTCTGTACTCGGTCGAAGCGAGCACGGCCTCGACGGGCGCGGCCATCCCGAGGAGCCACGTGGGAGACTCGACGACGACGAGGTCCCAGTCGGGGCGTTCGACGGGCAGCTTGAGCGGCGCGATCTTCGCGGGGAGCCGCACGAACGCGCGCGCGCAGATCCGCACGAACGCGAGGAACGACAGCGGCCACGTGAAGATCCGCTCCGTGGGCGCCACCATCGCTCGGTCGCACGTGTAGCCCCTGCCCGTGAGGCCCTTCTCGAGCCGATCGAGCGCCTTGGAGCCCGTGCCCGTGAGCGAGAACCCGAGGAGCAGCGCGCGCTTGGAGCCCTCCCGCTTCGGCACCTTGATGCCATCGAAGACTTCCTGTTGGAGCTGGACGAGCTCGGGGCTCGCGAGCTTGATCCAGTAGAGGAAGAAGACCACGACGAAGAGGGCGTCCCACGCGACGAAGGCCATGAAGAACGGGTGCAGCCCGTGAACGGCCCAGAAGTAGTACGTGATGACGGCGTAGAGGCCCTTGCCGACGATCCCCACGGCGAGGAGCCCGCGACCCTTCTCGGGCGCGAGAAAGACCGCGAGCGCGGCGGCGCC
>JBPOHC010000836.1:0-6592 GCA_052035985.1 Myxococcota bacterium | reverse complement strand
CCCGCGACGAGGACTTCATCAACAAGTTCTTCACCGCGAGCACGCACGACCACGTGCTGTTCCTCTCGGACCAGGGCAAGGCGTACCTGCGAAAGGTCTACGAGATCCCCGAGGGGGCGAGGAACTCGAAGGGCCGCTCGATCGTGAACTTCGTGGGCCTCGCCTCGGGCGAGAAGCTCGCCGCCGTCGTGCCCATCAAGGAGTTCCGCGAGGGCATGGACCTCGTGACCGCCACGGCCAAGGGCTTCGTCAAGCGCACCGAGCTCAAGGCCTACGCGAACATCCGCGCGACGGGCATCATCGGCGTGGCCATCGACGAGGGCGACGCGCTCCTCCGCGCGGTCATCACCGAGAGCGCCGACCAGGAGATCATCCTCGGCACCACGCAGGGCATGAGCATCCGCTTCGCCGTCTCTGAGATCCGTCAGGTGGGCCGAGACTCTCGCGGCGTGCGCGGCGTCGAGCTCCGCGACGTCGACACCGTCGTCTCGATGGACGTCATCCGTGACGCCGACAAGCAGGAGGTGCTCGCCGTGTGCGCCAACGGCTTCGGCAAGCGCACCCCCGTGAACGAGTACCGCCTCCAGGGCCGCGGCGGCGTGGGGATCATCGCGATCAACACCAGCGAGCGCAACGGCGACGTCGTCGACCTCGACCTCGTCTACGAGACCGACCAGATCATGGTGATCACCGACCGCGGACAGATCATCCGCACGAAGGTCGCCGAGGTGCGCTGCGCCGGTCGCAACACGCAGGGCGTGAAGATCATGGAGCTCGAAGAGGGCGAGCACGTCGTGGGCGTCGAGCCCCTCGCCGAGCTCGAAGCCGACGCGGTGCCCGAGGGCGCGAGCGAGGCCCCTCCGGCCAACCTCGAAGGGCTGAGCGTGCCGCCGCCTCCGCCCGGTGACGAGCCTCCGCCCGACGACGCCAACTGACCGCCTGCGCGCGCCCACTTGTGGCGCGCCACGGTCATCGCGCACTATCACAGACGAACCATGCGCCTGCTCCGCGCCTCGTGCCTCGCGGGGATGGTCCTCGCGCCGACGCTCGCCAACGCACAGACCCTCACGGCTCCGTGGTCGTCCGCGGCGCCTTCGACCGCGCCTGAAGACCCCGCGACCTTCCGCGCGCCGCCGCCCGCTTCGCGCTGGCCCACGATCGCGCCCGCGCGCGTCGCGCCTGCGCTCCTCACCGCCCCGTTGCAGGTCGAGCGCGAGGTCATCGAGCCCGCGGCCGATCACAACTTTCAGCTCCCCACGGCGCGCCCGATGCGGCTCGGCGACATCATGGGGCACTACATCAGTCACCTCGGCTGGGTGGGTCTGCGCTACGGCCTCACGCGCTCGGTCGATGTCGGCGTCGGGGTCCCCTACTACTTCGCGGGGATGTCCGCCGACGTGCGCGTGGCCTTCCTCCAGCGCCGCGGCGTGGCGATCTCGTGGTGGGCTTATGTGACCATCCCCTTCAAGCCCGACGGCGAGTTCGCGACGTCGAACCTGGGCTTCACGTGGGCCTACGCGGGCCTCGGCTGGCTCACGGGCCCGCTCGTCTCGCTCTGGAGCGGGCGCATCGGCGTCCACGTCGGCCTCCACGCCGCGCAGCGCACGGGCCTCGGGGGCCTGTGGGCCTTCGGTCACGCCACCGTCGACGTGCGCGTCGTCGAGGGCGTCAAGGCCATCGCGCAGGGCCTCGCGCTCTACGAGGTCGCAGAGGAGTCGGGCGACCGCGCGCGCACGCTCCTCGGCAACGGGCAGCGGCGCTTCATCCCCTTCGTGCTCCTCGGGGTGCGCTTTCACACGCGTCGCTTCGCGGCCGACATCGGCGCGCTCGCGCCCCTCTCCGACCAGTCGCCGCTCTACTCCGAGAGCCTCGCCGTGCTCCCGTGGATGTCGCTCTCGCACCTCTTCTGACGCCCCGACGCGCAGGTGCGCGCATCGCGGGTACTCTCGTAAACTGAATCACTGTCTTGAATAGAAGAGTTCTCTGGCGTAGGTTCACGCCTGCCGCGTAGACCTCTCCCTCTCCGCGCGGGCATCGAGGACCACACGTCATGCACGCAGACTGGATTCGCGCGCTCGCCGGTGGCGGGCTTATCGGGCTGAGCGCCTCGATCCTGCTCCTCGCCAACGGTCGCATCGCGGGGGTCACGGGGATCGTCGCGGGCGTGCTCGACCCGAAGCCCGGCGAGTTCGACTGGCGCGCGCTCTTTCTCGCGGGGCTCCTCGCGGGGGGTTTGATCGCGAAGCTCGCGCTCGGCGGCGTGTTCTCAGCCGCGGGGACCACGCCCGTCGTCGCGATCGTCGCGGGGCTTCTCGTCGGCGTCGGGACGCGCCTCGCCAACGGCTGCACGAGCGGTCACGGCGTCTGCGGGCTCTCGCGCTTCTCGCTGCGCTCGCTGGTCGCGACGGTGACCTTCATCGCCTCGGGCGCCGTCACGGTGTTCGCGACGCGGGGGCTGCGATGAGCCTCTCTCGGCGCAGCTTCGTGGGCGCTCGCGCGACGACGCTTCTCGCGGGAGCGGTCTTCGGCTTCGGCCTCGCGCTCTCGGGGATGACGCGCACGGAGAAGGTCCGCGGCTTCCTCGATTTTCTCGGCGCGTGGGACCCGTCGCTGATGTTCGTGATGGGCGGCGCGGTGCTCGTTCACATGGTCGCGTATCGCGTCGTGGCGCGTCGCGCTTCGCCCGTGTTCGCGTCGAGCTTCCTCGTGCCGACGCGCAGCGATCTCACGGCGAGGCTCGTCGTGGGCTCGGCGCTCTTCGGCGTGGGATGGGCGCTCGGGGGCTTCTGCCCTGGCCCTGGCGTGGGGTCGCTCGTGTCGGGTGCGCCGTCTGCGCTGGCCTTCGTGCTCGCGATGCTGGCGGGCGTGGTCCTCGTCGATCACCTCACGCCGGATGACGGCCGCAAGAGCCTCGCACCGGAGGCTCCGCGGGGGCCTTCGACGGAGGATCGCGTGATGCTTGGCGGTGAAGTGAGCTGATCCCACCGTCCCATCGTCCAGGCTTGATGTCGCGGTGGTAGGAGAGGTCGACGAGGTCGATCAGACGGTGGCGAAGGCCGCGTCGGGGATCTCGATCGCGCTGGAGTCCGCGGCGTCGAGCACCTTCGAGATGGCCTCGACGGAGGGGAGCACGTTGCGGGCGTAGTAGAGCGCCGCCCACTTCTTGCCCTCGTAGAACGCGCGGTCGGGGTGACCCTCGGGCACGCTCGGGAGCTTCTCGAGCGCGATGCGCGCGGCGTCGAGGAGGAGCCACGAGACCGCCGTGACGGCCATCATCTCGAGGTATCGCGTCGAGCCGAGCGGGACGAGCGACACCTGACCGCTCATGAACCAGCCCTGGAGCTTCATCGTCGCGCCCTGGAGGCACTCTGCGGCTGCGCCGAGGCTCTGCACGGCGGGGCCGAGGTCGGGGTGCGACGAGTTCGCGGCGATGAAGGTCATGATGTCGCCGAAGAACTCCATCGCGTGACGGCCGCCGTTCTGACCGAGCTTGCGGCCCACGAGGTCCATCGACTGGATGTGGTTGGTGCCCTCGTAGATCGAGAAGATCTTCGAGTCGCGGCAGTACTGCTCGACGGGGTAGTCCTGGATGTAGCCCGCGCCGCCGTAGGTCTGGATCGCCGTCTCGCACACGCGGAACGACTGATCCGATCCGTAGGCCTTCACGATGGGCGTGAGGAGCTCGACCTGGCCCTGGTGGTAGGCCGCCTTCTCGTCGTCGGTGCCGCGCAGGAGGTCCGCGAAATCCTGGTGCGTCGCGAGCTTGAGGATGAGCATGCGGATGCCCTCCACGCGCGACTTCATGTCGAGCAGCATGCGGCGCACGTCGGCGTGCTCGATGATCGCGACGCGCGGGGCCGTGGGGTCCTTCCAGCGCGTCATGTTGGCGCCCTGCTTGCGCTCCTTCGCGTACTCGAGGGCGTTGAGGTACGCCGTCGACGCGAGCGCCGCGCCTTGAATACCCACCGCGATGCGCGCGCCGTTCATCATGCGGAACATCTGCGCCATGCCGGCGTTCTCGACGCCGCCGACGAGCTCGCCGACGCAGCCGCCGGCCTCGCCGAAGTTGAGCACGCAGGTCGCAGACCCGTTGATGCCCATCTTGTGCTCGATGCTCCCGAGCGTGACGTCGTTGCCCTCGCCGAGCGTGCCGTCGGCGTTGATCTTCACGCGCGGAACGATGAAGAGCGAGAGGCCCTTGGTGCCCGCGGGCGCGCCGTCAATGCGCGCGAGCACGAGGTGGATGATGTTGTCCGCGAGGTCGTGGTCGCCCGCCGAGATGAAGATCTTGGTGCCGTGGATCTTGTAGGTGCCGTCGGCGTTGCGCGACGCCGTGGTCTTGGCGAGGCCCACGTCGCTGCCCGCCTGGGGCTCCGTGAGGCACATCGTTCCGCCCCAGGTGCCGTTGAGCATGTTGGCGACGAAGCGAGACTTCTGATCGTGCGTCGCGCACTGCTCGATGAGCTCGGCCGCGCCGTACGTGAGGCCGGGGTACATGTTGAACGCCGTGTTGGCGCCGCAGCAGAGCTCCTCGACGACGGCCGCGAGCGACTTGGGCGCGCCCATGCCGCCCCACTCGACGTCGGCGCCGATGGAGCGGATGCCGAGCTCATAGAGCTGCTTCCACGCGTCTTTGAAGCCCGTGGGGGTGATGACCCTGCCGTCGACCACGCGACAGCCCTCGCGGTCGGCCGAGGCGTTGAGCGGACCGGTGACCTCCGTGGCGAAGCGGTACGTCTGCTGGATCGTCTGGTTCACCTCGTCGACGCCCCACGCAGCGAAGGGCCCCTTGCCGAGGAGCCCGTCGATCTTGAGCTGCTCGAAGAGCACGAACTGGATCTCGCGAAGATCGGCCTTGTATCGGTTCTGGGCGTTCGACACGGGGACATTTCCTCCGGCTGATGGGGGCCATTGTGGGGCCGCGCACCCGGTCGCGGGCGCTCGTCGGCTGAATGGCTATTCAGTCGTAAGGCTCACCAACGCGGCGCGTCAAGGACCTCGCGACAGATCCTTGTAGCAAGGCGCTTTCGGTGTCCGATCGCGCAGGTTTTTCGGTACCGTCCGCGGCGCCTGGAAGGAGGCGACGACCGACGATGATGGCCCACGGAGGAAGGATCGTAGCGGAGGCCCTGCACCGCGAGGGGGTGACCCACCTCTTCACGCTGTGCGGGGGTCACATCCAGAACATCTACGACGGGTGTCTCGACGTCGGCATCCGCGTGGTCGACACGCGCCACGAGCAGACCGCGGGCCACGCCGCCGACGGCTGGGCGCGCGCCACGGGGCAGCCCGGCGTGTGCGCCGTCACCGCGGGACCGGGCGTGACCGACGTGGTCACCGCGCTCGCGAACGCGCAGAGGGGCGGCGTCCCGCTGGTGTGCATCGGCGGCGCGGGGCCCGTGATGCTCGCCGACCGCGGATCGCTCCAGGACAGGTACCACATCGACCTGGTCAAGAGCATCACCAAGGCCGCCTACCGCGTGGTGGCCACCGACCGCCTCGCGGAGTACGTGAGCACGGCCTTTCGCGTGGCGCTCTCGGGCGTCCCGGGCCCGGTGTACCTCGAGCTCCCCATCGACGTGCTGATGAACTTCGCCGACGTCGAAGACTTCGCCGCGCCGTCGGTCTCGCGCACCGCCGCGCAGCCCGCGCCCGACCCCACGGAGCTCGCGCGCGCCATCGAGCTCTTCGAGAAGGCCGAGCGCCCCGTCGCGATCATCGGCTCGCAGTTCCGCTGGAGCAGGGATCACAAGTCGCTCACCGACCTCCTCGCGCGCTACCCGATGCCCGTGTACGTCAACGGCATGGCGCGCGGATCGCTCCCGCCCGACCACCCCTGCCTCTTCTCGCGCTCTCGCCGCGCGGCGCTCGCCGAGGCCGACGTGGTGCTCATGTGCGGCACGCCCTTCGACTTCCGCGTCGACTACGGCCGCACGCCCACGTGGAGCAACGACACGAAGATCGTGAAGGTCGACCGCGACGCGACGCAGATCGGTCACAACCGCCCCGTCGACGTGGGCATCGTGAGCGACACGGGCCTCATGCTCCGCGCCCTCGCGAGCGCGCTCCCCGCGGGCCTCGAGCGCGACGGATGGATCGCGCGCTTGCGGCAGGCCGAGGTGAAGAGCCGCGCGAAGATGATCCCAGAGCTCGAAGCGGCGACCGATCCGCCCAATCCGCTGCGAGTGTGCGCCGAGCTCGATCGCTTCGTCGACGACGATACGGTGGTGGTCGGTGACGGCGGCGACTTCGTGGCGACCGCGGCCAACGTGCTCAAGGTGCGATGGCCCGGCCTCTGGATGGACCCGGGACCTCTCGGAACGCTCGGCGTCGGACCGGGCTACGCGATGGCCGCGAAGCTCGCGCGCCCCAGGAGCAGGGTGATCGCCGTCTACGGCGACGGATCATTCGGCCTGCACGCGATGGAGCTCGAAGCCATGGCGCGGCAGAAGATTCCCGTGGTGTGTGTGATCGGCAACGACGCCGCGTGGACGCAGATCCGCCGCGGTCAGGTGGAGTTCTTCGGCGCCGAGCGCGCCGTCGCCACGGGCCTCGCCTACACGCGCTACGACGAGGTCGCGAAGGCCCTCGG
>JBPOHC010000421.1:0-5119 GCA_052035985.1 Myxococcota bacterium | reverse complement strand
GTCAGGACGCCGGGGTGTCGCGCTGCGATCGCTCCCCGGCGTCGTTGCCGCCGCCGGTCCTTTACGTTGATCGCGGCTCACAACCAACCGGCGTCGTGATCGCCGCCGGGGTGTCGCGCTGAGATCGCTCCCCGGCGTCGTTGCCGCCGCCGGTCCTTTACGTTGATCGTGGCTCACAACAAACCGGCGGCCGTCAGGACGCCGGGGCGTCGCGCTGAGATCGCTCCCCGGCGTCGTGACCGCCGCCGGTCCTTTGGGGCGAGTGTTCGCGTGCCTGGCGCGTACGTCGCTTGCTCTGGGACAGTGCGCCTAGAAATACTTCTTCTTCACGAGGTCGCCGAGGAGCCCGAGGTGACCGCGGATCACCCGCACGGTCTTCATCTTCGACTGCCCGAACATCCGCGACTCCAGCGTGGCGGGGAACTCCACGATGCGCGAGCCCTGCATCCCCGCGCGAAGGAGCATCTCCGCGATGCCGAGGAAGCCGTCGTGTTCGAGCTCCATCGGCGCGAAGACCGAGCGGCGGTGCACGCGGCAGCAGCTCGTGAAGGTGTGCAGCGGCGCGTCGACGAGCTGCCGGTACGCCATCGAGAGCGTGCGCGAGAGAAAGAGCCGCCACTGCGGGACGTTGAGCGCGCGACCGTCGGGGTGATAGGGCGAGGCCGTGACCATGTCGGCGTCGCGGCAGAGCGGGATCATCCGCTCGAGGATGTCGGGGTCGTACGAGCAGTCACAGTCGATGGAGCACACGAGATCGCTCGTGGCCGCGCGCATGCCGGTCATGATGGCCGCCGCGATGCCGCGATTGCGGCCGTGCTCGAGGAGCGTGAAGTCGTCGACGCCCGCGAAGTGCTCGCGCGTGCGGGCGATGGTGCTGTCGGTGCTTCCGTCGTCGACGACGATGATGTGAATGCGATAGCGGTCGGCGAGGCGCGCGCGGAGACGGAGCAACGTGCCGCGGAGGAACGCGATGTTGGGCTCCTCGTTGAAGACGGGGACCACCACCGTGACGGGCGTGACGCCTTCGAAGGGCGACGGGATCCTCGGGAGCGACGGCTCGACGGAGCTGCTCACCGCAGGCGCGCGTTCGACCACGGGGCGCGCTTCGAGCGAGAGCCCGAGCTGCTCGGCGACGGAGCGGAAGCGGTAGCGCGAGAGGTAGTCTTCGAGCACCCACGCGGTCTTCGCGAGGCCGCGGTAGTGGCGCATCGCGGCGAAGCGCGAGACGCCTTCGAAGCGCGGCTGTTCGAGGTCGAACTCCCACGAGACGAAGTAGAAGACGAGGGGCGTGGGCTCGCGCGCGTCCCACCGCGCGACGGCGCGCTTGAGGAGCGTGTGCGGGAGCTGACGCACGTAGTTTCCGCCCGAGATGGGCACGCGCATCCCCGCGAGCGAGACCGTCGAGACGGGGAACTCCCACAGCGATTTCTCGCCGAGCGTGAGCTCGCTCGCGCGCGTGAGGTCGGGCCGCGCTGCGAAGCTCCGAAGGCGCGGGTTCACGCTGGCGTCGTAGCGGTATCCCTCCTCGGCGAGCGCGTCGAGCGTCCAGAGGTCGCGCGGGTCGAGCCAGTGCGAGGCGCGGTACCCGTGGATCTTGTTAGCCCCTTGAGATTCGAGGAGCTCACGCGCGAGGCGCAGGTCGTTGCGAAACGACTCGGGCGTCGCCCTCGCGCTTCGTCGCGGCGAGTACCCCGCGCTCGCGACCTCGTGGCCCGCCGACATGATCGTCGGGACGATCTTCGGGTGCCGCTCGGCGGTCCAACCCGAGATGAAGTAGGTCGCATGGACGCCGTGCTCGGCGAAGAACTCGAGCGTCTTGTCGATGGTGCGCGCGACGCGCGATTCGAAGCGGTCCCACTGCTTGTAGCGGACCTGGCTCGCGAGGTCCTGCGCTTGAAAGTAGTCCTCGACGGAGACCGTCATCAGGTGCCATCGGCCGCTGTCGCTCACGTCACGCGCTCCCATCGAAGACTCCAACCCTGCGCGCCGCGATGCGCGCGAAATACAGTCCGAGGAGGCTCTCCCACGCGGTCGTCATCACGCCCCACGCCGTCGTCGCCGCCGCCACCGAGGCCAGTCTCTCAGCCCGCGTCTCGCCCGGCGCGTAGCTCGCGAGGAGCAGCGCCGCGAGCGCGTCGCGCGTTCCAAAACCCTGCGGCGTGAGGGGCAGCGCGAGCGCCACCATCAGCAGCGGGATCACCCTCAGCGCGGCCGCGAGGGGCACCTTCACGCCGAAGAGTTCGAAGCTCGCCCACGTCCCGAAGAACATCACGGCCATGTGCGGGAGCCTCGCCGCGAGGGCCACCATGTGCCCTCCGACGCCCGCTTCGAAGAGCGGCGCGAGCACGGTCACCGACGCCAGTCGCCGTGGTTTCACCGCGAGCAGCGCGAGGTACGCGAGGCCCGCGCCGAGCGGGAGCGCGAGCCATCCGAGGGGCTCTCCCGAGAAGATCAGCGCGAGACATCCAGCTCCCAGAAGGCATCCACCCCACGACGCGTAGCCCACGAGCGTCGCGCCCGCGACGCGCCACAGCGGGAGGTCACATCCGCGAGAGAGCATCCACGTGAGGGCGGCCTGACCGACGTGGTGATTGACCAGCGACGGCAGGTACGACGCCCCGCGGAAGGTCACGAAATCACCGTATTTCAAAGGTCCCACGAGGCGTCGGTAGAGCGGCACCGTCGCCATGCCGTCGGCGAGGAGGAGCCCCACGGAGAAGGCCGCCGAGACGCCCACGAGCCTCGCCGTCGAGACGCGCCGCAACGCGTGAAGAAAGGCCCCTCGGTCGACGAGAGAGAGAACCGCGGCCACGAGCGCGAGGGCCAGCGCGAAGGGCACCGCCGCGCGCCACGGGGAGCGCTTCGGGTCACCGACGGGCTGTGAGGGAGGGGGCATCGTGTGGGCGCCCCCGCGAACGTAGACCATCGCGGGGGGCGTGTGTAAACCCGCTTCACACGGGGTGCGGCGCGGATCTCTCAGCGAGACCGCGCGGAGAGGCGCTCAGTCCTTGCGGTAGAGCGTGACGACGCACGCTCCGCCGAGGCCGAGGTTGTGCTGGAGGGCGGCGCGCGCGCCGGGGACCTGACGCTTGTCGGCGCGTCCCTGGAGCTGCCACACGAGCTCGGTGCACTGCGCGAGGCCCGTGGCGCCGAGGGGGTGGCCCTTCGAGAGCAGGCCGCCCGACGGGTTGGTGACCCAGCGTCCGCCGTAGGTGTTGTCGCCGTCTTCGATGAGCTTCTCGGCGCCGCCTTCGGGGCAGAGCCCGAGGCCCTCGTACGTGATGACCTCGTTGGCCGTGAAGCAGTCGTGGAGCTCGACGACCTGGATGTCCTTCGGGCCGAGGCCCGACTGCTCGTAGACCTTCTGCGCGGCGGCCTTCGTCATGTCGGCGCCGATCATCTTGATCATCGAGTCTTGAAAGCTCGAATCGAAGTCCGTCGTCATGGCCTGACCGGCGATGTAGACGGGGTTCGAGATGCCGTGCTTCCGCGCGAACTCGTCGGAGCACACGATGGCCGCGGCGGCGCCGCAGGTGGGCGGGCAGCACTGGTAGCGCGTGAGGGGATCGAAGACCTCGGGCGCGGCCATGACCTCTTCGAGCGTGAGCGTGTCGCCGAAGAGCGCGTAGGGGTTGCGGTTGGCGTGCTGACGGGCCTTGACCGACACCTTCGCGAAGGTCTCGCGCTTCGTGCCGTACTTCCACTGGTGCTCGCGGCCCGCGCCGCCGAACATCTGCGCGGTGAAGGGCGCCTGGTTCACGCCCTGCTGCTCGGTCATCACGTTGACGTGCTTGTCCATGGGGTTGGTGCGGTCGGTCCACTTCGACCCGAGCGCGCCCTTCTCCATCTGCTCGAAGCCGACGGCGAGCACGCACTCGGCGACGCCGCCCTCGACGGCCTGCCGCGCGAGCATGAGGGCCGTCGAGCCCGTGGAGCAGTTGTTGTTCACGTTGAACACGGGGATGCCCGTGCGCCCGACCTCGTAGACCGCGCGCTGTCCGCAGGTCGAGTCGCCGAAGACGTAGCCCGCGTAGGCCTGCTCGACCTCGCCGAAGCTCACGCCCGCGTCCTTGAGGGCCTCGTTGATGGCGTTGCGCGCCATCACGTTGTACTCGTCGCTCGCGCCGGGCTTCTGGAACTTCACCATGCCCACGCCGATCACGTTTACGCGTCGTCCCATGACTTCACTTCTCCGGTTCGTTGTCGTCTCGTTCGAGTCGTTCACGCGAGCTTGTTGAGGGCGCCGAGGCGATGCGCGACGCGCACGTCTCCGTCGATGCGGAGCTGACCGCGCATGAAGAGCGACCGCGCCGAGGCCGCGCCCGAGGCGATTCCCGCGAGGTCGTCGTCCGAGAGAATGAGGTACGACGCCGCGTCGGTGGCCTTTGCCTCGGAGACCGTGGCGCCGTCGACGATCCACGCGCGGTTGAGGTCCTTCACGGTGAACTGCACCTTCGCGCCGAGCTCCGCGGCGAGGGCCGCGTTCGACGAGAGGCGCTCTGCGAGGGCCTTGAAGATCGCGGGAGACTTCGGCTCCTTCGCTGCGACGGGGGTCGCGGCTGCGGGCGCTGCGGCGGCGGGCTTGCGGTCGGCCATCGCGGCGGCCACGGCGTTCTTGTCGACCTTCTGGAGGAAGTCGAGCTTCTGCGACGCCATGAGGTCGCCCGAGATCTTGAGCTTGCCCGACGAGAAGAGCTTCATCGGGTTGGCCTTGCCCGCGACCATCGCCATGAAGTCAGCGTCCGAGAGTTCGAGGGTGCACTCGGACTTCGCGGTCTCGCCCGCGGCGACCTTGTTGGTCTTGAGGTCGAGGGTCCACACGCTGTCGGGCGACGAGAGCTTGAACTGGTAGACCTTGCCGATCTTCGCGGCGATGTCGGGGTTCTTCTCGATGTACGCGCCGATGCCCGCGAACACGTCGGCGCTCGTGGGCTCCGCGGCCTTGGGGGCCTCGGCGGGAGCGCTCGCCGCGCCGCCCGCGCCCACGCGCTCGTTCATCGTGGCGATGACGTCGTTGGGGTCGACCTTCATGAGGAAGTCGAGCTTCTGCGAGGCCATGAGGTCGCCCGAGATCTTGAGCTTGCCCGACGAGAAGAGCTTCATCGGGTTGGCCTTGCCC
>JBPOHC010000641.1:0-1855 GCA_052035985.1 Myxococcota bacterium | reverse complement strand
GCTACGGGCTCCTCTCGGTCGACTCGCCCGACGTCATCCCGTGGGCCGTGAAGCCCGCCGAAGAGGGCATCGACCGCGGCGTCATCGTGCGCCTCTGGAACCTCTCCGACGCCACGCGCGCGTTCCGCCTCACGACGCCCGGCGCCACGCTCCGAAGCGCGCAGCGCGCCACGCACATCGAGACCGACACTGGCGCAGCGACGGTCTCCGCGGGCGCCCTCACCGAGAGCCTCGCGCGCCAGCAGATGCAGACCTGGAGGCTCTCTCTCGACGCGCTCTCCACAACGCCCTTCGACGCGGGCGCACCCCTCGACGCAGCGATCGACGCGCCCCGCGACACGTCCGTCGTAGACGTCGCGCCGCAACCCGACGTCCCACGCGACACACTCGACGCCACGGCGATCGACACTTCTCCCGCGATCGACACGCCCTTCACCGTCGATACGCCGCCGGTCGGCGACACGCCTCCCGCCATCGACGCGCCCCTCGCGCTCGACACGCCTGCCTCCGATGTTTCGCGGAGAGACGCCGTGATCGACTCTGCGTCGCAGCCCGACGTCGACCGCTCCGAAACGCTCGTGGGACAGATCGTCGACAGCGGCCCCGGCACCCTCGTCGGCGTGATCGTCGACGCGTCGGAAACCTCTCCCCCCGCGGCGCCTCCGAGCGGTTGCGGTTGCCGCGTCGAGCGCGCATCGAAGCGTCGCGCATCACCACCACTCGCCGCGCTCGCGATCTTCTCCGTGCTCGCGCGTCGTCGCCGTGAACGTGGCGCCGCTCGCTCGTAGCCTCCGCGCGCTGCGCGACCCCTTCGTCGCGATCACGGCGCTCGGCGTGACTGCGAACCTCGCAATCCTCTGGGGCTTCGCGCACGTCGCCGCGCAGGACCACGTCAACCACGTCGCCTCGCTCCGCGTGCTGCGCGGGCTGTGGGAGTCCGATCCCTTCTTCGTCGCGCGCTTCAGGGTGTCGCAGCGCATCGTCCCCGACCTCCTCTCGGAGCTCGTCTGGTTCGTCGCGCTTCGACCCTTCGGTGAGCTCGTCGCAGGCAAGGTGCTGCTCTCGCTCTACGCCCTCGCGCTGCCCGCTGCGTGGTGGTCCTTCACGCGTCGATTCTGCGAGGGAGACAAGACCCTCCTGCCGCTCGCGCCCCTCGTCACGATGAGCCTCTACTACAGCCTGGGGAGCACCAACTTCCTCCTGGGGCTGCCGTGCTTCCTCGCCGCGTGCGTCGCGTGGGACGCCGTCCGCGAGCGCCCTCGCGCGCTCCTCTCGCTCGCGCTCTGGTCCGCGGCGACGTGGATCGCGCACCTCTACGACTACCTCTTCTTGATGACCTTCGTCGGCGCGCACGTCATCGCCCACGGGGCTTCGAAGCGCCTCCCGTCGCGCCGTGAATTCATCGCGCTCGCGTCGCTCTCGCTCGGTCTCTTCGCCGCCGTCACCGCCGTGCTCACGCGCGAGGGCGAGTGGTCGCAGAGCGCGCCCCCTCGCTTCGATCACTCGCTCCGCGCGCTCGCGCAGCTCTTCGACGAGGCCCTCTTCCTCCGCGGCCACGGTGGAACGCTCGTCGCCACGCTCCTCCTCACGCTCCCGCCCGTCGCCGCGCTCGCGGTCGCCGCGCACCGTCGCGCGCTGACCTCCTCGATCCGCCGCGTCCCTGCGTTCGCCGCGCTCTTCACCGTCGCCGCGATGTGGGTGATGCCCGCGAGCGTCGGCGACGAGGGATCGATCAAATCTCGCTTCGCCGTGCCCGCGCTCCTCTTCGCGATGGCCTCGGTCGCGACGCCCGCGCAGCGCATCTACCGCGTCGTCGCGGCCCTCACGCTCGCGTCGCTCGTCGCGTACAAGTGCA
>JBPOHC010000707.1:0-6917 GCA_052035985.1 Myxococcota bacterium | reverse complement strand
CCGCGCTCCAGCGGTTCTCAGCTACCGCACGTCGACGCGCGGGAGCAACACCTGCGTGCCCCCGCGGAAGCGCCGCGCGTCGAGCGCGACGGGGTCGTCGCAGGCGATCACCGCGGCCTGACTGACGATCGAACGCGTGACGGCGAGCAGCGGGTGCCCTTCGCGGAGCGCGAAGGCTGCGAGGGAGAGCGCCGCGCGGCCAAGCCGCAGCAGCGTGCATCGCACTCCGGCCCGGCGCGATGGCCTTCGCCAGAGGTCTTCGACCCGAAGCGCTTCCTCGCACGGAAGCCCGAGCCGTGCGCCTGGATTCCCTTCGGCGGCGGCGCCCGACGCTGCATCGGAACCGCGCTGGCGCTCGTGGAACTCCAGGTCCTTCACACGCGCGGCGACGCCCGGCGACGCGCGATAGGCAAGGCCACGCTCCTTGGAGTAGCGTCGCCCCAGCGGAGGGCGAGCGTGGCGACAGCGCAGATCGAGGCGGGCGGACAGGCGATGAAGAGGCACGCGGGGCCCGCGGGCTTCGTGTTCGAGACCTATGAGTCCCTCGACATCGACGACCCGTTCGGGCCTCGCGACGTGCATGTTCTCCGACCCGCGAGCGTGCCCCCTGGTGACGCGTCGCTCGCGGTGTTCAACGACGGCGACACGACGTTCTGGCCGGGAGGCCCCGCGCACGACACCTGGGACGTGGCCACGACCGTCGCGCGCCTCCGCGCGTCGGGTGCGATCGGCGCGCTCGCGGTGGTGGCCGTGCGCCCGCGTCGACGCGACGAGGAGTACACGCACGTCGACTGGCGCAGCGGACGCGCGCCGTGGGGTGGCCTCGACCGCTACGCGTCGTGGCTCGCGACGGGGCTCGTCCCGTGGCTCCGAGAGACCTACCCGTGGCTGTCCCGCGACCGCGCGCGCACGGCGGTGGTGGGCAGCTCGCACGGGGGCCTCGCGGCGTTTCGCACGGCGACGTCGCACCCGGCGGTGTTCGGCGTCGCGGGTTGCCTGTCTCCGTCGTTCTTCAGCGGACTCGACGACCTCGATTGTGGCCTGCGCCCCGTCGCGCTCGCCGACTCGGACCTCGTGCGGCGCGCGGCGCCTGTGCTGGCTGACGCGCGTCTCCGCCCGCGGCTCTGGATCGACTGGGGCATGCGGCGAGACGGAGGCCACCACAACGCGATCGTCGAGGCCCTGGCCGCGGCGCGCGGCGCGGAGATGGTCGAGCTCCTGGAGGCGCGCTTCGGCGCTCGCGTCGCGCGCATCGGCGCGGGGGATGCGCCGCCGCGCGACGCCGAGGTGATCCAGTGCGTCGACGCCGTCGGCGGGCACAGCGAGGCGGCGTGGCGTCACCGCGCGGGCATGCTCCTCCGCGCGTTCTTCTGAGCGCCGCTGGTCGACGCGGAGCCCCCCCTTCGACGAACCCGCGGCGCGCGGAGGTGGCTCTCTTCTTCGAGACGCGGTGATGCGTTCGTGACTGGCCTCGAAGGGACGATGGTTGCGATGTGTGAACTCTTCGCGATGAACGGCCGCGTGCCGAGCGACGTCGAGCTCTCGCTGACGGAGTTCTCACGGCACGGGGGCCTCACCGACCACCACCGCGACGGCTGGGGCGTGGCCTGGTACGAAGAGGGCGACCTGCACATCGTCAAGGAGGCCGCGCCCGCGGCGTCGAGCGCGTGCGTGCGCTTCCTCCAGAGCGCGCCCTTCGTGAGTCGTACCGTGCTCAGCCACGTTCGCCACGCGACGCAGGGCGCGGTCAGCGCGCGCAACTGCCAGCCCTTCGCCCGCGAGCTCGGCGGCGCGTGGCACTGCTTCGCGCACAACGGCGACCTCAAGAACATCGAGACGACGGAGGGCTTCGAGCGCGCGACCTTTCTCCCCGTGGGCGAGACCGACTCGGAGCGCGCGTTCTGCGCACTGATGGAACGGATGCGTCGACTCTGGCGCGACGGACGCCCGCCGCTCGACGCGCGCCGCGCGGCGGTTGCTGACTTCGCGCGTGACCTCCGCGCGCTCGGCCCGGCGAACTTTCTCTACAGCGACGGAGAGGCGCTCTTCGCCCACGCGCACAAGCGCCACCAGCGCGACGGAACCGTGCGCGCGCCGGGGCTGTGGCGCCTCGCGCGGCACTGCGCGGCGGGCGGTCGCTTCGAGACCGACGGGCTGCGCATCGCGGCGACGCAGGAGCAGCACGTCGTGCTGGTGGCGAGCGTTCCCCTCACCGGCGAGCGATGGGAGCCGCTCGGAGAGGGCGAGCTGATCGTCGCGCGTGACGGCGTGCTCGTGCCCGACGCGTCGACGTAGCGCGACGGTTCCCCGTCTGGCACAGCGTCGCGGCCTCCGAGGACCACCGCACGAAGGCGCGGATCGGTTGGGACCGTCGCGGGCTCTCACGCGCAGGAAGCTCGACCTCCCGCGCCTACGACGAGAGGCCAGAGCTCCTCGCGACCGCGTCACGGCGTTCGCGCGGTCGGCGCCAGCGCGAACCCGGTTGGCACTTGCAGTTCGACGCGAAGGGCCCGTGACGCACGGCCCGCCGCAGAAGAGAAGAAGGACATGAAGCGAGAAGTGACCGTGGCCCGATTCGTCGAAGACCTGCTCCAGCGCCTCGACCGCGCGAAATCGATCGACTGCTGCAAGCAGGAGATCAAGACCTTCGCAGAGCTCGCGGCGCGCAAGATCCCCGACGAGAAGCTCGTCGTGGAGTGGAAGGAAGACTGACCCCACCAACGCCTCGCCCGCGAATTCGATCTCGCGCAGCGCGGACCTGCAGCGGTTCGAGGCCGAGGCGGCGCGGCTCCGCGCCGAGGCGCCGCTCGTGGCCGACGCCTCGGTCGACGTCGTCGTCTCTGACTGCGTGCTCAACCTCGTGCGCCCCGACGACCGCGCGGCCCTCTTCCGCGAGATTCACCGCGTGCTCAAGCCGGGCGGCCGCGCCGTCATCTCAGACGTCGTGAGCGACGAGGACGTCCCGCCCGCGCTGCAGCGCGATCCAGAACTCTGGGCGGGGTGCGTCTCGGGAGCGATGCGCGAGGACCGCTTCCTCGCCGCATTCGAAGCGGTCGGCCTCTACGGGATGACGCTGCTCGAGCGCCCCGCGGCGCCGTGGCGCACGGTCGAGGGCATCGAGTTTCGAAGCGTCACCGTCGCGGCCTACAAGGGCAAGGAGGGCAGGTGCTGGGACCGCAAACAGGCGGTCATCTACAAGGGTCCGTTCCGGGAGGTCACCGACGACGACGGGCACGTGCTGCGTCGCGGTGAGCGCGTCGCCGTGTGCGACAAGACCTTCCGACTCTTCGCTCGCGCGCCGTACGCGGAGCACTTCGCGAAGGTCGAGCCGCGCGTCGCGGTCCCCTCGAAGAGGCGCGCCCGTTCCCCTGCGGCGTCGGCAAGCTCCTGCGCGACCCGCGCGAGACGAAGGGCGATGACTACGCGCTGACGACCGAGGGATCGGCCTGCGTCGGCGGCTGCTGCTGACCCGGTGCGAACATGGCGGCCACCCCCCGGTCGCGCGCGCTGCACCGTGTCGGCCCGGAGAATCGGTCAGGCGATTCGCGCGGCGTAGATCACCACCTTGGCGATCAGCACCGCCCACGGCGCGCCGTGGAGGGCCAGATCGAACCAGTCGATGGGCTTCACGAGGGTGCCCTTGGAGAGCATCTCGAGCTTCTCGACGATGTGCGGCGGCGTGAAGGGCGCGAGCCCCAGCGTGAGGCAGGCGACGCCCACCATGGTCCACGGAAGTTCAGCGATCCAACGGACGAGGGACATGGCCCGTAGGAGCGCCGCTGCGGTCAGAAGGATTCGCGCGGCGCGGCCTATCGCACGGCGTGGTAGACGCGAGCGAGGAGGGCGGGCGACACCCCGAGGCGATAGAGCATCGGGAACACGTTCACCATCGCCGTGTACAACACCGGGCGCGCCATGAACCTCCGCCCCGAGACGGTCACCCGCGCGGGCACGGTGCAGATCCGACCGACCGCGCGGAGCGCGCGAGAGAGCGCGAGGTCCTCCATCAACGGGATGTCGGGGAAGCCTCCGAGCGATCGGAACACCTCCGCTCGCACGAACATCGCCTGATCCCCGTAGGGCAATCCGCTCACCCGCGAGCGCACGTCCGCGAGGTGGAGCAGCGGCCCGAAGCGCGTCGGTCGGTCAGGTAATGTCCACGTGCGAAAGGCGCCCGCCACCACGCGCGGGTCGGCGATCGCGCGGGCGATGTGCGCGAGCGCGTCGCGCGGCAGCGCCACGTCCGCGTGCAAGAAGAGCATGACGTGGCCCGTCGCGAGGGAGGCGCCCGCGTTCATCTGCCGCGCGCGTCCGCGGGGCGCGACGATCCACCGGGGGCGCGACGGGTGCTTCACGACGCGGTCGACCGTGGCGTCGCCGCTGCCTCCGTCGACGACGATGACCTCGTGGGGTCCGAGCGCGCGCAGCTCGTCGAGGCGCGCGTCGATGAGCCGCTCCTCGTCGAGCGTCGGCACGATGACCGACACGCGCGGCGCGGGCGGAGGCGGTCCGACCGCGACGGGGTCATCGGCGAGCGCGTCGGGCTTCGCGCTCATGCTCGCGCGGTGGCCAGGGCCTCGCGGAGCCCTGCGCGCGCGGAGCGCGTGATCGTCAGCGCGGCGACGGCGGTCGCGGCGAGCCCGAGCCAGTAGAGGGCGGCGCTCAACGGGCTCGTGTGGCGAACCGCTCCCGAGGCGAGCTCTGACGCGTGTGACACGACCGAGCCGA
This sequence comes from Myxococcota bacterium, assembly GCA_052035985.1. Taxonomy (GTDB): domain Bacteria; phylum Myxococcota_A; class Polyangia; order Polyangiales; genus CAISKJ01. The sequence continues at coordinate 2,189 of JBPOHC010000707.1, read as the reverse complement.
GATACACGTAGAGCGCGGCGCCCGGCAACATCCCGAGCGCGGTTCCGATGAGGTAGTCCCTCACGCTCACGCGAGAGAGCGCCAGGGCGTAGTTCAAGAGGCTGAACGGAAAGACCGGCGAAAGCCGGAGGAGCAGCACCACGCGGAGGCCGTCGCGCGCGATGGCCTGATCGATCGCGGCGAGCCTCTCGTCGCGCCCGACGAGCCGCTCCACGCGACCGCGCAGCAACGTGCGCCCGAGCAGAAACGCCGTCGTGGCCGCGGCGACGGCCACGGGCATCACCACCGCGAAGCCGACGCGCGGCCCCCACGCGAAGCCCGCGGCCAGCGTGAGCACCGAGCCGGGCAGCGCGAGCACCGTCGCGAGGATGTACGCCAGCGCGAAGACCAGCGCGCCGCCGGGGCCCGCGGCGCTCGACCACGTCGCGAGCTCGACCGCGTGGCGCGGGAGATCTGACCAGCGCGCGGCCGCGATCGCGAGGCCGACGCCCGCGGCCACCGCGGCGGCGAAGCGGAGCGGCTTCGAACGCTGCGGAGCTTCACCGGTCGGCAGCGCGAGCGCGCCCGAAGTTTGAGGGAATCGTCGCGCGGCGTCCCTTGCGAAGCGGAGGTACTGGCCGAAGCGCGCGACCTTGCCGCGCGGTCGCCAGCGGTCCTCGGGGCGGCCGAACACCTCTTGGAGCACGTGCCGCGTCGGGACGTCGCGCTGAAAGGCCATCGTGCAGTGGGCGCAGTACGTGACGAGCGACTGGTCGGCCAGCGCCTTGCGCTTCTCGACGGCCGAAGGGGTCGTGACGAGGCAGCACGCGAGCGGGTGCTTCTTCTCGTCGGCGTTCACCACGCGCAGGTTGAGCCTGCCCGCGAGCGAGCGGAAGTGAACCTGTTGAGCCTTGTCGATGCGCGCGGAGCACGGGTGGTGAACGACCACGGGCCCCGACTCGGGGCGAGGGCCCCAGTCCTCTTCCGCGAGGAGCTTGTAGAGCGAGGTCACGCGGAGTCCGGGCACGTTCAGCCCGTTGAACTGCACCGTGCAGTTGCCGCAGGCCGTGATGATCTCGTGCGTGCCCGCGCTTCGAATCTGTCGCCGCGTGCGTTCGCGCGAGCGCTCCGCGGCTTCGGCGGAGGAGAACTTCTCGACGGGCATCCCGCAGCAGTCTGACCACAGGGCGATCTTCGGGTCGCGCGCGCGGAGCCACGCATACGCCCGCATCACGAGCTCGGGGTCCGCCGCGGTGAGCGAGCAGCCCGGGTAGAACACCCGCGGCGCGCCGTCTCCGAAGGTGAAGGGACGGGCGATTCTCAGACGGTACTCGAGGTCGATGAAGCGCTGCTTCGCCGCGCGAAGCACTCCGGGAGCGAGCGCGCGGACGCGACCGACGAAGCCAGCGAGGACAGATCGGGGCGCGGTGCTGAGCGGGTGTTTCACGGGCGAGGTCTGTGCAGGTCGAGCCAGCGCGACCCGCGATGGGTGCGACGATTCCGTCATGGCGCTTCAGTGGAGGAGATCTGCCGCCGCGCTCGCGGCGGCGACGGGGTCACTCAGCGGCTCGCGCCGGTCTCCATCGCGCTCTCGGCGATCGAGCGGAATGTCGCCGCGTCGAGGTGGCTCGGCGTGTACGTCGCGCCCGCGGACTGGAGCTGACGCCAGAACGAGCGGAGGTGGTTGCGCGACCCGCGCTCGAGGTTGTCGAGCGTGGCGCTCACGTCCGCGTGCGTCACCGCGGCGCGCATCGCGCGGATGTCCGCGATGTCGAGCTCCTCGATCTCGGCGCCCACCTGGAGCGCGGCCACGGTCGACACCGACCCGCGCGCCGTGAGCGCGTCGTAGAGCGTCTGAAACGTCGCGTTCGAGAAGCTCCCCGCGGCGCGCCCCTGCGCAGGGTCAGACACGCCGTAGCGGTCGAGCAGCGCGCGCACGGCGTCGGTGTGGGTCTGCTCGCTCGCGGAGATGTTCGCGAACACCGGGGCGCGCGCGTTGAGCGCCACGTACACGTCATGCGCGAGCTTCTCCTCCTCGCGGAGGCTCTGGAGCGCGGTCGCCTCCTCCGCCGTGGTGACGCCGGCAGCGTCGACGGTCGCCGCGTCGCGATCTCCGAGCGAAGGGTCCTGACCTCCGCAGGCGGCGAGCGACGAGAGGACGAGGAGCAGCGAGGCGAAGCGCGTGGTCATGTGACACCTCCTAAGGGACG
>JBPOHC010000121.1:0-4605 GCA_052035985.1 Myxococcota bacterium | reverse complement strand
GCCGAGCTCACATCGCTTGCCAACCGGGTCGACCGCGGCGCGTTCTGGTCGCCGCGCATCGTGAAGTTCACCCTCCTCGATGGTTGCAACTGGCGGTGTCAGATGTGTCGGTGCGACAAGACGGCCTCGGCGCCCTTGTCGGTCGACGACTGGCTCGGCATCGCGCGCGACGTGTTGCGCATGGGCGCGAAGGAGATCGCCTTCACGGGCGGTGAACCGACGCTCTTCCCCGGGTTCGAGTCGCTCGTCGGCGGCGTTCGCGCCCTCGACCCCCACGTCAAGCTCAAGCTCCTCACCAACGGCACGCGCCTCACCCCGGAGCGTGTCGATCGCCTGCTGGCCCACGGCCTTCGCCGGTACATCGTCTCGTTGCACGGGGACGACGCCGCCACCCATGACGCGATCGTCGGCGTGGCCAACCAGTGGCGCAAGACCCTGCGGGGGATCGAGAGCGTGGTGCGGGCGAGCCCCGGAGTCCCGCGGTCGGTGTGGCTCAACTGCGTGGTGCGCCGCGCGAACCTCCCGCAGCTCGTGGGCGTGGTGCGCCTGGCCGCGGCGCTCGGCTGCGAGGGCGTGAGCTTCAGCCCGCTTGACGGCAGGGTCGCCGACGCCGGAGAGCGCCCTCTCACCGTCACGGAGATGGAGGCTGCGCGCGAGGCGATCTGTCCGGCCGTTCGCGAGACCGCCCAGGCACGAAACGTCATGCTCTTTCCGAGTGACAGCGAGCTCTTCGGTCGCACGGCCGGGGAGGTGGTGCGCTGCGCGTCGGGCGAGCTCAGCCGCGGCTTCTATGAAACCCACCCCTGTTACTGGGTCTACTACCACGTCACCGTCGAGCCCGACGGAACGGTCCAGCCGTGTTGCAACCGACCCCTGGCGGGAGGGTACGGCAACGCGTGCACGTCGCCGCTCGATGCGCTCACCACGCGGCGTGAAGCCCGCGCGTTTCTGGCGACTGCGGGCGTTGGCCCCGCGGTTTTCGCGACGTGCCGAGGCTGTGAGATGAAGCTTCAGGTCAACCGCGACATCGACGAGGGCATCGCCGCGCTCGGGCTCACGCGCCCTGCACCCCACTCTGCGCGACGCGCCCTCCCCATCGTTCGGGGGGGCTCATGAGCGCGCAGCTCTCGGTGATCGTCCCCACATGCGACCGGCCCGACCTCCTGCGCCGCTGCGTCGCCGCGCTCGCGGAGCAACCCGCGAATCTGCTTCGAAGGGTCTACGTCGTCAACGACGGACGCATCGATGTCGATGACGTGTGTCGCGCGTCCGGCCTCGCCGCAAAGATCACGCTGCTGCGCACCCCGCGCCTCGGCCCTGGACTCGCCCGCAACGCGGCGATCAGGGCGCTCGACGGCGACCACGTGGCGTTCCTCGACGACGACAGCACCCCGCGCCCCGACTGGGCCGAGCGCTGCGTAGGGCTCTTCGACCGGTGCCCCGAGGTCACCGCCCAGCTCGGACGCATCCTCTGGAGCAGGGCGTCGGAAGCGCTCCCGTGGCGCGAGCGCTTCGTGCCGATGCTCCGCCAGAAGCTCTACGACACTAGGCACGCGACGTACTCCGAGAGGGCGTTCCTCGCCGCCGTGTGCGACGCCCTCGCGAGGCCCATCCCGGTTGGCGTGCCCGGCGCGGCGTGCCACCTCTCGGGGGGGAACTCGGCGATCCGCGCGGGGTTCTTCAGGGAGCACGGCCCCTTCGACGCGCGATACCGCACGTACCACGACCGCGAGCTGGCCTTCCGTGTGCTGCGCCGCGGCGGGTTCGTCGCGTACAACCCGTCCATGGTCGTCGAGCACGCGCACGACCCGTCGATTCGCCGTGCCCTGTCTCGCAGCTACAACGCCGTGCCGTACCAGCGGCTGCTCGAGGACGAATACCGCGGGGCGCCGTGGGCCGCCCTCGACCGGGGAGGCGCGCGCGGCGCCTTTGTCCGTGATCTCTCGGTGCCGCTCTCGCGCGGCGAGCGCGCGTTCATGCGGCTCCAGGCCGTTGTGCGGCACGCGGCGCTGGCGAGGCTCCGTGTGGGAGAGGTGCTCCGCGGGGGAGCGCGTTGACCGCCCAGGCGCCGCCGATCTGCATCCGCGTCGACGACGTGGGCGACGACGACGCCGCGACGGACGCGCTGCTGTCGGCCCTTCGCGACGCAGGCATCCCCGCGTCGTGTCAGGTGGTGCCCGCGTGGCTTACGCCTTCGACCGCTCGCGGCCTCGGGCGCCGCCGCGATCGAGCTCCGGAGCTCGTCGAGCTGGCGCAGCACGGCTTCTCACACGCGAACCACGCCCCCGCGGGAGGGCGCAAGCACGAGTTCGGCGAAGGTCGATCCATCGAAGATCAGCGGCGCGATCTGCTGGCCGGACGACGGCGCCTCGAAGCCCTCCTGGGCGACGCGTTCACGCCCGGGTTCTGCCCGCCGCACGATCGGCTCACGCACGACACGCTGCGCGTCCTCCGCGCGGAGGCGTATCTGTTCGTCGCGGGCGGTCCTCGGACCTTCGAAGAGATGCCGGTGCCCGATGGGCTCTTCACCGCGGTCTTCGGCGTGGACGCGAGCGAGAGGGGACCCACGGGGCGCCTGTGCAGGCCCGCGAGCGCGGTGCTCGGGCAGCTCAAGGCCGCACGCGGCCCCCTCGCGGGCATCGTGCTGCACGCCCGCGAAATGAACGACGTCGCGCGCTCGGCGCTCGTTCGAGGGCTCGCCAGATGTCGTGAAGAGGGGCGCATGTTCGTCACCCTCGCGGAGGCGAGCGGCAGACTCGCGCGCCGCTCGCTCGGGGGGCGGCTTTGATGAAGGTTCTCATGGTGGCGGAGCACTTCGGCTTCGGCCCGGTCGGGAGCCTGATGAGTTGCCGCGAGCAGCTGGCTCCTCTGGGGTTCTCCTTCCGCTTCGTCGGTCCCGCGCTCGCGCGGGACATCATCGACGAGGCGGCCTTCGAGCGTTGCACCTTCTTCGAAGGCGACAGCCTGCCGATCGACGAGGACCTCGCGTGGTGCGACCTCGTGTGGAGCGCCACCGAGCCTCGCTCGGTGCGCGAGGCCGCGAAGGCCGGCAAGCGGGTGGTGTTCTACGACCCGCTCTTCTGGTTCTGGCCGGTCGTTCCGCCCGTCTACGTGCCGGGCATGCTGTACCTCTGCCAGAACTTCCCCGGCGTGATGGAGCGCGTCCGGGCGCTGCCTCCCCACGTCGGGGCGAACGTGCGTGTGGTGGCGCCACCGTCGCTCGTGTGCCCTTCCCCGCGCGCGGCAGGCGCGGGGCCGAGGCTCATGATCAACCTCTGCGGTTTTCGCAACCCGATTCGCCACCTCGACGGGTACACCGAGATCGTGATGGAGCGCCTGCAAGACGGGCTCGTCGGCGCGCGGCGGTGGGAGCGCGTCACGGTCGTCGGCTCACGCGCGGAGATTTCGCGCATCGAGCTCCGCGATGAGCGGATCGTCTGCCGCTCGCTGCCTCACCGGGAGATGCTCCGTTGCATATCGACATCGGACCTCGTGATCACGAGCCCCGGCCTGAACTCCGCGATGGAAGCGATGAGCCTCGGCGTGCCCGTCGCGTTCCTGCCGCCGCAGAACGCGACGCAGGCCAGGCAGCTCTGCCACTTCGCCGAGCACGGGGTCGCTCCCGCCTCGCTGGGGTGGGACTCGCTCGCGGGCGAGTGTATGCGCTGGCACGAACTCGACGAGGTCGGAGCCATCGAAGAACTTTCGCGGATGATGGCAATCTGCGCGTCGTCGGAGGCACGTCTGCGCGCGTTGGCTGCCGCCCTCTCAGAGACGTTGAGCCTCGACGCGCCCGCCCTGACCACTCTCGCTGCCCGACAGGCCGACTTCTTCGCGTCGCTGTCGCGGGGCGGCCACGGCTCGCTCGTCGAGGTGCTCGCCGCGGAAGGGATCGGGTGAGCGCGTGACGACGGACCCGGCACGGCCGCCGAACGCGCGCATCGGCCTCGACTTGTTGCGCGAGGATCCGCCTTGGCCCGAGGTGCTCCAGGTCGAGGTGACCACGCGGTGCAACCTCAAGTGCGTGTTCTGCAAGAACGGGGCGCTTGAGGTGCAGTCGCGCGGCGACGTGAGCGTGAGCCTGTACCGCGATGTGCTCGAGCAGGGCGTGGGATGCTGGGGTCGCGTGAACCTCTGGGGCACCGGCGAGCCGTTGATGCACGCAGGCTTCTTCGAGATGGCCGAGCTCGCGCGCGATCGAGGCGTCGGGCGCGTCAAGGTCTCGACGAACGGGCACTTGTTGAGCGAAGGGAACGTGCATCGACTGCTCTCGTCGGGCGTCACGGAGGTCCGCGTCGCCCTCGATGCGGCCACCCCCGAGGAGTTCCGGCGGGTGCGGATCGGCGGCTCGTTCAAGAAGGTCGTCGAAGGGATCGGAAGGCTGATCGAGGCGCGCGCCCGGCGAGGCGTCGCCCTGCGGGTGGTGATCTGCTCCGTGGTCTCGACGGCCGACGGCGCTGGCGTCGCGGAGGTCGAGTCCCTCGCGCGCTCGCTCGGCGCCGACGCGCACGAGCCCATGCCAAACATCTGGTCCGAGCAGCTCCCCGGCCTCGACCTCGCGGAGCCTCGCGCGCGCTGCTCCCAGCAGCTCCGTGTGTTCAACAT
>JBPOHC010000621.1:0-26009 GCA_052035985.1 Myxococcota bacterium | reverse complement strand
GAAGATCCAGAGATCCGATGTCTCGGCCGCGGAGGCGGCGCGCATCGGTGGTAGAGTCGCGCGCCTTTTCGAAGGGCCTCGCATGGCAAACACGAAGACCATCCTCCTGATCGAAGACGAGCCCGCGATGGTGCTCGGCCTGACCGACGCGCTGTCGTTCGAAGGCTACCGCACCCTCGCCGCGGGCACAGGCCGTCAGGGCATCGAGCTGGCGCGCGCCGAGAAGCCTGACCTCGTCATCCTCGACCTGATGCTGCCCGACACCAACGGCTACGAGGTCTGCTCGCAGCTCCGTCGCTCGTCGCGCACGCTGCCCATCATGATCCTCTCGGCGCGCAGCCAGGACTCCGACAAGATCCGCGGCCTCGACGCGGGCGCCGACGACTACGTGACCAAGCCCTTCTCGGTGGGCGAGCTCGTGGCGCGCGTGCGGGCGGTCTTGCGCAGGGTCGAGCGCGCCAACAACGCCCCGGCCTCGGTGCGCATCGGCAAGGCCGACGTGAACCTCGCGGGCCACATCGCCACCTGCGAGGGCCACGAGGAGCCGCTGAGCTCCTACGAGGTCGCGCTCCTCACGCTGCTCCTCGAGCGCGTGAACGAGGCCGTCTCGCGCGACGAGATCCTCGACAAGGTGTGGGGCGTTCAGGCCATCAACAACCGCGCGGTCGACAACTTCATCGTCAAGCTCCGGCGCAAGGTCGAGCCCTCGCCCGACAAGCCGCAGCACATCCTCACGGTCTACGGCCACGGCTACAAGCTCGTGCTCTGAACGCTGCCTCGTCTCGCGCGCGTTGAGATACGATCCGCGCACCTATGGGAGAGCGTCGCCTCGCACCGCTTGCCTTCGCACTTCTCACCGCGGGCGCCGTGGGCTCGTGCGCGCCCGCCGCCGACGACGCCGCGCCGCTGCCCACGATGCGCCTGCTCGGCGGCGCGCTCCTCAGCGAGCTCGGGCCCTTTCACCTCAGGGTCTTCGCGAAGACCGCGGCGATGCGATGCGACGCCGCGCTCGGTCAGGTGCTCATCAACGGACGCCGCGACCTCGCCGCGCTCCCCGGCCGCGCCGTGCAGCCCGCCGATCGCTGCGGCGCGCAGTGGGCCTCGCTGCAATCGATGTACGGCACGGCCTCGCCCGTCGACGAGTGCATGCGCGGGCAGACGCTGACCGCGAGCGTCGCGCCGGGCGCGTACGTGGTGCTGGTGCACGGTCAGGGGCAGTTCCGCACGCCGACGGGCGAGATGCGCTCGGGCATTCGGGGATCTGGCTGCGCGGAGGTCACGCTCGGCGCGGGGGCCACCAACGGGATCACCGTCGCGATGGTCGAGCAGGCCGACGACCGCGCGGTGTGCGGCGACGGGCGCCTCGATTCGAATGAGAGCTGCGACCTCGGGATGGAGATGAACGGCGCCGCGGGCTCGGGGTGCTCGGCCCAGTGCCAGACGCTCCCTCGGCTGGCGAGCAACAACGACGGACCGCTCGCCGTGGGAGACCGCCGCCACGCGTCGGTGTCGTGGGCGCCGGGTGTTCCCCTGGTGGTGGCGTTCGACGTGGTGTCGCGGACCTTCACCGACGTGAGGGCCCGGTATTTCACGGCGGACGGAGGGCCCCCCACGGCGGGCGCGCTCGCCGCCGACGTCGCCCTCGACGACGGGATGGGCGTGCAGCAGTACGCCTCGATCGCGCCCGTCGCGACGCCTCCGGGCTTCGTCGGCGCGTGGGAGTCGGGCACCGGATCGGCGCGCAACGTCGTCGCAGAGGCCTTTGAAAATAGGGCTCCGCCGACGAGCATGGACGCGCGTTACGTGAGCGTCCCCGTGGCCGCTGCGGCGATGCTCCGGCAGCAGCCCTCGGTCGCGGTGGCGGGCAATCGCGCGCTCGTCGTGTGGCGCGAGGGAACCGACGCCTCGGCCGTGCTGCGCGCCGTGACCTACGAGGTCGGCCTCCCGCTGAGCGCGCCGTCGGCGCCCGTGCAGATCACGCCCGTGTCGGTGGGGCTCCCTCGCGCGGTCGCGCTCCGCGACGGGAGCTTCGCGGTGGTGTGGTCTGCGACGGGAGACATCTTCGCGCGCAAGGTCTCGTCGGCGGGCGCGCTCGCGGGTGAGGCGGTGCTGATCAGCCCGATCAGCGCGCAGATTCAAGACCAGCCCGCGGCCGCGGCGCTCGAAGACGGGATCGCCGTGGCGTGGCACGACGAGGCCTCCGACGCGATGGGCTCCCCCACGGTGCGCTGGGCGCGGACGGGCGCGAACCTCCAGCGCGTGGGCGACGCGTACGAGGCCCCCACGACGCTCGCGGGAGACCAGATTCACCCCACGATCGCGGTGGGCACGACCAACCCGCCGAACGTGCTCGTCGCGTGGGAAGACGTCGCGACGCACCACATCCGGGGCAGGCTCTCGACGGCCCTGGGCGTCGCAGCGTTCTCGCGCGTGGGCGCGTCGACGAGCGACTTTCAGATCAGCGTCGGCGACGACGTCTCGCGGACCGACCCCTCGGCCGCGGCGGGCGGCACCACGCTCCCGCAGTTCGCCGTCGCGTGGGAGGACGCCGACACCTCCTCGACGACCACGCGCCGCGGGATCGCCGTGAGGCTCTTTCCGCAGTAGCCGTTCTCTCAGGGCGCGACGCAGCGGTTCGACACGCAGCGGCCCGCGCAGCAGTCGATGTCCTGCTCGCACGACTGATCGCGGTTGCGGCACGCGCATCGACCCGCCACGCAGAGCATCGCGCCGCAGCAGTCGATCGACGAGCGGCACGCGCTGCCGGGGCCCGTGCAGCACCGCTGGTTGCCGAGGAGGCGCGCGCAACGCAGCCCGCCGCAGCACTGCGTGTCGCCGGTGCACGCGCGCATGTCGCCGGGGCCGAAGCACGTCGTCGTCGAGGCCGCGCAGCGGCCCGAGGTGCAGAGCGTCCCGGGGCAGCAGTCGAAGTTCGAAGCGCAGGTCTCGCCGCTCCCGCGGCAGATGCAGTAGCTGCCCGGCGCGCCGCCCGAGGCCGCGCAGCTCATCGTCCCGCAGCAGGGGTTCGAGAGGGCTGTCCCCGCGTCGGCCGCGGCGTCCATGCTCGCGTCGCGCGGGCCCGCGTCGCTCACGCCCGCGTCGGCCGTCATCGAGGTCGCGGCGCACTGCGTCCCCGCGGGCATGCAGCAGCGCCGTCCGGCTCCGCCTGCGGGCGTGCAGAGGAGGCTCGCGCAGCAGTCGGAGTTCACGCTGCACCCGAGGTCACCCGCGGGGCGGCACGTCGCCGCGCGACGGCACATGCCCGACTCGCAGGTGGTGCCCGCGCAACACTCGGTGCTGTCGACGCAGCTCTCTCCCTCGGCCTGACACACGCAGCGACCGCCCTCGCAGAGCATGTCGCCGCAGCACTCGAGGCTGTTCGAACAGGCGCCGCCCTGGCGGTGGCAGCAGCGCAGCTCGACGGGCGCCGCGCGGCAGTCGTAGTCGGTGCCGCAGCAGTCCGCGGCCCTCGCGCAGATCGACCCCGGAGACGTGCACGCGCGGCACGTCCCCGCGGTGCACCCGAGGCCGCTCGAGCACGCGTTGCCCGCGCAGCACGCCTGCCCCGACGCGCCGCAGGTGCTCATGGGGGCGGCGCAGCGGCCCGACTGGCACAAGGCCGTCCCCGCGCAGACGTTGCCCGTGCAGCACGGCTGACCGATGGCGCCGCAGGTGGTCGACACGCGGCACGTTCCGCTCATGCACTCGGCGCCGCGCTCGCACGCCGTACCGTTGCAGCACGCCTGCCCCGCGGCTCCGCAGGCCACGGGGCGACGGCACAGGCCGCTCGCGCACGCGAGGCCCGTGTCGCAGGTCTGACCCGGGCAGCAGGGGCCGTCGATGGCCCCACACGCGGTGCACATCGACGCCACGCAGGCGTTGCCCGCCGTGCAGATGTCACCCGTGCAGCAGCGCTGTCCGCGCGCGCCGCAGTTCTCGACGCGCGAGCACACGCCGTCGGTGCACACGGCGCCCGCGCAGCACTCATTGGCGCTCTCGCACACGCCGCCGATGTCGACGCAGCAGCGCCCGCCGTTGCAGCCGTAGTTCGAACAGCAGTCGAGCTGATCCTGGCAGGTGGCGCTCGGGCCGCCGCAGCACACGCCCTGCTCGCACTCGAGGGTGCGGTTGCACGCGCGCCCGCCGCAGCACGGCGAGCGGTTGCTGCCGCAGCGAGGCTCGTTGCCGATGTCGATGACGGGCACATCGTCACCCGGCGCGTCGTCGGGGATGTCGGGGATCGAACCCTTCGTACAGGCCGCGACGACGACAAGCATGGCGAGGAGCGCGCGCATTGTTCGGCGTTCTACCACGACTCACGTCAGCGGCGGGGACGCACCACGAACACCCACGGCGTCGGTCCCTCGGGCGCGTGACGCGCGCCGCCGGGCGCGCTCGGAACGCCTGCGTAGATGGCCGTCGAGGGGCCTCCGTCGAGGTTGAGCGCGGCCTCGCAGGGCCCGCCATCTCCCGTGGGAGAAGGGCTCGCGAGGATCGTCGCGAGGTCATGGAGCTCGGGCCCTCTGCGCGGATCGCGCTCGTCCCACGTGGCGATGAGGTCGAGCGTGTGACCCGCGTCGCGAACGCACGCGACGGTGCGCGCCGCGTAGCGTCCGTCGTGTCGATGGATGCCCGCGACGCCGCCCACCTCGACGATGCGCGGGCCGCACTGGAGCGCGAGCGAGACAGCGGGCGTCGGCGTGTACGTGCCGCCGTCGCGCGCGTCGATGGAGACGATGGCGGCGCGGTCTCCCTCGACGGTGAGGATCCCCGATCCGCCGCGGGGCCCGACGGGCGCGAGCGTGCGACCGCCCGCGAACACGAGGCCCGAGGCGCTGTAGTCGGGCTCGAAATACGCCGCGTTGACCATCGCGACCGCCATCGAGTCACGCTCCCACAGCGCGGTGATCGAGTCTTCGGGCGCCCGCTCGACGTTGAGGTTCGCGCGCGCCACGTCGACGCGGATCACGACCCACTGAAGCGCGTCGGGCGGCGGCGCGGCGCGCTCGACCGCAGGGGTCACGGAGAGCACGTGCAGCTCCGCGCGACGCCATCGAACGCCGGGCGCGAGCTCGGCCCAGGCGGTGAGTCCGCGGACGTCGAGCGCGACGCTGCGAGGCTCTGCTGCGATGTCGGCAGAAGGAGAGGCGACGTCGACGGCGCGCGGTCGCTGCGAGGCGTCACGCGGCTGCGGACCCCTGCGGCACGCGGCCAGCGCGAAGACACACGCGAGCGTGAGGTGCTTCATCAGATGCGACGTGATCGGAGGTGAAGACGCGCGAGGATCAGGCGCTGCCGATGGGCATCGGGATGCCCGCGATGCCTTCGAAGGGCTGCTCCCAGACCTGCGCGCGGAGGCGCTCGACGCGCTCGCGGAGCTCGACCTGCGTGGCGATGAGGGCGTCGACCTCGGAGACCGAGGGCGCGGCGCCGGCGCTGGCGTCGGAGAGCGCGCGACGCGTGGCCGAGAGCACCTCGAGCATCGAGCGTCGGAGCTCCTCGTTGGCGTGGCCGACGAACTCCGTGAGCTTGAGGCCGAAGCTGTCGATGGTGCCCGTGAGCTCGGGGCCGATCTTCGCGGCGACCGCGCGCACCGAGGCGGGGGCGGCGTCCATGGCCTTGCGCTTGATCTCGGCGTCGACGCGCTCCTTGAAGAACATCGCGAGCACCGGCGCCGCGAGCGTGAGGATTCCGCCGAGGAGGAGGTTGATGGTGATCGCGACGCCCATCCCGAAGGCGCCGAGCGCGAACACGCTGACGTCGTAGGCGAGCGTGTCGACCTTCACGTCGAGGTTGCCGGTGCCCGGCCCGAGGAACTCCTGAAGCGCCCTGCCCGACTCGCGCGCGTCTTCGTTCACGATCGCGACGATCTGTTCGGCGAGGGCTTCGAGGCGCTCGCCGAGGGTCTTGGCCTCGTTTTCGAGCCACTTGCGCCAGGTCTCTTCGATGAAGCCCGGCATGTACTTCTGGATGTCGCCCGCGGACGACTTCTCGACCTCGATGCGAACGGCCGCCGCGAACTCGTCGGTGAAGGCTTCGAGGTCGCGCAGCGCCACCGCGCGGATCGCCGAGATCTCTTCGTCGATGCGGGCCTTGCGCTTGTCGACGAGGCCGCGCGCGTTCTCGATGTCGGCCTCGATGGACTTCATCCTCCGCTCGATTTCCTCAGAGGTCATCGTGAGGGCGCGGCGGCGGACGGCGAGCGCGCGGCCGAGGATGTCGCTCACGCGCAGGCCCTCGTCGGCGGCGTAGTCGACGAGCATTCGGAGACGGTCGCTGCCGAGGAGCGACGACAGCTTGCCGAGGAGGGCTTCGAGGCCCGACCCCTCGCGGTCGCCGCGGAGCGCGCGCGTGGCCGAGAGGAACATCACGGGGGCGCCCGGGACGAGGTGTTCGAGCTGACGGCGGGCGTACTCCATCACCTCGGTCTTCTCGGCCTCGGAGAGGAGGTCGGCCTTGTTGATCGCGAACACGATGCGGTCGCGACCCGCGCCGAGGAGCCTGTCACGCAGGAACTTTCGCTCGGACTCCTTGAGGATCTGCCCCGCGTCGAGGAGAAAGACCACGGCGTCGGCGCGAGGGACGTAGCCGTAGGTGATCTCCGCGCGTTGGAGGTTGAGGTCGTTGACGCCGGGGGTGTCGACGAGGGTGACCTTGTCCCTGAGGATCTCCGCGGGGTACTCGAGCTCGACGCGGAGCACCTCGTCGGGGTTCACCCTCGCGCTCGCCACGAGCTCGTGGAGGCGTTCGAAGGGCAGCGCCTCCTTCGCGCCGCCGACGGGCCGCGAGCGGTCGTCGAGGGCGCCGTCGCCGCGCTTGATGATCGACGCCTTGGGCGTGTCGCCGTGACGCACCTCGTGGATGAGCGCCGTGGTGGGCGTGATCCCCGTGGGCAGCACGTCGCCGCCGAGGAGCGCGTTCACGAAGGTCGTCTTGCCGTGGTTGAACTCCCCGAGCACGACGAGCACGGCGCGCTCCTCTTGGAGCCGCGGGAGTCGGTCGGCGAAGAGCCGCTCGCGGAGCGTCGTGGCGCCGGCCTTCTGCGCGAGGTCGGCGAGGGAGGTCAGCGCGGCGACGAGCTCCTGCTTGGTCTCATTGAGGTTGCGTGCGTTCATGGCGGCGTCTCTGCCTCCCCGTCGGTGTCGTGTGCGTTGTCGTGCGTGTGAGGGCGGTGCGGCGGGCGGTCACATCACCCTGACGATCTCTTCGGTGCGGCGCTCGAGCTCAGCGCGGTCGATGCCGCCTTCGAGGCCCGCGGCGCTGCGGTAGAGCGCGCTCTCGGCGAAGGCGCGCAGGGCCTCGATGCGACGCGTGAGGTAGGGGTGCGAGCGCTGGAGCTCACCCATGCGGCCGTAGCCGTCGCCGGCCTCCTTGAGCTGGTCGAGGTAGGCGTCGACGTTCATCTGTTCGAAGAGCCTGCGGCTCCCGATGGCGAGCTTGACGAACGAGTGCGTGGCGACCGTGGGGTTCTTGCAGCAGAGGAGCCCCGCGCGGTCGCAGGTGACCTCGGCGGCGCGCGCCCAGCTCTGGAGCGCGAGCGTCGCGGGCATGAGCACGGGCGCGAGGAGCACCCCCGCCGCGGCGGCCTGGAGCACGAGGCGCAGCATGTGGAGCGTCGTGAGGTAGACGACGTGGCTGTTCTGGATGTGCCCGCACTCGTGGCCGATGACGAAGCGCAGCTCCTCGTCGCTGAGGGCGTCGACGGTGGCCGCGTGCACCATGATGAACGAGTCGCTGTCGATGCCGTAGGTGGCCGCGTTGATCGAGCCGATCTCGGGGACGATGTAGACCTGCGGCGTCGCGATGCCGAGCGTGGCGGCGCACTCCGACGCGATGCGGTGGATGCGCGGGAACTGCCTGGGCCCGACCTTCACCGCGTTGCCGAGGAGGTCGTGCGTGAGGAACTCCTTCGAGAGCTTCACCGTCTGCGCGACGGCGATTTCGACGGGCCTGAGCGTTCGCATCGCGCGGAGCACCCGGAGGTCGCCCTCGTACGCGTAGCCCTCGCCGCGCTCGCCGCTCGGGCCGTTCTTTCGTTCACTGACGTACGACGCGAAATCGAGCTGCATCGCCATGCAAACCTCCGGTCGAGGGGGCGTCGGATCGCGGGGCGAACGTAGCACCGGGCTCTACATGGCGCGACACGAAGTTCCTGCTTGAACTCCCGAGGACCGAAGGGTTGTTCCCGCGGCGCGCGCGACGGGTTCGAAGGGAAGCGAAGGGGCCGATTGACGAGACCGCACCCCGCGTTGCAGGGTGCGCGCGCTTATGGACGGCAGCGCCCCGACGGTCCCCTCACGCGCCCGCACCGCGCTCGCGGTCGCGCTCCTCGCGGTCCTGTATTTATGGGTGTTTCCGTATCACGCGCCGGTGAACAACCCGAACGAGAACGTGCGGGTCTACATGACCGTCGCCATCGTCGACGACGGCACCTTCGCGGTGAATCGCATCGAGCGCGACTGGGGCTACGTCAACGACAAGGCCGTGCGCGACACGCCCCTCGACGAGGCCATCACCACCCGCCACGTCTCCGACGATGTGCTCCGCGCGGCGGGCGTCCCCGAAGACACGCTCACGCGCTTTCGCCTCGGCCGCCCCACGCGCGAAGACCGCCGCATCCGCGTGAACCTTCTCTACAGCTCGAAGGCCCCCGGCACGAGCTACCTCGGCGTCCCCGCCTACTGGCTCCTCACGCGGCTCACGCATCGCGACTCGCACCCGCCTCCTCCGACGCCCGCCGTGGTCGCGCCCGAGGAGCCGCCGTCGACCGCGCCGAAGCCTCCTGACGCTCACGCCGCGCGTCGCGTCGAGGTGCGCGCGCCCATCGAGCGCGCGAAGGTCGTCTACGCGGTCAGGCTCTTCGCCAACGTGCTGCCGGGGCTCGTCTTCGCGTGGTTCTGGTACCGCTTTCTCGGCGCTCGCACGCGCTCTCGCGCGCTCTGCGACGCGGTGTTCTTCAGCACCATGGCGGGATCGTCGCTCTTCGCCTACAACGAGGTCTTCACGAGCCACTCGCACAACGCGATGTGCCTCGGCGCGGCCATCATGGCGATGAGCGCGCTGCATGAGCGCGACGAGCTCGCGCGGTCGCGCGGCGAACGCGCTTCGGTGCACGGCGGGCTGATGTTCCTCGCGGGGCTCTTCGGCGCCGGGTGCTCGCTCTTCGAGTACCCCGCGGGCGTCGCGTCGGCCGCCGTCGCCGCGTGGATCCTCGCGCGCAACGCCGAGCGTCGGCCCTTCGCGCTCCAGCTCTCGATGTCGGCGGTGCTCTTCGGCGCGGCCTCGTATCACAAGTGGCACAGCGCGAAGGTCGCGGCCGTGTTCGCGCTCGCCGCCGTGGTGGCCTACGCGCTCACGCTCGGGCCCCGCAATGTCGCGAGGCTCGCGTGGGCGGGCGTCGGCGGATCGATCCCCGTGGCGCTCTTGATGCTCTATCACAAGCGCTGCTTCGGCGACGCGCTCAAGCCCGGGTACAGCTACCTCGAGAACCAGCAGTTCCGCTCGGAGATCTCGCAGGGCTTCTTCGGCGCGACGTCGTTCTCGTGGGACGCGGGTCTGCGCCTCTGGTTCGACCCGTCGTTCGGACTCGTGCCCTCGACCTTTCTCTTCGCGCTCTCGGCCGTGGGCATCGGCGCGATGCTGGCGTGGCGTCCGAGGTCTCACACGCTCCTCGACGTCGGCGGAATGCGCATCACCACCCTCTCGATCGTGCGCGCGCTCCTCGGCGCGGTGCTCGTGTTCACGATGGTGAAGCTCGGCGGCGCGATCAAGGCGCACTCGGGCGCGCTCGCGCACGTCGACGTCGGTCACTGGCTCGTGGCCTTCACCTTCGCGATGGGCGCGTGCCTCAGCGCGATGCTCCCGCCCGCGGAGCGTCGCGATCGCGCGGTCGCCGCGGTGGTCGTCGGCACCTGCGTGGGGCTCACCTTCCTCATCGGCATGATGAACAACTGGCGCGGCGGCTGGCAGGTCGGACCGCGCTACCTCGTCACGCTGGTGCCCGCCCTCTCCATCGCGTCGCTCGCGGGCCTCGACGCGCTCCATCGCAGCTTCTCCGCTTCGCCCGCGATGCAGCGCGCGGTCACGGTGTTCGCCGCGGGCGCTACTGCGACAGCGTTCCTCGTCACGGGCCTCCCCTCGGCGACCTTCCCGCACATCCCGACGGAGTACACCTCGCCGTTCTTCGAAATGGTGATCCCCGTGCTCCGTGACGGGTTCGTTCCGCACAACGCGGGGCACCTGCTCGACATGAAGGGCGCCGCGTCGATGTGGGGCTTCACCCTCGCCGCGGTGCTCGCGATCGCGCTCGTGCTTCGCGGCGATGAGCGTCGACCGATCGCAGCCGTCGCCCACGCGCTCTCGTCGCTCGCCGTGTGCGCGCTGCTCCTCTCGCCCTTCGCGATCGCCGCTCGCCCCGAGGCCGCGCCCGTGACGAGATATGTCAAGTCTGCGTGGGAGCCGCGTCCGCCAGATGCACCGGCGCCTGTGGCGCTTCCCCGTGCGCACGAGACCTCCGCGGAGGCCGCGTCGAGGGCGCGTCGCTACGGCGAGGCCGGTGACACGGCGCTCGCGATGGAGGCGTGGCTCCGTTCGATCCGCGCGACGCGATGACCGACGCCAACTCGCCGCTGTTGATCCTGGGGTGCGGCTTCACGGGCATGGCCGCCGCGAGGATCGCGCTCGCGCATGGACGCTCCGTGATCGCGACCACGCGTCGCCACGAGCACGCCGCGGAGCTCACGCGCGCGGGGATCGTCGCGCACAAGTCCGCGACAATCGAAGACGACTTCGTGCGAGCGCAGGTTCGCGCGGGCGCGCAAGTGCTCGTGACCTTTCCACCCGACGGTGAGACCGACGCGCGCATCGCCGCGGCGCTGCCCGACGGATGCCGCTGCGTCTACGTCTCGACCACGGGCGTGTACGGCAATCGCAGCGGCCGCATCGACGCGAGCACGCCCGTCGACCTCGCGAACGAGCGCGTCGTGCAGCGCTTCGCCGCCGAGGAGTCATGGCGTGCGAGGGGCGCCGTGGTACTCCGCGCCGCGGGGATCTACGGGCCGTGGCGAGGGCTCCATCGGCGCGTGGCCGCGGGCACGTTTCGACTCACAGAAGATGGGCGGAGCGTCGTGTCTCGCATCCACGTCGACGACCTTGCGGCGCTGTGTCTCGCGGCGCTCGATCGAGGCATCGCGGGGACGACGTTCCCCGTGGCCGACGATGAGCCCGTTCCGCAGGTCGAGGTGGTGCGTTGGCTCGTCGCGAGGCTCGGCGTCGCGATGCCCGGGTCGGCGTCGCGCGATGATGTGCACGAGACGCTGCGTCACGATCGCTCCATCGACGGGCGCGAGGTGCAGCGGGCGCTTGGTGTGACGCTGCGTTTCCCCTCGTGGCGCGAGGGATACGAGCAGTGCTTCGCGGTCGAAGGCGCGGTCAGCGCTTGAAGCGACGCGCTGCGAGGGCCGCGGCGAGGCCGAGCGCGCCCACGAGCGTCGTCACGGTGATGGCGTTCGCGACGTGCTGTCGCGTCGACATCGCGAAGACGAAGGGGCGACGCGACGCGAAGCGCATCAGGGCATCGCGCTGCGAGAGCTGAAAGTGATCGCCGGGGACGCAGCGGTTCTCGCGCGGCCACACGTAGCACGCGGGGTTCTTGAGGTTGAAGACGCCGAGGCGCGCGTCGTCGACGGCGCCCACATGCAGGGGGCCGCGCGGAAAGCGCTCGAGCCGGTAGCCGAAGGTGGGCTCGTAGCAGAGCTGATGGGAGGCGCCTTCGACGAGCATGCCCTCGTCTTCGAGCGCGTTCCGACGCGCAGATGAGACCGTCGAGATCGGAGGAAAGACCCCGAGGTCGTGCGAGATGTGCCACGCGAGCACGACGCGCGACGGGTCGTACGCGTCGGCGGCCTCGGTGGGGCGCGCTTTCAACAGCGCCGCGAGCAGCGTGAGCACCACGCCTGCGATCACCGCGGCGCGGCGCGCGCGAGGGGCGAAGCGTTCGAAGCCGAGGAGGCCCAGCGGTGCCACGAACACGTACGCGATCCACCAGCGGAAGAGCACGCTGCTCGACGAGAGCACAGGGAGGCGCTTCAAGAACGCGTTCCACATCGGCGTGTAGACGTTGATCGCGAAGGGGATCGCGACGACGAGCCCGAGCGCGAGGAGCGTCGCGCGCTGCGCCCGCGAGTACGTCGGACGAGGCTTCACGCGCGCCCACGCGAGCGCCGCGACGACGAGCCCGAGCGCCGGCAACGGACCGACGCCGTAGGTGAGCTCGTGCGCCTCGATGACCCACTGCGCGTTGGCGATGTGCGCGCCCGACGGAGCCCAGAAGCCGAAGACCGCGCGCGCCGTCACGCTGATCGCCGCGAGCACTCCGTCGGCCCCGGGGAGCGGGTAGAAATCGCGGCGGAACTGTCCGTAGTAGCTCGCGAAGGCAGTGAGCTTCGCGGCGCTGAGCGCGAGCGCGACGACGCTCCCCGCGGCGAGCCTGAGCGCGGCGTCACGGAGCGACTGCTTCAGCGCAGCGCCGCTGTGGAGCGCGTGAATCAGCGCCACCGCGACCACCGCGAGGCCGAGCGGCGCAGCCAGGTTCAGCAGGCCCGCGGACACCACGTACGCGAGCGTGAAGCCCGCGAGGAGGATGTCGGCCGAGAGCCTCCAGCGACGCGCGATGGTCTCTTCAGGCAGCGGATCTACGACGGCGAGGCACGCCCACGGGATCAGCATCATGCCGTGGTAGGCGAGGTGTCCTGCGAGGGCGCGGGCCTCGTGGGCGGCGTTGAAGGCCATCACCGCGGCGCCGAGCGTGGCGACCTCGAGCGAAGCGCCGAAGCCCCGCCGGAGCAGCCTCGCGAAGCCCGCCGCGCCCGCGAGCGCCATGATGACCGCCGTCGCCACCACCGCATCGCGCGGGTCGAGCCAGCGCACGAGGAGCTGCGGGAGCGCGTAGGAGAGGTCTTGCCCGTCGGGGACGCGCGCGACGCCGCCGCAGAACGAGGGCGAGAACCACTGCACCGCGAGGGGGCCGTTCTGCATGCGCCACCACTCGCCGTCGAGCAGGCGCGGAAAGAAGTACCGATAGTCGATGCCGATGCGCGGGCCGCGCACGAAGCCCTTCATCACCGTGATCGACGTGACCGCGATCGCGAGCCAGGCAACCGTCATCGCGAGGAGCTCGGTGCGGCGCCGCGGAGGTTCCGAAGGAGGGGGCGGCGCCTCGGGATTTGTCACGGGGCGCGATGCTAATGCAACTCGCCGCGCGCTCGCTTCATGAAGCGCTTCGCGAAGCGCATCACGAAGTCGCGGCGGTCACGACGGGTCGAGCAGCGCGTCGTCGATGGCGTTGCGCACGTCGACGTCGGTCTCGCGCTTGAGCCTGTCGGTGAGCACCGTTCGCATCGACGAGGAGCGTCCCGAGAGCGCCCTCACCGCGGCCACGCGCACCTGCGGAGACGCGTGCGTGAGGAGCACCGCGGCGCGTCCGGTCGCAGCCTGCGCGTCGCGCTCGCGGAGGCGCGCGAGGGCTTCGATCACCACCGCGTTGTCGGTGTGCGAGGTCGCGCCCACGAGCGCTGCGATGGGTGCGTCGACGTCGAACACGCGGATGCCTTCGAGCACGACCTCGCCGTCGGGGTCCGAGAACGCAGCGTCGATGAGCGTGGCGTCGTGGCTACCCCGCGCGGCGAGCGACGCGAGCGCGGCGGCGCGCAGCGGAGGCTCTGCGCTTCGATCGAAGACCAGCGCCGTGAGGGTCTCGCGCTGCGCACGACCGAGCCGCACGGCGTCGACGAGGGCCGCGTGCACCTCGGGGCTCGGGTCTCTTCGGGCGCGATCGATCGCGTCGCCGTCGGGCCCCTCGCCCGCGACGCCGAGAGCGCGCAGCGCCGCGGCGCGCACCAGCGGATCGGCGGCGTCGAGGCCCTCGGCGACCTGCGCGCGGTCGAGCGAGAGCCCCGCGCGGACGAGCGCGAGCGCGACGAGCATCCCGGCCCTGGTGGGGGCCACGAACGATCGGAGGAGCGGCTCGACCTCGGCGCGGTGCAGCCGCAGCGCGCGATCGATCGCCGGGAGCAGCTCGCCGATGTCTGTGTCGGACCGCGAGAGCGATCGCCCGACGCGCTCGGCGAGGAGCCGCGCGTCATCGGGGCCGCCGAAGCGCGCGACGACCTCCCACGCGGTGACGGGGCCCGAAGCGTTCTCGAGCGACGTCCAGGCGAGCGCGGTGAGCGCGGCGGCGTCGTCGTCGCGACCGCAACGGAGCGCCCAGGCCATCACCGCCGCGGCGACGTGTGGCGTGCCGCGAAGCCCGCGCTCCAACGCGGCAGGAATCGACTCCGCGGGGTATCCGTCGAGGGCCGCCTCCGCCGCCGTGGCGACCTCGGGGTCACGCGACGCGCACCCGCGGAGCACCACCTCGAGCGTCGACGGATCGCCCGCGAGCGCGAGGCTCTCGATCGCCGCGACGCGCTCGGCGACGGTGCCGAGCTCGGCCCGCGAGGCCAGCGCGAACAAGACCTTCGACGACGACAGCGCCTCGGCGAGCCACGCGACGCGTCCGTCGTCAGACCTCGCGACGCGCGCGCAGGCCGTGAGCGCCGCGAGGGCGACGCGGCGGTGCGGACTCGCGAGCGCCTCTGCGACGCGGGCGATCGACGCGGCGTCGCGCTGCGTGGCGAGGGCCCTCACCGCGTGGGCGCCGCAGACGGGGTCGTCGACGAGCGCGGACACCGTCTGCCAGCGCGCGACCTCGCGGCGCGCTTCAAACGCGATGAGCGCGGCGAGGCGCACCACGGGGTCGCGGCGTTCGAGGGCGTCGCCGAGCGCGTCGAGGGCCTCGGGGCCTTCGATGACGCCGAGCACTTCGGTCGCCGCGGGTGGAACGTTTCCGTCGGGGTCGTCGAGGAGCGCGCGGAGCGTCGGGACGCAGCGCACGTCGGCGCCTTCGAGGAGCGCCTCGACGAGGAAGCGCCGCGCGGGTCCGACGGCGGTCGCGAGGCACGCGAGCACCGGGTCGACCACCGCGGAGCCCATGTTTCGCAGGGCTTCGAGGGCCGCGTTGCGGGCGAGCACGTCGTCGGAGCAGACCTCCGCGAGCAGCGATCGCACGGCCGTCGAGGGGTCTCGGACCCTCGCCACGGCGAGCGCGGCCTCGCGGCGCACGCGCCAGTTGCGGTCGCGGAGCAGGTCGATGAGGGCGTCGAGGTGATCTTCGATGGCCTGCGGAGGCAGCGCGGCGATGGCGTGGCAGCGCGCGTCGGCGGTCTCGTCGACGGACCAGCCCGGGGGCATCGAGGGCCGCGATTCACGCTCCGTCATGCGCGATCACCCGAAGCGCCGAGGGCCGAGGCGATGACGTCGAGGTCGAGCTCCAACGCGGTCACGCGCCCGTTGGCGAGGCCCACGCGAACGAGGGCGCCCGCGGCGGCGAGGGCCACGGGGCGTTCGTCGTCGACGGAGGCTTCGAAGACCCCGGAGACCTCGTCGGCGGCGATGCCGAAGGGCCCCGAGGCGCCGCGCACGAGCAGCCAGCGGGGGCGCGCGGAGACCGCGGCGACGCCCGTCGAGAAGCCCTTCCAACGCCGGAGATCGACGATGGGGATGAGCGCTCCCGCGTGCTCCTTGAGCCCGATCACGAGGGCCGAAGGGTGCGCGCCTGCGAGGAGTGAATCATCCGCGCCGAGGACCCCGATCACCGAGGCCGTCTCGACCGCGCAGTGGGTGGCGCCGATGCGCAGCCCGACGAGGCTCCTGGCGGGCGCGGAGGTTCGTTGCAAGCGCACCATCGAACCCAACGCTTTTGCCATGAATCGCCGCTTCGCCGCTCAGGAAAATCTCTCCGACTCGCCGAGCACCGCGCGAACGAGGGCCGTCACGTCGAGGAGCACCACGAAGCCGTCGGACGAGGGCGCCACAGCCCGCGCGACGCCGATCACGTGGGACCCCGTGGCATAGGGGAGCTCGTGGGCCGACTCCACGCTCGTGTGGGCGATGAGCATGATGCGCGCGACCTCGTCGACCCGAAGCGCGAGGCGCTCGCCCTCATGGTCGACCGTGAGCGCGCGGGCGCGAGTGTCGTCGCCTTCGACGGGCTCGTGCATGAGCGGCCGCGGATCGAGGAGCGTCACCACCGCGCCGTGGATGAGCACCACCCCCCTCACCCCGACGCCCGCCCCGGGAACCTCTGTCACGGGCGGGAGCTTCACGATCTCTCGGACCTCGGCCACGGGCGCCGCGCACCACTGAGCCCCGACCCTCACCACGACGAAGCGCTCGCCCTCGTCGGGCTGCGACGTGCGGTCTTGTCGCAGGGCGAGCTCGCTCACGAGAGGTCCTCCCGCCGCTGGAGCGCGGGTCGGCCGAGGGTCTCGTCGAGGAGGGCCACGACGTCGAGCACGAGGCCCGCGCGCTGCTCTCCGAGGTCGGCCGCGCCCGAGAACCAGTGCGCGTGACGGAGGCTCCGCCCGAGGGGCTTCACGACGACGTCGTGGGGGTCGACGAGGGTGTCGACCGCGAGCGCGGCGCGGTGCCCCCCGAGCGCGATGATGACCGCGTAGAAGCGCTCCGCGGCGCGTGAAGACTCGATGTCTGCGTGGCCGAAGAGCGCGTCGAGGCGACACAGCGGGAGCGTCCGTCCGTCGCGCGTGATGACCTCGCGGCCGTCGAGCCGCTGCACCGCGTCGCGCCCGACGAGAAGCGCCTCGGAGACCGCCGACATCGGGAGCGCGTAACGTCGTCCGCGAACACCCACGAGCAGCACCGAGAGGATCGCCAGCGTGATCGGGAGCGTGATGGTCACCTTGGTGAACACCCCGGGCTCCGAGGTGAACTCCACGACGCCGCCGAGGCGCGCGAGCGAGGCCCTCACCACGTCGAGCCCGACGCCGCGGCCGCTCGTGTCGCTCACCTCGTCGCGCGTGGTGAGGCCCGGGCGAAACAAGAGGTCGAAGGCCCCGCGCTTGTCGAGCGAGCGCGACGCCTGCTCGGTGATGACCCCGAGCGCGACGGCCTTGCGGATCACCGTCTTCGGGTCAACCCCGGCGCCGTCGTCTTCGACCTCGACGACCACGCGGCTACCCGCCTGCCACGCGTTGATCGCGAGGGTCCCTTCGGGGGCCTTCTCGCGCGAGGCGCGCACCTCGGCGGGCTCGATGCCGTGGTCGATCGCGTTGCGGACGATGTGCATGAGCGGCGCGCCGAGCTCCTCGACGATGAGCTTGTCGACCGCGGTGTCGGCGCCGGTGACCACGAGCCTGATCGCGCGAGAGAGCCGCCGCGAGAGCTTTCTCACCTCGCTCGACACGCGTTCGAAGATCTGCCCGAGGGGCACCATGCGGGCCTCGAGGAGCTCGCGCTGCATGGCGTCGACGTTGCGCGCGAAGTCGCGCTGCAGGCGCGTGAGCTCGGCGTGGAGGGCCCTCGCGTCGCCTGCCCTCGCCCGCTCCGCTGCGCGTTGGAGCGCGGCCTTCATGAGCGAGAACTCCCCGAGCTGCGAGAGGAGCCCGTCGAGGCGGCCGATGTCGACGCGCACCGAGCGGAGCGTTCGCGCAGGCACGGCGTCGAGTGCTGAAGGCTCCTGCGCGACGACGATCTCGGCCGCGGGAGGAGCGTCCGACTGCGCGCGCTCCACCGATCGGCTCGCGTCGGCGAAGACGCTCCGCATCGTCGCCTCGTCGGCGGTCGAGACCACGAGCACCGAGAGCTCCAGGCTCGCGCCGTCCTCGGCGAGGCCGCCAGGGACGAAGGTGATGACCTCTCCGACGGAGCGCGCGAGTCCGCGGACCTCTTCGAGCACGCGGTCGATCGCGTCGATGGGCGCCGTCGCGCGCACGCGCCAGAGCGTCGCTCCGCCCGCGAGCCCGACGCGCAGCCGATGCTCCTCGTACTCGGTCAGAACGGCGAGGACCGCGGGGTCGACGGCGATGGGCGCGGGCGCCTTCGAAGCGGTCTCTCCGCGGAGCTCTCGCGTGATGCGGGCGGTGCGGGCGCCGTCGTCGGGAGCGCCCGCGCGCGCGCGATCGAGGAGCTCGCCGAGGTGTTCGAGGGCCTGCGAGAGCCGCTCGATCAGGTGAACGTCCAAGGGCGTGCGGTCGAGCCTCACGCGGTCGAGGGCGTCTTCGAGCGCGTGCGTGACGCGCGCCACTGCGTCGAAGCCGAAGGTGCCCGCGAGGCCCTTGAGCGTGTGCACCGAGCGAAAGAGCGCGTGGACGCGGTCGGGGTCGCCGCGGCCGTGGAGGGTGAAATGGTCTTCGAGCGCGCTGAGGTCGCGCCTCGCGTCGTCGAGGATCTCCTGCGCCTCGGCGAGGAACTCCTCCGCCGCGCGCCCCGCGGCGCTCGCGTCTGTCGGGAGCATCGCGCCGTTACGCCACGCGGCGGTGCGGGCGGAGCGCGTCGAGCAGGGTCTCTGCGCTGAAGGGCTTGACCACGTACCCGCTCGCGCCGAGGTTGATCGCGCGCTGCCGGTCGGTCTCGCGCCCCTCGGTCGTCACCATGACCAGCGGCACGTCTCGCATCGAGGGCAGCTTGCGGGCGAAGGCCACGAGCTCGAGCCCCGAGAGGTCGGGCATGTTCACGTCGAGCAGCACGAGCGAGAAGCCGCCGCGCGCGAGGAGCTTCAGCGCCTCGGCACCGGTGCCCGCCTCGACCACCTCAACGCCATCGGACTCCAGGGCGATGCGCACGTAGGCGCGCATCGCGGGTGAGTCCTCCACCACGAGTATCCTCTCCACGGGCGAGAGAGTACCCGATTCACGCTGCGGTGGAAGAGGTCGTGAAGCCCCGCGCGCGCTTCGAACGCGGCGCGCTGCTCTACGTGAGCGAGCGGGGGATCGCGGCGCGCGATGCGGCCAGGCTCGACGCCGCGCAGCTCGCGCACGCGCAGAGCCTGCGGAGGTAACGGAACGTGAAGATCCCCGAGGCGTGGCCGTCGCCCCAGGTGATCTGAAGCGCGTAGGAGCCGACCTCTTCGAGGCCGTCGATCACGCTGTTTCCGCCGGGGAGATAGCGGATCTCGCCCGAGTGCCCCTGGCACCCCGCGCAGGGGCAGTAGGCCCTGAGGAGCGCGTTGGGGAGCACCCCGAGGTGTCCGTCGGCCCAGTCGATCTCGACGGTGTCACCGCCGATGGGGGCTCGCACGGCGAGGGGGCTCCACTGCTTCGAATCTTCATCGTTCATGGGGTGACTCCCGGCGCTGTGATCTGGGCTTCGAAAGAGCTTCGATGACGAACGCGGGCCACGGGGCTCGCACGCCCGCGGTGGCGCCCATGCGCGTGACGGCCATCGCGCCGAGGGCGCATCCGACGTCGACAGCGTCACGTACGAGGTCGACGTCAACGCGCACCTCATCGAACGTCGCGCCCCGCGCTTCGAGGGTCGAGAGAAAGCCCGCGATGAACGCGTCTCCCGCGCCCGTCGAGTCGATCACGTCGTGGGCCTCGAGGGTGACGGCGGGGCGTTCGTAGACGCGCCCGGCGAGCCTGAACGTGGCGCCGCGCTCTGCGAGGGTGAGCACCGGGATCGCGTCGGGGGCGAGCGTTGCGAGCGCGTCGAGGGAGGCGTCGAGGCCGAGCGCCGCGAGGTCTTCTTCGCTGGCCTTCACGACGGCGGCTCCTTCGACGATGGCGCGCACCGCGGCGCGCATCGCGTCGTGATCGGACCAGAGGTGCGGCCGCACGTTGAGGTCGACGACGCGCGCGACGCCGCGATCGTTGGCTTCTCGCACGAGCCTTCGATACGAGCTCGCGATGGGCTCAGCGACGAGCGCGCTGGTGCCCGTGAGGAGCCACGTCGCGCCGTCGAGCGGGTGCGGGCTCATCGCACCGAGGAGCTCGGGCGAGATGGCGTGATCCGCGGTCTTCGTGCGGTAGAAGAGGAACGACCGCGCCCCGTCGTCGCGCACTCGCACGAAGGTCACCGCGGTGCGCTCGGCGACGCGTGCGATGCAGCTCGTGTCGACGCCCGCGGACCCGAGCTCGCGCAGCACCCTGTCGCCGTGCGCGTCGCGGCCCACGGCGCCGATGAAGCGCGTCGCGGCGCCGAGGCGCCCGCAGGTGAGCGCCGCGTTGGCGAGCGCTCCGCCCGTGTGGGGGACGAAGTGTTCGGCCTCGTCGACCGTCGCGCCGCGAGGGTGACCGAAGAGGTCGATGAGCGCCTCGCCGAACGAGACGATCATCCCTTCGGCCCCGCGGAGGGCGCTGCGGGCGCTGCCTCGGGAACCGCGGGATCGCGCTTGTGCGTGAGGCCCGCGAGAAAGATCTCGACGCTCTCCCGACGGCTCGCCTCGGGCTTCAAGATGCGCACGGTGTCGAAGCGGTCTCGCAGCAGCGCGCGGACCTCTTCGAAGCCGTCGCCCTGAAAGATCTTCGCGAGGAAGGTCCCGCCCTTCTTGAGCGTCGCGTCGGAGATGGCGATGGCGCGCTCGACGAGCTCGACGCTCCGCGCGGCGTCGGCTTCGCGGACGCCCGAGGTGTGCGGGGCCATGTCAGACACGACGGCGTCGAAGGGCCCGTGCTCCGCGATGGCCGAGAGCGGACACGCGAGCACGTCGAGCTCCGCGGCGCGTACGTGCTTGGGGGCTGCGATGCGGAGGGGGTTGAGGTCGAGCGCGACGACGAGGCCGCGCGGACCGACCTTGTTGGCGAGGTACTGCGTCCAGCTTCCGGGGGCGGCGCCGAGGTCGAGCACGCGGAGGCCGACGCGCGTCAAGCGGATGCGCCGGTCCATCTCTTCGAGCTTGTAGACAGACCTCGCCGCGAAGCCTTCTTGATGGGCCTTCGCGGTGAACGGGTCGGGCTTGTTGCCGGGCTTCACGGGGCGCGTCGCGCCCGGTCACCCGAGCGCGGGGCAGCTCAGGCCTTGCCGCGCTTCTTGACGGCGCCGCGGACGGTCACGATGCCGTTCTCGCCGCCGGGGGCCGAGCCCTCGATGAGCACGAGGTTCTGCTCGGGGATCACCTTCACGACCTTGATGTTCTGCACGGTCGCGCGGGCGTTGCCGAGCTGGCCGGGCATCTTGATGCCGGGGAGCGTGCGGCCGGGGGTCATGTTGGTACCGATCGAGCCGCCGTGGCGGAAGTACTCGTGCGTACCGTGCGTGCTCACGAAGCCCGCGAAGTGGTGGCTCTTGATGACGCCGCCGAAGCCGCGACCCTTCGAGGTCCCCGTCACGTCGACGAGCTGGCCTTCCTTGAAGACGTCGCCGACCGAGATGGTCTTGCCGACTTCGAAGCGCTCCGCGTCGGCGGGCGAGAGCCTGAGCTCCTTGAGGTGGCGGGGGAAGACCTCGACGTCCTTGCCCTTCTTGCCCTTCACGGTGCGGGCGGCGACGTTGTTCTTCTCGAAGTTGCCGCGCGTGGGCTTGTCGAGGAGCCGCGCGGGCTTCTCACCAAACGCGACCTGGACGGCGACATATCCGTCGTTCTCGACGGTGCGCTTGCGGACGACGAGGCAGGGCCCTGCTTCGATCACGGTGACGCGCGCAACGTTGCCATTCGCGTCAAAGATCTGCGTGCAGCCGAGCTTCTTGCCGATGAGACCGAGATTGCTGTTCATTTCTGCCTCTGGATGGGAGGGCCGCGGATATTACGGAGACTTCTCCCGGCGTCAAGCGCCCATCTCGCGATCATGCATTCGGTGTCTCCACCGCGCCCCTCGGAGCTTCTGGAGCTCCTGAGCGAGACCGCTTCGGGTGATTTCGTCGACCGGGTCACCACCGCGCTCGCGGCGTCGGCGCCGTTGATGACCCGTCGCGGGGCGTGTGAGATACAGTGGATTCGCTCGCAGTCACACCCCCCACCCCCCGAATGTCGCCCGTGTCCGAAGGTCCTGCCCGCCCGATGCCCGAGTCCATGATCGTCGGTCGATACCGGCTCAACCGCGTGATCGGCGTCGGCGGCATGGGCTCGGTCTACGAGGCCACGCACACGAGCCTCGGGATGCGCGTCGCGGTGAAGACGCTCAAGCCCGCGCTCGCGGACAACACCATCACCAGCACGCGCTTTCTCCGAGAGGGCGTGGTCGCCGCGAAGATCCGTCACCCCAACGCGGTCTCGGTCTACGACGTCATCGAAGAGCGCGGCGTCTCGTACCTCGTGATGGAGTACCTCGAAGGCGAGACGCTCAAGGACCTCCTCGACCGCGAGGCGCCGCTCACGCCCACGCGCGCCGCGGACCTCATGCTCCCCGTCGCGAGCGCCGTCTCGGCCGCGCACGACGAGGGCATCGTGCACCGCGACCTCAAGCCTTCGAACATCATCCTCGCGCTCGAGCGCACGGGGATGGTGACGCCCAAGGTGCTCGACTTCGGCCTCTCGTGGGCCGCCGACGAAGACCGCCCCGCGGGCGACATCACGCGCTCGGGCGTCGTGCTCGGGACGCTGCTCTACATGGCCCCCGAGCAGGTGCGCAACGCGCGCCAGGCGAGCGCCGCGAGCGATCAGTACGCCCTCGCGGTGATCCTCTATCAAGCCGTGACGGGCGTGCGACCGTTCCTCCGCGAGACGCAGTTCGACATGATGAACGCGGTGGTGTCGGGTCAACACGCGCCGCTGCGCGCCGTTCGCCCGGAGCTCTCCGCGGAGCTCGAGGCCGTGATCGAGCGCGCGATGCACGTCGACCCGAGCCTGCGCTACCCGAG
The DNA here is from genome assembly GCA_052035985.1 of Myxococcota bacterium. Taxonomy (GTDB): domain Bacteria; phylum Myxococcota_A; class Polyangia; order Polyangiales; genus CAISKJ01. Next base: position 3,380 of record JBPOHC010000621.1, on the reverse strand, counting down.
CGTCCACGCGTTCTCTCGCGCGCTTCTCGCCTTCGCGAGCCCCCACGTGCAAGCCCTCTGGGCGCCCGTGTTCGACCTCCCTCCCCCGCAGGTCGCCGCGCCCGTGTCGTCGCTCGTCGCCGTGACGCCGTCGCCCGCGCCGCAGCCTCCTCCCGCGGCGGAGCCGCAGCCCCACGACACGCCCGCGTCGTGGCTCGCGAAGTCGCCGTCGCGCGCGGTGCTCATCGGCGGCGTCGCGTGCGTGACCTGCCTCGCCGTCGGGCTCCTCATCGGCGCGTCGGCCTCGCACGCTCCGCCGCCCGAGTCGCCCGCGCAGCAGCGCACCAGCAACACCGTCGCGCAGAGCCCGCAGGCGCCCTCGCAGCAGGCCCCGTCAGCCCCGCAGACCACCGCCGCGCCCGCGGCCAACGGAGCCGCCAGGACGCCCGTCGTTCAGCAGCTCCGGCTCGACCCGGCGCTGCCCGTCGCGGTCCCTGCGAGCGACGCGGGGGTGACCGTGCCGCGGTACGCGAGCCCGCAGTTCCTCGATCGCACGCGGCAGCAGCTCCTTCAGCAGCCCGCGACGCCCGACGAGCATCGCCACGGCGATCACGCGACGGAGCGCTGACTCACACCCGCGCGAGGATCGTCTTCACCCGCGTGACGAGCTGGAGGTCTCGGTGAAACCCGAGGCGCTGATCGGCCGCGAGCACGAGGGCGTAGAGGTCGACGATGGCCTCGCGCGCGGCGACCACGAGCGGATCGTTCGTGGGGTAGACCTGATTCCACTCGTTGGCGAGGCGGTGCTTGAACCACTCGCGCTGCGTCGCGTCGGAGAGCTGCGGGTCCTCCGCGGCGCGAGGCGTCGTGAGCATGAGGTAGAAGCGCAGGCGGTCGGCGGCCTGGAGGCGCTCGTCGTTGCTCGGCGCTGCGTTGGTGTTGATGTTCCGCTCGGAGAAGGCCATGAGCGCGCGGTAGTTGCGCTCGACGGCGCCAGCGCTCACCTCGCGGTAGATCAGCGCGGCGTAGACCGTCGCCGTGCGGCTCTGCACGTCGGTGCCCGCGTAGAGGCCCATGCGCATGTGGAGCGGCGGGCCGTCGAGCTCGAGCAGACGGATGCGGTCGACGCGCGCGCGCAGCACGTCGAGGCTCGTGAGCGGAATCGGCGGCTGCACCTTCACGCAGTCGTTCATCGCCTCGCGGAACTCGTCGAGCATCGCCGTGTTCTCGGTGTACGCGTGGTACCCGAGAACGGGCGCCACGAGCGCGATGCCGAGGAGCGGCGCCGAGATCGCGAGCTTGCGATGGAGCCGTCGCTGAAGCTCCGAGGGCGACCGCCGCGCGAGGTTGCGGTCGGGGAGCATCACCGTGTTCATCAGGTCGCGGACGAACATCCCTCGCTCGCCCGATGGCGCGCTCGCGTAGGGCGCGTCGGAGGCCGCCACGGTCATCACGTCGGTCGCCGTCGTGAAGTACACGCCGCGCGCGGTGATCTGATCCATGTAGAGGTTCGACGCGAAGAGGCGCTGCGCGAATGCGAGCACGCCCGATCGCAGCCCCGCGAACCACTGCGGGAACATGTACGACGCGCTCCGCACCTCGACGTGCGCGCGAGGCAGCACGCGCGAGTACACGCGCCGCTCGATGCCCGCCGCGAGCTCGTCGAAGAGCGTTGCGATCTTCGTGGTCGCGGGCTCCTTGCCCCTGACGGGCAGCGTGAAGCCCAGGATCTGTCCGCGCTCGGAGCCGCGGAGGTCCGCGAAATACTCCATGAATCCAGGGAGGACGTCGCAGCGCGTGACCACGAGGTACACGGGCAGGTCGACGCCGAGGTAGCCCATCACCTCGTCGAGTCGCTCGCGGATGCGCTTGCCGAGCGCGTCGACGTCTTCGGCCCGCGACTGCATCGCCGTGTCCGCGGGGAGCGCCACCACGACGCCGTGGAGCGGCTGCTCGGGGCGCGTGATCTCGAGCTCGCGCAGAAAGGCCAGCCACTCGGCGTAGGCGGCCTCGCCGGTCATGTACTCGCCCGACGTGTCGATGTACGCGGCGTGAGGCGCGAGCCAGAAGCGCGCGCCGCGGCTCCCCTGCGCGCCCGAGGCGGGGGTGACGAAGCCGAACTGCTCGCCCGACGCCGCGAGCAGCGCACTCTTGCCCGACTGCGGAGGGCCGATCACGAGGTACCAGGGCAGCGCGTCGACGGCGTGCCGCGCGGAGTGTCCCGGCATGGCGCCCGTGAGCTTCGACACGGCGTCGCGGAGGTCTTCGCGCATCGACGCGATGCCGGTCTGCTGCGCGCCGCCGAGGGCCTTCAAGCGCTCTGACAGGGCGCTCTCCAGAGAGCGCTTGCGCGACTCGGAGTGGCCCGCGCTCGTGCGCCGCTCATAGAGCACCAGCGCCGCGATCACGCCGATCGTGAGCGCCGCCGGGAGCACGTAGACCCACCCGTCGACCGGGAGAATCAAGACCGGGACCCACACCACCGCGAGGATGGTGGCCGCGATGAACCAGGTGGCTCGCATGAATGATCGGGCGCCAGTGTACCCTCAACACCCTGCGCGACCGTGACGAGAAATCGCGGCGATCGCGTGCGCCCCGCCGGGACCCGCGCCACACTCGCGCCCCCGCCATGAAAACCCTCACCCTCGATGACGACACCTGGCTGCTGGTGCTCACGGGCGCCGGCGTCTCCGCGGAGAGCGGCATCCCCACGTTCCGCGACGCGAACGGGCTCTGGGAGAACCACGCCGTCGAAGACGTGGCCTCGCCCGACGGCTTCGCGCGCGATCCGAAGCTCGTGTGGCGCTTCTACTCCGAGCGCCGCGCCGCCGCGAAGCCCTGCGTGCCCAACCCCGGCCACCACGCCCTCGTCGAGGCTGAGCGCCGCATGGGAGACCGCTTCCTCCTCGCGACGCAGAACATCGACGGGCTTCACCGCGCCGCGGGGAGCGAGCGCGTGGTCGAGATGCACGGCAATCTCTACACGACGCGCTGCGCCCGCTGCGACGCCCCGCCCTTCCACGACGAATCCCACTACGTCGACGGAGAACTCCCTCGCTGTCCGCGCTGCGCGGAGAAGGGCCGCGACGCGCTTCTGCGACCGCACATCGTGTGGTTCGGCGAGGCCCTCGATCCTCGCGACCTCGACCGCATCGACGCGTTCATGCGCGAGGGCGCGAAGCACAAGCTCGCCTTCCTCGCGGCTGGTACGTCAGGCGTGGTGTACCCCGCCGCGGGCCTCGTCGACGTCGCGAAGCGCCGCGGCGCCGTGACCTGGCTCGTGAACTTCGAAGCCCCCGAGAACCACCACCGCTTCTCGAACTTCGTGCAGGGACGCAGCGGCGAGGTGCTCCCCTCGCTCTTCGACTGGCGCTGAGCGATTTCCCCGTCATCCCCGCCGT
>JBPOHC010000306.1:0-17793 GCA_052035985.1 Myxococcota bacterium | reverse complement strand
GGGGCGCGGGGCGGCGAGGGCGTTCGTTCATGGGGAGATCGCGCTCCTAGACGCGGCGGGTGGTGGGGGCGAGAGGGAGCGGGCCGACGGCGTTGAAGTCACCGCCAGAGCGAGCCGCGGGCTGCGGGGCGATGCGGCGCACGCCTCCGCGAGAGGGCGAGCGGTGCGTGGGCGTGACGCGCGTGGGCGTCCGCGGAGGCTGCGGCGGGGGCGTGACGATGGGCGCGGGGCTGACGGGCATGGGCTCGCCCTGCGTGATGATCCGAGGCTCGACCTGTTGAGGCTGAACGGGGATCGGCTGCTCGACGGGAGGCGTCGGCGGAACGGCGCGCACTCCGCCCTGCGGCGCGGCGCGGGTCGCGGTGTGACCGACGACGCCCGTCGCGACGCCGATCTCGCGGAGCGCCTCCGTGGCCCTGCCATCACGCACCGCGCGGAGCGACTCGGAGCCGTGAGACTCGAGCTCCTCGGCGCGGGTGGAGCCGCACTCGACCTCGTGACACGCGGGCACGAGCGCGCCTCCCGCGATGATCGCGACGAGCGAGGGGAAGCGCGACTGATACGCGGCGCTCTGGGGCACGCGCGACGACGGCGGCGGCGTGGCGGAGAGCGTGCGAGGCGTCGGACGGTGGGCGCGAGGTTCTTTCATCTTCACCCTTCGGAAAAGGGAACACCCGAGACTCTCATGATCCTTGGAGCCGCGGAAGAAGCGACCCCCCTCCCATACGCGCGTGGCACCCCGTTCGGTCTCGCGGGGCGTTCCGAGCGACGGTCAGGCGGTGTAGACCTTCGGCCCATGATGACGCTCACGCGAGAGGCGCTCGCCCCCCTCAACGATCGCCTCGAAGGGCGGTCGCCGACGGAGATCCTCGGGTGGGCCTCGGCGGTCTTCGGTCGTCGCGCGGCGCTGCTCTCCTCGATGCAGCGGGCGGGCGGCGCGCTCTGTCACATGGCCGATCGCGCGGGCTACAGCTTCGACGTGCTCTTCGTCGACACGGGGGTGCTCCACGCCGAGACGCTCGCCACGCGCGACGCCCTCGCGAAGACGCACCGCCGACTCTCGGTGGTGACGCTCCACCCCGCGCGGAGCTTCGCGGATCAGACCCGCGAGGAGGGGTTGCTCTACCTCACGAAGGAGGGCCAGGAGCGCTGCTGCGACCTCCGCAAGAGCGAGCCGCTGCGCTTCATCCGCGGGCGCTACGACGCGATGATCGCGTCGCTGCGCCGCGACGAGGGAGGCGGCCGGTCGAAGATCCGCTGCGTCGAGCTCGACCCCGAGGCGGGCGCGCTGCGGGTGCATCCCTTCGTGAACCTCACGGCCGCGGGCCTCGAAGCGTACCTCGGGGCGCACCCCGACGTGGCGCTCAATCCGCTGCATTCCATGGGCTTTCCGACGATCGGGTGCTTCCCGTGTACGACGCCCGTGAGGGCCGATGAGGCCGAGCGCGCGGGCCGTTGGCGCCACCTAGCCGACGTCGCCTACTGCGGGATCAACCCCACCGACCGCGCCTCCGTGACGGAGCCCTCGATCGAGCTCGACGCGCGGTACCGCGAGGCCCTCGTCGGCTGAACTGTCTCCGCGCGCGGGAACACGCCGCGGCCCGCAGAACGTTCCCTTCGCTCACACGGAGATGGTGTTAGCTTCGTCGGTCACGCATGAGCTCTCTCGCAACGCCTCTTCGCCGGGGATCGCCGTGAACCACGACGAGCTCCTCAAGGGCATCCGGCGCTCGCTCTCCTCGGTGATCTCGGGGCGGCCCGACGCGGTCGAGCGGCTCCTCCTCGGGGTGCTCTCGGGCGGTCACGTGCTGCTCGAAGACGTCCCCGGCGTGGGCAAGACCACGCTCGCCCGCACCCTGGCGCGGGTGTTCAGCGTGCAGTGCACCCGCGTGCAGTTCACGCCAGATCTGCTCCCCACGGACATCCTCGGCGCGCAGGTGCTCGACCCCCGCGACGGGACCTTCGCGTTTCATCGCGGCCCCGTGTTCACCAACGTGCTGCTCGCCGACGAGATCAACCGCGCCTCGCCGCGCACGCAGTCGGCGCTGCTCGAAGCGATGAACGAGTCGCAGGTCTCCGTCGACGGCGTGACGCATCCGCTCCCGCGGCCCTTCTTCGTGCTCGCGACGCAGAACCCCATCGAGTCTCAAGGGACCTTTCCGCTCCCCGAGGCGCAGCTCGATCGCTTCGTGTTGCGGCTCTCGGTGGGCTATCCGTCGCAAGACGCGGCCCTCGCGATGCTCCTCGCGCGACAGCGTCACGATCCCCTCGACGCGGTGACGCCGCTCGCCGACGGGCCGACGCTCATGGCGCTCCAGTCTGCGGTGCGCGAGGTCGACGTGAAGGAGCGCGTCGCGCGCTATCTCCTCAGGGTCATCGACGCGACGAGGGATCACCCCGACGTGGCGCTCGGCGTGTCTCCGCGCGGCGCGCTCGCGTACTTTCGCGCGGTGCAGTCGAGGGCCTTCCTCGAAGGTCGCGCGTACGCCACGCCCGACGACGTGCAGGAGCTCGCGTGCGCCGTGCTCGCGCATCGCCTCGTGCTCACGCCGAAGGCCCGCTACGGAGGCACGCGCGACGAAGACCTGGTGCGCGCGATCTTGAAGCGCGTCGAGGTCCCCGTGTGACGGAGGATCTGTGAAGGTCAACCTCGCGCGGCTCAATCACATCCTCATCCCCACGCAGGCCGCCGACCGCGACCGCTGGCGGAACACGCGCCTCGGCCGCGCGCTGCGTCCCTTCGGGTTCTTCTACAACGCCACCTCGCGCGAGGGGCAGCTCGTGACGATGCTCTCGGTGCTCACGGGCGCCGCGAGCCTCGACGTGCAGGGCTTCGACGGACACCTCTTCTGGGCGCCGCTCACGGCCCTCCAGCTCTGCTCGCTCATCGCCGCGTCGGCCTACAAGATGCCCGGCGTGACGCTCGAAGTGGCGCTCCCGCCGCGCGTGGTGGCCCACGAAGACGTGCAGTTCACCGTCACCCTCCGCAACGGAACGGACCGCGAGCACCACGCGGTGCGCGTGTTCGGACCATTTCTCACCTGGGATGGGCGCTGGACCAGCGACGAGACCGGCATCTCGGTGTTGCCCGCGCACGGTCAGGCCACGGTGACCCTCACGGCGAGATTCTCCGCGCGTGGAGAGCACCACCTCGACCGGTTTCGCGCGGGCGCGCTCGTGCCCTTCGGCCTCGCGCACGGGCCTTCGGTGCACGGTACGGGGTGCCGCTTCGTGGTCGTCCCTCGCGTGGCGCGCGTCGAGCGCGTCGAGACACCGCTCGGCCAACGCCATCAACCGGGCGGCGTCGCGAAGGTGCTCCATCACGGCGAGTCGATGGACCTCCGCGGCGTGCGTCCGTACCGCATCGGTGACCCCGTGAGAGACCTCCACGCGCGGAGCTGGGCGAGGGCGGGCGTGCCCGTGGTCCGCGAGTATCAGCAGGAGTATTTTCGTCGCGTGGCCGTGATCCTCGACACCGACGGGCGCGAGGTCGAGCCCGAGACCTTCGAAGCCGCCGTTTCGCTCACCGCGGGCCTCGTGCAAGCGCTCTCGCGCGAAGACGCGCTCGTCGACCTCCTCGTGCTCGGGCTGCGCGCGCACGACCTCACGCCCGGTCGCGGATCGCTCGACGCCACGCTCGACCTCCTCGCGTGCGTCGAGCCCGATGACAACTTCGACGCTGCTGCTGTGGGCGCCGCTCTCGGCCCCTTCGCGTCGCGGCTCTCGTCCGCCGTGGTGGTCTCGTGCGTGTGGGACGGCGAGCGCTCGGCGCTCCTCGACATGGTGAGCGCGTCGGCCGTGGGCGTGCGCGCCTTCGTCGTGCGGAGCCCGAAATCAAAGCTCCTCGCGCCCGAAGACGGACGGGCCACGGTGGTGCGCGCGGACCACGTGACGAGCGGCGCGGGGCTCGTGCTGTGATCCCCGTGGGCGCGTACACGCAGCGGGCGCTCTTCGCGTTGCCCGTGGCGCTCTCGGCGGCGCTGGTGATGGCCGCGACGCAGTCGATTCCGCACGCGGTGGCGCTCTCGGTGACGGTGCTCGCGTGCGCGCTCTACGGCCCTCGCATGAAGGTCTCTGAAGAGTCGCAGCACGTCGCCGCGGGCGTGACCCTCGTGCCCGCTGCGCTCTTCGCGTTGCCCTTCACGCAAGACGGTCCCGGCGTGACGAGCCTCGCGGGGGCGTGGTGCGTGATCGCGACGTGGGCCGTGCTCGCGTCGGCCACGAGGCTCGTGATGACCGAGCCCGCGTGGCGCTCTCGGGGGCTCCTCGCGTTCGGCTCCGTCGCGGTGCTCTGCGCGGGCTACGCGCGCATCACGGCGGTGTTCGTGGCGCTCTCGTGGTCGTTTCTCGTCGCGTCGCTCGGGGCCGCGCGCGCCTGCGACCCCGATCGCCCTTCGCTGCGTCGGCTGAGCGGTCGCGAGCGCGGTCTCGCTGCGGCCGTCGCGATCGCGACGCTCGGTCTGTCTGCCCTCTCGGCGCGCGGGCTCCCGTGGCTCCACGAGTACCTCGTGGCGAAGTACGCGAACGCCGACGAAGACGCTTCGACGACGGGCTTCACGCCGTGGCTCGACCTCGGCTCGATGCGCGACGCGAAGCTCTCGGAGACCCTCGTGATGCGGGTGTATGGCGCGGGTGTGCCGGGCTACCTCCGCGGCACCGCGTACGACCGCTATGAGAACGGACGCTGGCGCAACACGCGCACGCCCGCGGTCACCCTCGTTCGAACGGGCGAAGGTGCGCTCCGCGGCGACGGCGTGGTGCGCGTCGAGCGCGTGTCGGGGATCACGGGCTGGTACTTTCTCCCGCTCGAAGCGCGCGACGTGTCGACAGGCAACGGCTCCGTGCGACGCGATCGGCTCGGCACCGTGCGCGGCGTGCCGGGTGATGACGCGACGGAGGCGTGGTTCCGCCTCGGGCAGAGAGATTCGCTGCGCCCCATCGACCCCACGGACACCGACCGCGAGGTGTCTCCGACGCTGCGCCGCGCGCTCTCGCCGCTCGTCGCGCGATGGACCTCCGCGACCACGACAGACGCCGCGCGCATGGAGGCGCTGCGCGTTCACCTTCGAAGCGAGTACCGCTACTCGCTGCGCTTCGAGCGCACGCCGCTCATCGATCCGGTGGTCGACTTCCTCACGAAGCGGCGCGAGGGGCACTGCGAGTATTTCGCCTCTGCGCTGGCGCTCCTGGGGCGCGCGGCGGGCGTTCCGACGCGCGTCGTGGGCGGCTATCGCGTGGCCGAGCGCAACCCCTTCGGCGGCTACCACGTCGTGCGAGAGAAGAACGCGCACGCGTGGGTCGAGGCGTGGGTCGACGGCGCGTGGGTGACCTTCGACGCGACGCCTCCCTCCGCGATCCCCTACAACCAGCGGCACGACGGCTCGTGGCTGCGCTCCGTCGCGGACGTGCTCGTCGTGAGGGCGCGCCTCGCGCTCGCGTGGGCCATGGGCGCGGGCTCGACGACGATGCTCACGCTCGCCGCGATCCTGCTCGTCGCGTGGCTCTCGTGGCGCGCGTGGAGGCAGCGCGGCGCGCGCGAAGAGGAGGCCGTGGCCCTCGCGACGCTGCGTCCGTTGCCGTGCCTCGACGCGCTCTCCGACGCGCTCTCGACGGCGGGCGTCACGCGCGGCGCCACCGAGACGCTGGAGCGCTTCGCGTCACGCGTGGCCGAGAGCGAGCTGCCCGATGACGTGCGCACCGACGCCGCGCGGGCGCTTCGAAGCTATGCGGCGCTCCGTTACGGCGAGCAGGGTGATGAGGCCGAGGTGGCGCGCGCGATGATCGTAGCGGCGGGGCGCGTGCGCGGCGGTCAGTTGCGCCAGGCGAGTCCGAACGCGCCCGTGAGGTAGAGGTCCGACGCGCCCGCGACGGCGTAGCGGTCGCCGTCTTCGGTGTTGGCCGAGATGGAGTACTGCTTCGCTTCGAAGCCCGCGCGCGCCTCGAGGCCGCGCCAGATGCGCAGCGCGAGGGCGGCGCTCCCGTCGAAGCCGAGCGCCGACGCGTGCGGGAGGAACGACGCCTCGAGCTCGCCCGTCGAGAGCACCGCGGTGATGGCGCCTTCGAGGCGCAGCGAGAGCCGCCACACGAGGGGGATGCGCGCGCTGAGTCCGAAGCGAAGGCCGTCGTACACGAGGTCGGGGACGCCGCCGAGGGCCTGCGTCTCCGAGGCGCGCACGTAGAAGACCTGTCGCGTCCACGCGACGGAGACGCCGAGGTCGGGCAGCGTCGGGCGCAGCGGGATGCGGTACCGCAGCCCGAGCGCGACGTCGTACATCGTGGTCTCGAAGTGGCGCCCGCGAGAGTCCGCGGAGTCGAGCGCGAAGGCTGTCGCGAACGATCCCACGAGCCCGAGGTGCGAGATCGCGCCGTCGGTGAGCGCCCTCAACGGATAGACCTCGAGCGCGGCGCGCGTCGCGTTGCCCACGTCGAGGTTGTAGGCGCGAAAGGCGCGCATCGTGTCGCCGTCCCACGTGAGCGTGCGCGAGAAGAGCCGGTACTGGAGCTCCACATCGATCGCGGGGTGGTGCGCCTCGCCGTCGGGCGGCTCGGGCGGGGGCGCAGGGGGCTCGACGTGATCGGGCGGCGGCGCCGTGTCGCTGAAGGGATCGGGGCCCGCGCGTCGCGTCACCGAAGAGCTCTCGGTGTCTTCGAACTGCGGCGGAGGGGGCGGAGGCGGCGGCGGTTGCCGTCGGCGCACGGGCGCGACGCGTCGCGGAGGGGGTCTTCGCGGCTGCGCCTCTGCGTCGTGGGGACGCGCGAGGCTCGCGAGCGAGGCGATCACGAGCGCGGCGAGTGTTCGTGTCGGGAGCGTGCGGGAGGGGTTGCGCAACGGGTCGTCCACCTGCCGACGACGCGCCGATGGGCGCCCATCGCGGCGCGCGGGATTGTGCCGGAACGTTCCGCGCGATGACAACGCGTCGTGGGGCCTTTCCGCGGAGCGCGGATCTGGTGCAGACTCCGCGACGCCGATGCCTGTCCTGGTCCGCGTGAAGAAGAAGCAAGCCGGAGGCGCCCGAGGCGCGGGGCGCAACGAGCGCTCGCTCGGGTTCATCCCGCTCCTGCTGATGACGCTGATCTATCTGATGTGCACGGTCTTCGCGGACGACATCGGGCCGATCACGTCGTCGCCTGGCTTCTACCGCTTGAACCAGCGGAAGCCCGCGCGCGGCTGCATCATGCCCAGGCCGAGCGCGTAGTCGCGTAGCTCAGGGCTCGCGGTAGTCGCGGTCGACCCAGCGGCGGGCCGACTCGAGGGTGAGCTTCCAGTTCGGCATCACGCGCACGCGGGCCACGCGCTCGCCCGCCTCGTCGAAGGCCGCGAGGATCGCGTGGGGGTCGTCTTCGTCGGGCACGATGTCGAGGTCGACGCGCACGGCGCCCTCGGGTCGCGGCACCGTCACGCTGCGGTGGAGCATCGCCCTGCGCGCGTGCTCGTGGCGCTGGAGCACCTCCGTCGCGGTCTTCACCAGCGTGGCGAAGGCCGACTGATCGAGGGGCTTGGGGTTCTTCTTGTCGCGGCCCATCGTCCAGGGGCCCACGAGCGCGGGCTCGGGGTCGCCGTCGCGGGTCATCTCGACGGCCCACCCGTCGTCGTCGATGTTCTTGAGCACGCGCGCGGTCCAGCCCTCGGCGCGCCACAGTCGCGGGTCTTGATCCTCGGGGCGAATCGGGCGGCGAAGCGTGACGTCGGTTACATCTTCCACGGCGGTCGTGACCTCTGGCGGCACCGTATCCGATGGGCGCGCGGAGTCCAGCGGGCGCGCGCGCCGCGTGACGTTCTCTGTCCGTCGCGCAGCGGGCGAAGACGTGATTTGCGACGCGTTGCGTCGGTTGAATTGTCCTTCGACGCGGGTTGATTCTTGTCACGTCGGGGGCCACCGGCGCGGGTAGAGTCTCGCGCCGCCGTGCGATTCACCGCCGCGGCATGAAAGGACTCGTCGCCGTGCAGGTCGCTGGAAGGTCCGTGAGGTACTGGGTGGGTCGCGCCACGCTGGACCTCCTCGGTTGGGAGGTCGAGGGCGCCGCGCCCGAGGTGCAGAAGTACGTGATCATCGCGGCGCCGCACACGACGAGCTGGGACCTGCCGGTGACGCTCGGCGTCGCGTGGGTGCTCGGCATCGACGCGAGCTGGGCGGGCAAGCACACGCTCTTCGAAGGGCCCTTCGGGTGGTTCTTTCGCGCGATCGGGGGCGTGGCGATCGATCGTCGCGCGAAGCTCGATCAGGTGCAGCAGCTCGTGAAGATGTTTCAAGAGCGCGAGCGCATGGTGCTGGTGATCGCCCCCGAGGGGACGCGCGGCGCCACGGGGTACTGGAAGTCGGGCTTCTACTGGGTCGCGCGCGGCGCGGGCGTGCCCATCGCGCTCGGATATCTCGACTACGCGCGCAAGCGCGGCGGCGTGGGCGACGCGTTCGTGCCGGGCGACAACCTCGAGGCCGACGTGGAGCGCATCCGGGCGTTCTATTCCACGGTGTCGGGCAAATACCCCGAGCGCTTCACGAACATCCGATTCAGGCCCGAGGGCGAGCGCGGTGAGAGAGAACGATCGCGCGAATACGAGCGCGCCTCGGCGCCGCGCGACGAGCGTCGGGGCGCGCTCTGGGGTTTGCTTCCCGCGTGGGGTCGGAAGTAGTCTCCGCGCCCCATATGGCGACACAGACCCCGACCCTTCGAATGATCCGCGACCAGATCGACCAGATCGGCGCGGAGTACGACGCCCGCTTCGCGGGTCAGTCGCGCGTCACGCGCGACCTCTCGGTGCTCAACGAGCTCGTCAACCGCATGAAGCGCGCGCAGCAGGACCTCGAGCGCATCCAGCGCAACGTCCCCGCGTCGGAGTTCGGCCAGCTCCGCGACACCGTGCGCCAGAGCCTCCAGATCTACGAGACCGAGCGCAAGGAGATCATGCGCGTCAAGAGCCTCGGCCCCGACTTCGAGGACTTCGACGCCCTGCGCACCGAGGCGAACCTCGCCTTCGCCGCGTACCACCGTCACTTCGCCGGCAAGCCCCGCAACACGCGCGACCTCGGCCTCCTCGCCGAGATCATCGACGACCTCGCGCGCGTCCGCGACGGCATGAAGGAGCTCGAGGCGAACATCCCCTCGGGCCACGGCACGCGCGAGGACCTCGACCTCGTGACGCAGAACATCGAGGCGTACACCAACGAGCGCGGCGAGATCGTCGAGGCCCGCGCGATGGGCACGCTCGAGGAGCAGGCCGGCGGCCTCGCCGAGTGCGCCAACGGGCAGTTCAAGGTCTACGACACGCACTTCGCGGGCAAGGCGCGCGTCACGCGTCGACCGGCGCTCCTCCAGCGCATGATCGACAACCTCACGCAGATTCAAGACCGCATGCGCACGCTGCGCGATCAGGGCCTGCGCACCGACTACAACGAGCAGAACATCAAGATCGTCGAGGAGAGCCTCGGCACCTACCGCGTCGAGCTCGAAGAGATCCGCAAGGCGCGGCAGACGACGCGCTTCACCGACCTCCAGGCCAACCTCGGCGGCGCCGCGAACGAACTCTTCAAGCTCTACGCCGACAACTTCGCCGGGCAGGACCGCCGCACGCGCAGCCTCCAGCTCCTCGGCGACATCTGCGACCAGCTCTCGGAGATCGGCCGTCAGATGTGGGACCTCGGCCGCGCCGAGCCCACCGAGATGAACGACCGCAACTTTCAGATCGTCACCGAGCAGCGCGTGATGTTCGAGCGCGAGTACACCGCGATCGAAGACATCCTCGCGGGCCGCACGCCTCGCTGATCGCGCGCCCTCTCGTCGCCGCGCATCCCTTCCCCTCGAAAACACCCGTCGCAGTGAGCCGAGCGCGCGCTACGCCTCGGCCTTGCTCCACAGCTCGCGGCGCATGCGCTCCTTGGTGCGATCGGTCCGCGTGATCATCGCCGACGCCGAGAGCGCCGCGAGGAGCTGACCCTCGACGCCGAGGCCCGGCACCACCTGACGCCCCACGAGGAGCATCCCTCCCACGTCGGCGCGCACGGGCAGACCGCACACGCCCATGAAGCTGTCGGGGCCGCGATCGTCGACGGCCTCCATGGGCTCCGCGGCGCCCGACCAGCGCGCCTCGAGCTGCACCGACGTCGACTTCACGCGGTCTTCGAGGGGGTGTCCGTCGTGCGGCGAGTCGATCACCAGCACGTGCCGATCGAGAAAGGGAACGAGCTCTCCGAGCGACGCGAGCACGCGGCCTCGCACGCGGTGGAGGTACGCCTCACCCTCTTCGACGGCGGAGCGAGGGAGCAGCGCGCAGACCGTGATCACCACGCGTCCCAGGGCGTCGGCGGGGGCGCACTCGACGGCGAGGAGGTTCTCTTCCGCGAGCGGCCGTCGCAGGTCTGCGACGAAGTACACCCGCGGGGCCATGCCCACGGGGATCGCCTCGGCGCGCACCGCGACGTTGAGCACGTAGCGGTAGTAGCGCGGACGCACCGCGAGCTGCTTGATGGCGTACGCGCGCGACGAGGGCTGCCCCGTGAGCCGCTGCGCCGCCGCGGCGTCGAGGGAGGTCACCACGAAGCCGCAGCCGAGCACCTCGTCGGTGCCCGCGAGCACGACGCTCTCGACGTGTCCGCGACGGAGCGTCACGCGGTCGGCCTCGTCGCGCGACCGCACGTCGCCGCCGTGCTGGAGGATGCGCTCTTCGAGGAGTCTTCGAACGCCGTCGATTCCACCCTCGGCGAGAAAGACACCGCGGCGTGCGGCGCTGTGGAGGCGCGTGCGCGCGACGGGGGTCATGCGGTCGGGGTCGAGGGAGCCCGAGAAGCGCGTCTGCGCGTCGACGAAGGTGCGAAAGGGGTGATCGGCGGCGAACTCCGCGAACACGTCGCCCTTGAGTCCGTCGGCGCCGAAGGGCTGATCGGGCGAGGACCTGCGCGCTGCGCGGCGGTCGAAGAAGCCGTTCGGAGGCCAGGTGACGTCGGCGCCGAAGAGCTTGTCGAGCGAGGCGTTCGCGCGGTCGAGGTTGGCGTAGAAATCCTCGACGGGGCGGTGCACCTCGGGGAACTCGCGGTCGAGCTCCGCGAGCCTGCGCTCGGGGTCGGCGTACACGTCGAGGCGCTGCTGCGGGAGCACCACCTGCCACGCGGGGTCGAGCGGCTGCGCCCTCCGTCGCACCGCGGGCAGGAGCGCGAGCTCCGACATCACCCTTCGAAACGCCGGGGCCTCGAGGAACTCCACGCAGCCGAGGTCGCGGCGCAGCGTGAGGCCGTCGTACTCGTAGGTGCGCGGGCGCGTCCCGTGGCCGAGCACGGCGACGCGAAACCCCCTGCGCGCGAGGAGGGCGCCCGCCGCGAGCGAGGCCAGCGAGGCGCCCACCACGACGACCTCGTAGAAGCTCCGAGGCGCGGTCACGGCGCGATGGTCACGCGGCGTCCGTCGAGGCGCGCGCGTCCCGTGGCGACGGCGTTCACGGCCGCGACGAGCGTGCGGTGCTCCTCGCGGAGGATGCGTGCCTTGAGCGTGTCGACGGTGTCGTCGTCGAGCACCGCGACGGGGGTCTGCGCGAGGATGGGTCCCGTATCAACGCCCGCGTCGACGAGGTGCACCGTGCAGCCCGTGACCTTGGCCCCGTAGGCGAGCGCCTGCGCCTGCGCGTCAACCCCGGGAAACGCAGGCAGGAGCGAAGGGTGCACGTTCACCACGCGCTGCGGAAACGCGTCGAGGAACACCCGCGTCACGATGCGCATGAAGCCCGCGAGCACCACGAGCTCGACGCCGTGCTCTCTCAATGTCGCGACGAGGGCGCGGTCGAAGTCTTCGCGCGTCGCGTGCTCGCGGTGCGAGATCACCACCGACGGAACGCCGTGCTTCGCCGCGCGATCGAGGGCCGCGACGCCGTGCTTGTTCGAGATCACCACGGCCACGGAGCCCGAGAGCGACCCCGCGGCCTCGGCGTCGAGGAGCGCCTGGAGGTTCGTCCCAGAGCCCGAGACCAGCACGCCGAGGCGCATGGCGGATCAGTCTCCGACAAAGGTGACGCGCGCGTCGTCGACGGCGTCGGAGGGGACCACCTCGCCCACGATCGCCGCGTCGAGGTGGTGCGCCTTGAGCTCGCGGAGAACCGTGTCTGCGCCCGCGGCCTCGGCGATGACCACCATGCCGAGCCCGAGGTTGAACGTGCGGCGCATCTCGGCCTCGTCGATGTCACCCGCCTTCTGGATGATGTCGAAGAGCTCGTGACGAATCCAACGCCGCGGGTCGATCGCGACGCCGATCCCGTCGGGCAGCACGCGCGGGACGTTGCCCGCGATGCCGCCGCCCGTGATGTGCGCCATCGCACGGATCTGCCCCGACGACATGGCCCTTCGAAGGGGCCGCGCGTACACGATGGTGGGCTCGAGGAGGGCCTCTCCGAGCGAGCGTCCGAGGCCGCCCACGTGCTGATCGAGCTTGTAGCCCGCCACGTCGAGCAGGGCGCGTCGCGCGAGCGAGTAGCCGTTGGAGTGCAGCCCCGAGGAGAGCACCCCGATGGCCACGTCGCCGACCTTCACCGAGCGGCCGTCGAGGAGCTCGTCGCGCTCGACCACGCCCACGCAGAAGCCCGCGAGGTCGTACTCGCCCTCGGCGTACATGCCCGGGAGCTCCGCGGTCTCGCCGCCGAGGAGCGTGCAGCCCGCGCGGCGGCACCCGTCGGCGACGCCCGCGATGACGCGCTCCGCGACGCCGACGTCGAGCTTGCCCGCGGCGAAGTAGTCGAGAAAGAACAGGCAGTCGGCGCCGACGGTGACCACGTCGTTGGCGCACATGGCCACGAGGTCGATGCCCACGGTGTCGTGCACGCCGGTCTGAAAGGCCAGCTTGAGCTTGGTGCCCACGCCGTCGGTGCCGCTCACGAGCACGGGGTCGCGCACGCCGAGGGGCAGCCGACAGAGGCCCGCGAAGCCGCCGACGTCGGCGATCACCTCGGGGCGGCGCGTGGTGCGAACGTGCGGACGGATGCGCTCGACGAGGGAGTCCCCCGCTTCGATGTCCACGCCCGCGTCTCGATAGGTGAGCCTCGCCATCGCGGGCGACGGTTACGTGATGCCCGCGCGCGCGTCAACGCCCGTCACCCGCCGCGCTCCCTCGCCGCGATGGATTTCTCCCCGCGACTCCGAGCATCATCGCGCGCACGGAGCGGCGCACCATGTCGAAGACCTTTCAAGAGCTCATGTCCGAGGCGCGCGGCGCCATCCGCGAGGTGTCGCTCGAGGCGCTCAAGGAGTCCCTCGACGCGGGCGATCCCCTCACGCTCGTCGACGTGCGCGAGGCCGAGGAGTTTCGCGCGGGCCACATCGCGGGCGCGGTGAGCGTGCCGAGGGGCTTCCTCGAGCAGCGCATCGAACAGACGGCGCCCGACCGCGGCGCGCGCCTGGTGCTCTATTGCCAGGGCGGCACGCGCTCGGCCCTCGCGGCGCGCACGCTCGCCGAGATGGGCTACGCGCGCGTCGAGAGCGCCAATCCAGGCTTCGCGCAGTGGCGCGACCGGGGATATCCTTTCGCGGTCCCGCGGGCGCTCACCGACGCGCAGCGGCAGCGGTACGCGAGGCACCTCATGCTCCCCGAGGTGGGCGAGGCGGGGCAGGCGAGGCTCCTCGACGCGAAGGTGCTGCTCCTCGGCGCGGGCGGGCTGGGATCACCCGCGGCGCTCTACCTCGCGGCCGCGGGCGTGGGCACGCTCGGCGTGGTCGATGCAGACGTGGTCGACGCGTCGAACCTCCAGCGTCAGGTGGTGCACCGCACGTCGCGGGTGGGCGACCCCAAGGTCGACTCGGTGGAAGAGACCTTGCGAGAGCTCAACCCAGATGTGCGGGTGGTCAAGCACCGCGAGCGGCTCACGAGCGAGAACGTCGACCGGCTCTTCGACGCGTACGACGTGGTGCTCGACGGCTGCGACAACTTCCCGACGCGATACCTCGTGAACGACGCCTCGGTGATGAAGCGCAAGCCCGTGGTGCACGGCAGCGTGTACCGCTTCGAAGGTCAGGTGACGACCTTCGTCCCCTATGAGGGACCGTGTTACCGCTGCCTCTATCCGCAGCCTCCGCCCGCGCACCTCGCGCCTTCGTGCCACGAGGCGGGCGTGCTCGGCGTGCTCCCCGGCCTCATCGGGATGCTCCAGGCCACCGAGGTGCTCAAGCTGATCTTGAAGAAGGGAGAGTGCCTCGTCGGGAGGCTCCTCACCTACGACTCGCTCGCGATGCGCTTCCGCGAGCTGAAGCTCCGTCGAGACGCGGGTTGCCCCATGTGTGGCGAAGCGCCCACCATCACGGGCTACGTCGACTACGAGGGCTTCTGCGCGTCGGCGTAGGCGTCGGTCGCGGCGATTGACGTCGCGATACGATGACCGTAGGGTGCCTTTTTGATTCATCCCTCGAACGATTGAAGGGACATCAGCTCATGGCACCAGCAACCGCCGGGACGGGCGCGGACGGGGGTGACGGGCACCGACGCGACGCGTCTGCGCTCGATGCGCTCCTCACGAACAGCGACGAGGAAGCCTCGTTCGGCGCGTTCTCCGCGAGCGTCGCGCACGGCATCAACACGCAGCTCATGGAGGCGCTCGCGGGCGTCGGGATCATCCGACACGTGGTGCGCACGATGCTCAACGTGCTCGACGACGCGACGCCCGTCGACGTCGACGCGATGCGGGTCACCCTCGAGACCGTGCTCGACGCCGCGGGGAGCGTGCGCGACGGGATCGACGGCGCCGCCAGCGTCACGCGCGGCGTGGGCGTGTTCGGCGTCTACGGCGCCGCGTCGAGGGAGGCCGTCGACCTCGCGCACGTCCTCGACGCGGTGCGCGCGGTGACCGTGACCGTCGCGAAGCAGCGCGCGGGCTTCGTCGTCGAGGTCGGGCCTCTGCCGCACGTCGTGGGCGACACGGCGCGCGCGGGCCGCACGATCCTCTCGGCGGTGCTCGAGGTGGTGCGCGGAATCCCCGACGGCGACCCCGAGTCACACACGATCACCCTCCGCGCATCGAGCCGGGAGGTCGAGGTCGAGGTCGAGGTCGAGCACCGCGCCGCCGCGCCCGACGGGTCGTCGCGCGTGCTGAAGCGCTCGACGCTGTCGTTCCGCGTCGCGGGCGCGTTGGAGGCCCGTCGCGCGTCGAACCGGGAGCCCCCGCCGGGCGCGGTCCACGCGCGTCGCAGGGGCCGCGTGCTCGTGCTCGACGACGAGCCCGTGCTGCTCGACCTCATGGCGCGCATCCTCCGCATCGACCACGAGGTGACCTCGACGACGAAGCCCTCGGAGGCCCTGGCGCGCATCGAGGCGGGCGAGGAGTTCGACGCCTTTCTCTGCGACATGATGATGCCCGCGATGTCGGGCGAGAAGGTCTATCGCAGGGTGCTCGAGGTCGCGCCGGCCCTCGCGCAGCGCATGATCTTCCTCACGGCGGGGGCGTTCTCTCCGGCGGCGAGAGACTTCCTCCAGGGCGCTCCCGTGGTCTGGTACGAGAAGCCCATCGACCCCGAGCTGCTGCGAGAGATCATCTCTTCGCGCGTGCGCTCGCGCTGAGCGCGCCCTCCGCGGGGAGGTGCACCGTGAACCGGCTCATCCCCGCCTCGCGGGCGTACCGCACGCCCCCGCCGTGCGCCTCGGCCACCTGCTGAACGATCGCGAGGCCGAAGCCCGTCCCGCCGTCCTTGCCCTCCGTCGCGAAGGGCTGAAAGAGCGACGGGAGCAGCGTCTCCGAGACCCCGCTGCCGTTGTCCGCGACCCAGAGCTCGGCGCCGCCCTCGACGGCGCGCGCCCCCACCTCGACGCGGCCGCCCACGCGCCCGATCACCGCGTCGGCGGCGTTCTTCGTGAGGTTGTGAAGCACGCGCTCGACGGCCTTCACGTCGGCGTAGAGCACCGTCCCCGGCGCGCACGACGCCGCGAAGGGGACGTTCCGCTGCGAGAGCATCACCCGCCAGAGCGCGCCCCCGTCGTCGAGGAGCTTCGCGGCGTCGACGTTCGCGGGCCTCACGCGGAGGTCCTTGCGGCACACGGCCAGCGTGTCGTTGAGGAGCTCGATCGCGCGGCGGATCTGGATCTCGATCTGGTGGAAGACCTCGCGGGCCTCGGGGCCCGTGTCGGCGTCCACGGCCTGCACGTGCGCGAGCATCTGCGCCACGCCCAGGGGGTTGCGCAGGTCGTGGACGATGTACCCCATCGCGCGCCCCACCGACGCGAGCCGCTCGGCCTCCGCGAGCCGCGTCGCGATGTCGTTGTGCCTCAGCGCGAAGGCCGCGTTCTCGAGGAACACCTCGAGCAGGTAGCGCCGATCGGGGGTGATGCGGTGCCTCCCCGACAGCGCGATCGCCACGCCGAACTCGTGGATCGGCAGCACCGACGTGCCGTCGGGCAGGGTGCTCACGTCGGCCGAGTCGCTCTCCGTGAGCTGGCCGTTGAGGCGGTCGACGACCTCGCGCACGGCGTCGGCGTCGGCGAGCGTCCCGACGCCGAGGTCAAACGCGAAGCCGCCGCCGCGCGCCCTGCGCAAGAGCGCCGCGGAGTCTGTGTCGAGCCACATGCAGATCTCTCGGAGCAGGTGCTCGACGAGGCGGTGGATGTCCCGCCGCTCGCCGCGCAACGCCGCGACGGCGCGCACCAGGGCCTCGATCTCGCGGGCCTTGTTCCACTCGATCACGAGCTTGGTCGCGAGCTGGCGGACCTCGTCGGAGACGAAGGGCTTTACGAAGTACCCCACGTCGGCGCCCGCGCGCTCGGTGATGGTCTCGATGCCGTGGTCGCTGTAGGCCGTGATGAACACCACCTCGGCGCGGCGGTCGATCGCGCGGAGCTGCGTCACGGTCTCGATGCCGTCGATCCCGGGCATGCGGATGTCGCAGAAGACCACCGCGTAGGGGCGCCCCGCGAGGGTCGCCGCGCGCACGGCCTCCACGCCTCGCGCGCCGTCTTCGGCCACGTCGAGTTCGAAGCTCACCCCGCTCGTCTGCTGCGGGTTCGCCGGGTGCGCCGACGGCGGCTCGTCGAAGAGGACGCTGGCCGCGGCGCGCACCCGCTCGTCGTCGCGAGGCGCGCGCTTGAGGGCCACGCGAAAGCTGTCTCGGACGGCCTCCTCGTCGTCGATGACGAGGACCCGCGCGTTCAACCTGGGGTCGAGGGTCATTGCGTCGTACTCCGTGCCGCAGGGATGGTGAGCGTGAAGAGGGCGCCGCGACCGGGGCCGTCGCTGGCGATGGAGACCGTTCCGCCGAGGGGCGCCACCGCGTCGCGCGCCGCGCCGAGGCCGCGCCCCGAGCCGCGAGACCGCGTCGTGAAGCCGTCGGCGAAGAGCTCCTCGCCGCCGCGCGAGAAGCCCGGCCCGTTGTCGCGCACGCAGAGCTGCAGCGCGCCGTCGGGGAGCAGCGACGCGAGCACGGTCACCTCGAGGGGCGCGTCGCCGGGCGCTTCTTCGTACGCCTCGACGGCGTTCTGCACCGCGTTGATGAGCGCGCGGAGCACGCGCACCCCGTCGACCGTGACGCCGCGGAGCTCGCCCTCGGCGTAGGCCGTGAGCCGCCCGCCGCGCCGCGCGACGGCGTCAGACATCATCGCCTGCACGTCGAGGAGCGCGCCCGTGACGCTCGTCTTCGATGTGCGCGGCCCCGCGCCGACGCCGCTGTGAACGCGGTGGATCGAGAGCAGGTCCTGCGCGTGCGTGACGAACGTGAGGAGCTTCGCCACGCCCTCTCCGATGGACCCGAAGGCCGCCGACTGCGACGCCGCGATCGCGTCGAGGATGTCACCGAGCGCGTCGGCCTTCGGCGCGCCGAGGGCGCTCGCGATCGCGTCGCGGTTGCT